>UQNH01000021.1:0-26489 GCA_900542365.1 uncultured Collinsella sp. | reverse complement strand
GGCGGCTGATCCGGTCCGACCGGGCCGCGCGGCAAGGAGATATATTGCCAGACCGCGAAGCCGTGTGGGACGTCAATTCCACTCTTCACAAGTCCTACACAATACATGGCTTTCTATATAGGAAGTAGAAAGTCGAGTGCAGCAAGACCGCACGTATCAGATGATGACCCTTCGGTTAAGAGATATATAAAGATCGGTCACCTGTAAGCGTTTATCTACCCGCGCTTTTAGCAATGTAAACCGCGCTTCAGATAAAAAGAGGGAGCGCCGCGCACAACGCGACACTCCCCTAACGATTCAAGAGAATCTATTAAGCCTCGAGAGCCTTCTTGGCGATGGTGGCCAGCTCGTTGAAGGACTCGATGTCCTCGTAAGCCATCTGAGCCAGGACCTTGCGGTCGAGCTCGATGCCGGCAACCTTCAGGCCATGCATGAACTGAGAGTAAGAGATGTCGTTCAGGCGAGCAGCAGCGTTGATACGGGTAATCCAGAGAGAACGGATCTCGCGCTTCTTGTTGCGGCGATCACGATACTGATACTGCAGGGAGTGCTGGACCTGCTCTTTAGCATGCTTGTAAGTACGCGAAGCGGCACCGTAGTAACCCTTCGCACGGTGCATAACGGTACGGCGCTTCTTCTTGGCGGCAACAGCGCGCTTAATACGTGCCATGTTCTATCAACTCCTAGATGGTAAAACGAAAACGGGAACGCGAACTTAGGCGAGACGCGACTTGATGACCTTACGGTCGGCAGCGGCGATCTCGGTCTCCTGACGGAAGCCACGCTTACGCTTGGTGGACTTCTTGCTCAGGATGTGGCTCTTGAAAGCCTTGGCGCGCATAAGCTTGCCGGTACCAGTCTTGCGGAAACGCTTCTTGGTGCCGCTGTGGGACTTCATCTTAGGCATGAAATACTCCTTAATCGGTTACAGAACACTAGTTACTTGCTATCGCTTGCCGCTTTATCCTCATCGAAGGCGCCCTTAATCGGGGCGAGCAGCATAAGCATGTTACGGCCTTCCATCTTAGGCTTGGACTCGACCGTAGCGTAAGGCTTGAGATCCTCGGCGAGACGCTCGAGAACGTTAAGGCCCTGCTCCGGGTGAGCCATCTCACGGCCGCGGAACATGATGGTGATCTTAACGCGTGCGCCCTTCTTGAGGAAACGCAGAACGTGGCCCTTCTTGGTCTCGTAGTCGCCAACGTCGATCTTGGGTCGGAACTTCATTTCCTTGACCTCGACCTTGGACTGGTTCTTACGAGCAGCCTTGGCCTTCATGGCCTGCTGGTACTTGAACTTACCGTAGTCCATGACCTTGCAGACCGGCGGCTCCGCGTTGGGAGCGATCTCGACCAGGTCGAGACCCTGATCGTCGGCGACGCGCTGGGCATCGCGGATGGCGAACAGGCCGAGCTGAGAGCCATCGACGCCAATCAAACGACACGAAGATGCAGTGATCTCGTCGTTGATGCGGGTGTCATCAGACTTAGCTATTTTCCCTACCTCCATTCATAAAAAAATAACCCGGCGCTTCTCAGCAACCAGGTCGTACACATAGACCTCCTCGATTTGAGGAAGGGAATCTAAGTTGTATGACCAGTCAGCTGCTCATTGGCGCCAAAAGGTGGGAACCCTCAGGCTCCTCTTTAGGGCATTGCGGGAACAACGCCTTGCGAATAATAACACGTACAGCACGTTATCACATTACGTACACGAAAAAGGGGCCTTGACCCCCTTGAACACTCGCTTGTATGTATGGTGCCCGAGGCGAGACTCGAAGGGCCTTCGCTTCGCGAAGCTCCAGGCTTCGGGCGCGTGGCGCCCTCGCCACGCTCCGCTACAAACAGGCCACAAGCCTGTTTGCTTAACGCTTCGCGCGCTCACGCGAGTTCGGCACGAAAAAGGGGGCCGCAGCCCCCTTGAACGCTCGCTTGCATGAATGGTGCCCGAGGCGAGACTCGAACTCGCACGTTGTTGCCAACGGTGGATTTTGAGTCCACTGCGTCTGCCAATTCCGCCACTCGGGCACGCAATGCGTGAGTTAGTTTATCACAGCTTTCTACCGATTAGTCCGAAAATGGAACTTCGAGCATTTCGATGAGTTCGACCGTGCGGAGCATCTCGCGCCGACGGCATCCGCGACCGTCGACCGAAGCCTCACCCATCTGGTTATCGTAAGGGTCCTCGCGCATGCCGTCGAAAGAGGGCTCAAACTCTGCCTGGAATCGATTGTTGGCCACCATACGCCACGGGTCGAGATTGCCAAAGTAGTGACGGCGGCGCCACTCCTCCCCCATCCTGCGAGCAGAAGATCCAAATGACACGTCGGCGTTGAGCCATCCGGTCTGCGGCGTATAGAACTCTGCCCAGTCGTGCGACCCCACCGAATCGGGCGCAACATACAGGCCGCTCTGCCAACGGGCAGGCACGCCCGCGATACGGCACATGGTGATAAACGTGAGCGCCATAACGCCGCAATCGCCGCGGAGCGAATGCGCGCAGTCATCGGCAATAGATCCCAAAAGCAAGTACGGCGGCTGATAGCGATAGTCGATGTACTGCGTCAGGTAATCATAGATAGCACGGGCGCGATCGAGCGGATCCTCGAGCCCGTCAATGACACGGGCTGTCAGCTGCTGTAGATACGGCGTGAATGCAATGTGCGGACGGTCCTCGGAAATATCCTCGGGCAGAGGCGCGTCCATACGCGGATGAACCGGAAGTGTGCCACCGTAGACATCACAATAAGCAGCATCGATGTGATAACGATAGGTCACCGAGAATGAGCGCTCACTCGAAGAAGACCACGAGGCGGTACGCGCCGAAGCATTCGCGGGGGCAACAGCACCCTCCGGCGTCATATCGAGAACCTCGATATGAGACTGTTGACGACAGGCGGCGGCAACGGGTAGCCACGCGCGAACGGTCTCCCCTTCCAGAGCGCCGGGGACAGACACGGACGCTTTAAGCGTAATGACGCGAGCCAATCCGTTTTGTGACTCCATCTCCTTGAGCATCTCGTTGCGCAGTGCTATTCCGTCCGTAGAATCGGGCCGCATGCCGGGAACCTCTTTGGGATATACGCGAAGCGAATCGAGGAAGTTGTCGAGAACGAACAGTTCGCCATCGATAAAGCGCCAGTCAATACGCTTACGATTAATCAGGTCATCAAACTGCTCTTCGGTAAACTCTGGCCACTCCTCGCGAATCATCGCAATAGCCTGGTCGCGCGACACCGAAAAATGAAGCGGCGTCTCGAGCATGCGATACCGCTCGGCACGAACACAAGCAGCCAGCGAAGGCTCGGGGTTCTGCTCCAAAAGGCGATCGCAGGCAGCAACAGCCTGCGTCAAATACCCGGCATCCTTAAGACGAAGAATCTCGGGCGGTAGCCCAATATCGAGATGGCGAAAATCATCACAGCAGACATCAACAGAGCAACCAACAGGACCTTCGTCAATAACCTTCCCATCCGAAGGCAGCACATTAATAACAGCCATACCAAAACTCCAAGTCACTAGAACGCTTGAAGCCCATTGTAGCGAGATAAAAAGAAAGCCCCAACAAGGGAGCCATCAACACCGCTGAACGGTAACCATATAACTAAAATCAGACCAGTAACCCTGTAGCAAGTTAACAAAGGAGGCCCCGTTTCCCCGGAGCTGTTTCCGTCGCGCGACTTCTGGCAAAGCCAGTAGCCATCTTAATTCAGCCTCGTAACCCTGCGGCGTTAAACGAAGGAAGCCCCGTCCCCCGGAGCTGTTTTCTTGGCGCGACTTCTGGCAAAGCCAGGTGAGCGCAAAGGAAACAGTGTAGGGGGACGGGGCTTCCGGCGGGAAGTTTAGCGACGCTTACGCCTTGTTGACGGAGCCAAACTCCTCCATGAGCTCCTTGGTGCGGGCAACGATGTTGTCGCGACCAGGCTTGAGGAGCTTGCGGGGGTCAAAGCCCTTGCCCTGCTGATCCTTGCCAGCCTCGATGTACTCGCGGACGCCCTTGGCGAAGACGAGCTGCAGGTCGGTGTTGACGTTGATCTTGGAGATGCCCAGGGAGATGGCCTTCTTGATCTGATCCTCGGGGATGCCGGTGCCACCGTGCAGAACGAGGGGCAGGTCACCGGTCTGGGCCTTAATCTCGCCCAGACGCTCGAAGGAAAGACCAGCCCAGTCGGCGGGGTACACGCCGTGGATGTTGCCGATGCCGCAGGCGAGGAAGTCGACACCCAGGTCAGCGATCTGCTTGCACTCAGCAGGATCAGCGAGCTCGCCGCTGGAGGTCACGCCGTCCTCGGTGCCGCCGATGCCGCCGACCTCGGCCTCGATGGACATGCCCTTGGAGTGGGCAAGCTCAACGAGCTCCTTGGTGCGGTCGAGGTTAAGCTGGAAGGTCTCCTCGTGAGAGCCGTCATACATGATGGACGTGAAGCCGGCCTCGATGCACTTGAAGCAGTCCTCGTAAGAACCGTGATCGAGGTGAAGGGCGACGGGAACGGTAACGCCCGTGGCCTCGACGGCAGCCTTGACCATGTCGGCGCAGACCTTGAAACCGCCCATCCACTTAGCGGCACCAGCGGTGCACTGAAGGATCAGCGGAGACTTGGCCTCCTCGGCGGCCTGGAGAATAGCCAGGGTCCACTCGAGGTTGTTGGTGTTGAAGGCACCAAGACCGTACTTGCCGGCCTCGGCCTTCTTGAGCATGTCTGCTGCGTTGACGAGCATAAAAGAAACCTCCTGTAAGGTTGCTCCGATAACGCCTGAGATTTTACCACGGCGCACCCGAGCATAAACGTTCGTTTGTTCACGAATATCGTCCAAACAGACTTTTTTGACCGTTTGCCCTACGAAATCGACCCGTTGGGGAAAAATAGCTTGACGTTTGGACGCTTCTCGTGCTTCAAAAGCCGACTAGTAAGCTAAATCTGCATGAAAGGGTTCTGCATGAGCTCGCGTGCCATGGTGGTCGAATCGCCATGACCGGTTAGGCAAACGGTATCGGGCGGGAGAAGCCGGGCGAGCTTGGAGAGCGAGCGCAGAATCGCCGCCTCGTCTCCTCCAGAAAGATCGGTGCGGCCGTGCCCACCCGGAAACATGGTGTCGCCCACAAAGGCAATGTTCCCCTGCTCGGTGGCGGCAAACAAGACGATCCCGCCCGGCGTATGCCCTGGCGTCTCGATCACCTGCAGGTAGATATCGCCCACCTTGATAGCATCTCCCTCGGCGAGCAGGTGCGTCGGCTCCCCGGGGTCAGGCGTCTCAATGCCCCACATAGCTCGCTGTTCCTCGATGTTCGCATGCGGCGCCGCCACATCCTTAGCACACAGCTCATACTGGCAGCCCTCGCCAACGGTGGTTCGCACGCCTGCAACACCACCAACATGATCGGCATGGCCATGAGTGCATACGGCGCCAAACACGCGTACGCCGGGATGCTCGGCTCGAATATGCTCCACCAGGCGTTCGCCTTCCCATGCGGGGTCGATAATCACGCACTCATTGTCCGAAATGACAGCATAGCTATTGGTCTGAATGGGACCGTTTACGAGCGTCTCGATCTCGACCGATCCCTTGGGAGTTAAATCCAAGGACACAGCACTCATGTCCCTCTCCTCTCTATAGAACTCGAGGCATCAAACGATGCCTCGAGTGTAGCGAATATCGATAATGTGGCACGTTCGTCGTGACTAAACGCGGCGCTTAAGCTGGGCTCCACCCTCGCCGGGCATCAAGCGACGCGCGTCGTAGACCGAGTCAACGCTGCTGATAGAGGCCAGCAGCGGATCCAGACCACTCGCGTCCGAGATCTCGACCATAAAGCGCAGGGTTGCAATACCCTCGCGGTTGGTCGACGTGGCGGCAGAAAGGATATTGCCACCCGCATCGCCAATGGCAATGGTGACATCCTTGAGCAGGCCCATGCGGTCCAGGCACTCGACCACGATCTCGACCTGGAAGAGGGTGTCGGCAGCGCCGTCCCATTCCACATCGATCATGCGCTCGGGATGCTCCATAAGACCCTTGACGTTGGGGCAGTTGGCGCGATGCACCGAAACGCCACGACCGCGCGTGATGAAGCCGACGATGTCGTCGCCCGTCACGGGGTTGCAGCAATGGGCCAGACGGACCAGCAGGCCGCTGTTGCTCTCGCCCTTGACGATAATGCCGTTGCTGGCGCTCTTGCCGCGCTTTTGCGGCTTGCGGTTGGAGCCGCGGGCAGGCTGCTTGACGACCTCGGCGATAGCCTCGGCCTTGGTGAGCTGTTCCTCGGGTTTGGGGTCCAAGATTTGCTCGACCTTATTGCCAACGGCACGTGGGGCGACTTTGCCCGCACCAACGGCGGCAAACAGGTCCTCGAGCTGCTTATAGTTAAACTGCTCCGCCACGGCGTTGAGCGCACGCGTGGATCGTGGCGTAGAGATGCCATATCCGCGCTTGCGCAGGTCCTTAGCCAGTATATCGCGGCCGGCGGCAGCGTCGTCGTCCTTGGTCGCGGCGGCGAAGTAACGACGGATCTTTGACTTGGCGGAAGGTGTCTTAACGATCTTGAGCCAATCACGCGACGGCTTGGAACTCTTGTTGGTCAGAATCTCGACACGGTCGCCCGTCTTGATCTCGTGCGTGAGCGGGGCCACCGCACCGTTGATCTTAGCGCCGACGCAGTGGTTTCCCACCTCGGTGTGAACGGCGTAGGCAAAGTCGAGCGGCGTGGAGCCGGCACGAAGCGCCATGACCTCGCCCTTGGGCGTAAAGACAAAGATCTCCTGATCGAAGAGGTCGACCTTCAGCGAATGCAGGTATTCCTTGGCATCGGTGATCTCGTCGGAAGCCGCCCAATCGAGCGAATGCTTGAGCCAGTTGATCTGGTCGTCCAAACGTTGAGCGTCATTGGTCTTGGAAGCAGACGATCCGCCCGACTTCTTATAGAGCCAGTGGGCGGCAATGCCGTACTCGGCCTGCTCATGCATCTCATAGGTTCGAATCTGAATCTCGAGCGGGCGAGCCGTGGGGCCGATGACCGTCGTGTGGAGCGACTGGTAGTTATTGACCTTGGGCATGGCGATATAGTCTTTAAAGCGGCCGGGCATGGGGTGCCACAGCGTGTGCACCGCGCCGAGCGTGGAGTAGCAATCGCGCACCGAATGCGTGATGACGCGCAGTGCCACCAGGTCGTAGATCTCGGAGAATTCCTTGCCCTTGCGCTTCATCTTTTGGTAGATGGACCAATAGTGCTTGGAACGGCCGTTGATCTGGAAGTCTTCCAGGCCAATGCGGTTGAGCTCGTCGGTGAGCGTCTTGATGGTCTCGGCCAGATAGCGCTCACGGACCTCGCGCGACTCCGCCACCATGCGTGCGATGCGCTGGTAGGCATCGGGCTCCAGGTAGAAGAAGGACAGGTCCTCGAGCTCCCATTTAATGGAGCTCATGCCCAGACGGTCGGCCAGGGGCGCATACACGTCCATGGTCTCGCGAGCCTTAAACAGGCGACGGTCCTCACGCAGGGCTGCAAGGGTGCGCATGTTGTGCAGACGGTCGGCAAGCTTAACGATGATGACGCGGATGTCCTTGGACATGGCGAGGAACATCTTTCGCAGCGTGAGCGCCTGTTTCTCGTCCATACTGTCGACTTCGATGTTGGTGAGCTTGGTCACGCCATCGACGAGCTCGGCCACCGTATCGCCAAACAGGCCGGAAACATCGGCAAGCGAGGTCTCGGTATCCTCGACGGTATCGTGCAGCAGCGCGGCGCACACTACATCGCAGTCCATCTTGAGATCGGCCAAAATGATGGCCACCTCGACGGGATGGTTGATGTACATCTCACCCGAGCGGCGCTTTTGGTTGCAGTGCTTCTCGGCAGCAAAGCAATAGGCCTGCTCCACCTTAGAAAAGTCGTCCTCATTCATATATTTGAGGCACAGGCGCTCCAGTTTGTCGTAGCTGTCCGCCATAATCTCGGGCGGCAGCTCATCGGCATGCTTATAGTGCTCCATCTCCGAGAACGGCTGGAGGGTGGAATCATGGGCGGTACGGGCTGCGGCATCCATCGAGGTCCCCTTCCCCTAGGCCCGCGGTACGATCGGGCGGTTAACTTTGGCTAGCATATCAGAAGCGCACGAATCGAGCGCCCAACTCCGGAAAGCCGAGAACTCCATGCGCGAGCGCAAGCCCTCCAAATAGCGAATTGACCTGCTCAATTGCACACGGCCGGGGTTTTCGGCCATCGCGATGCGACGGGTGTCGTCAAACCCCGAAACGCGACAGAAACCAAGCTCTTCGAAGATTCCCAGGCCACTTTCCACCGAGCGCTCGTCGACCGGCGTGCGAGCATCGATGGCAAGGCACATCTGCGCGATGTCGATATCGCTTGCGCAGAATGAATCATCCCCGGTCTTACCGCGGTTGGAGCGCCACATGGTCTGCAACGCACGATAGAGTGTGACGAGTTCGTCGCGCTCGGGTGCGTAGCAGTCGAGCAGGCGCTCGTTGATGCGGGCGTCGCGCGACGAATAGAGCAGGTGGATCACGGCGGGCTGTCCGTCACGACCGGCACGCCCGCTCATCTGGTTGAACTCAATGGCGCCAAACGGCATGTGGTACAGCACGACATGGCGGATATCGGGCAGATTGACACCCTCGCCAAAGGCAGAGGTCGAGACGATGCAGCTGAGGCTTCCGTCTCGGAATGCTTCCTCCACGCGGCGGCGATCGGAGCGCGCAAGCCCCGCGTTATAGAACGCGATATGGGTTGCGCAATCGGGCACACGCTTGCGCAACGTCTTGGCGAGCGCCACGGACTGGTCGCGCGAATTGACGTAAATGACGGTCTTCTCCCCCGTCGCCACGATCGACACCAAACGGTTCTCGCGGCTCGCAAGGTCGCGGTCGTCCTCGAGCTGCAGGTTCTCGCGCACCGTCTCGTCGACCACCGTGCGAGTAATCGGCAGCATGCGGGCAAGCTCGGCCACGACCGGAGCCGTCGCGGTGGCCGTCGCAGCCATAACAACCGGGTCGCCCAGGGCTTTGAGGATATCGGGCATGTCGAGATAGGCGCTGCGGTCGCCGCCCTTGGCAAGGCCGGCGTGGTGCGCCTCATCGATAACGACAAAGCCGATGCGGCCCGAACGCGCGAAGCGGTCACGGTGGATAGATAGGAACTCGGGCGTCGTGAGCACGATACCGGTGCGGCCCGAAGCTAGGCCGGCGAACACATCATCGCGTGCGGCCTCCACGGTCTCGCCGGTCAGCACGCCAACGCCAATGCCAAGCGCTGCCATCGTCGACGAGAGGTGATAGGCCTGGTCGGCAACAAGCGCGCGCAGCGGATAGACAAAGATGCTCGCACGTCCGCGAAGGACAGCCTCGCGCGCAGCATGTACATGGAAGATGAGAGACTTGCCGCGGCCCGTTCCCATAACGGCCAAGACGCTCTGGTGGTCGGCCAAGGCATCGAGCGCCTCAACCTGCGCGCGGTGCGGCTGGTTCGATCCGATAAAGCTATGGATAAGCGAGCGCGTGAGCTCGGTATAGGAAAGCTGGGCGAGCGTCTCGCGCTTACGCGACTCCAGGCGCAGGCCGGAATCCGCCGGCTGCACGCCACGACGAAGCTCGCATGCCGGATCATCGACGCTGGGCAGCGTGGTATCGCGAACCAGAACATCCTTGATCATGAGCTTGGGCTTCACACGCCCCTGCCAATGCTCGGCAACGGCCTCGAACACCAAGTCGACAGCGCTATCGCAGTTGATGAGCTTATCGATTTGCGGCACGCGGAACATAATGGCCGGCACACTCGCGGCGCCATCGGTCGCCACAAAGCGCATGTGCTCGCCGGTTTTGCCCACCACGGCGCGGTCGCACATCGTCACGCCCTCGGCAGCCAGCAGCGGCACCTTGTTGCCCTGGCCAAACGGCTCAAGACGGGAGATCTGCTCGATGGTCTCGATATTCAGCTCGGAAAGGTCGACGGTGGCGGCGACCTCGTCGGTGTCTTCAAAGTCCTCGGCGGAAAGCTCCGATAGCACGGCGGAAAGGCGGCGGCGGAACTCATCGAGCTTGGATGCCTCGATGGTCACACCCACCGCACCGGCATGTCCGCCGCGACGAATCAGCAGGTCGGAACAACGCTCGACGGCGTCAAACAGGTTAACTTTGCCCACCGAGCGACCAGAGCCGCGCGCGATACCGTCCTCGATCGAGAACAGCAGCGCCGGCACGTGATAGCGATTGGTCAAGCGGCTCGCCACGATGCCTTTGACGCCCTCGTGCCAGCCCTCGCCGCCCACGACGATTGCGCGCCCGCCGTCATAAGTCTCCTCGACCTTCGCCATGGCATCGCGCGTGAGCTCCGCCTCGATCTCACGGCGTTGGCGATTGATTTCCTCGAGCTCAGCCGCCAGTGCGCTTGCTTCGATGGGATCGCGGGCAAGCAGCAGGTCGAGCGCCAGCTTGGGATCAGCCATGCGGCCGGCAGCATTCAGACGAGGGATGAGCGAAAACGACAGGCCGTCGGCCGTAATGGTAGAAAGGTCGGCCTTGGCAAGTGCGGCAAGCGCGATATAGCCGGGACGGGCCGTCACGCGCATCTGCTGGATACCCTCGGCGACCAGTGCGCGATTCTCGGGCGTGAGCGGCATCATGTCGGACACGGTGCCCAGCGCCGCGACCTCGATCAGCGAACGCCAATACGACGGCTTGCCCAAACGCTCGCCCAGGACCTGCACCAGCTTGAGTGCCACGCCGGCACCGGCAAGCTCGCGCGAGGGGCCCTCGTCCTCGAGCTTGGGGTCGGTCAGGGGCACGCCCTGCGGCACCTGGTCGGAGGGCTCGTGATGGTCCGTGACCACCAAATCGATCCCCAGGCTCTCCAGATAGGAGACTTCTTCCTTGGCAGCAATACCGTTATCGACGGTCACGATCAGCTGAGGGCGAGCGAGCTCGTTAACGCGGTCGAGCGCCGCGCGCGAAAGACCGTAGCCCTCGTCAAAGCGATGCGGAATAAACGGCGTGACATCGGCGCCAAACGTGCGCAGTGCCTCGGTCAACAGGCAGGTCGACGTAATACCGTCAACGTCAAAATCGCCAAAGACCGCAATGTGCTCGTGGTTGCAAATAGCACGCTCGACGCGGTCGGCAACGACCGACATGCCCGGGATAATGAGTGGGTCGGCCCAGTCGCGATCGAGCGAAGGCGTCAAAAACAGCTGACCTTCTTCGATGGATGTAATGCCGTGCGCGACCATAATACGCGCCACCAGCCCGGGAATGCCCAGGCCAGCCGAAAGCTCCTTTTCGAGCTCGGGGTTTTGCCGAGCGACCGCCCAGCGATGCGTCGTCTTAAGCGATGACATAGGCGCCCACCCCCGATAGGGGCAGGTCGCCGCGATACCTCTCACGGTTCATAGCGATGAGTCCTCTGTGTATGCCCGCTTCGGCAGGCAGATCTGTTGAACGGATTTATTATACCGTGCAGCGCGGACGCACAACGTCCAGCACGCCGCGGTTTCGATAAACGAGGGCGGTAATAGCCTCGAAATAATCGAGCGTTTCTGACGCACGGACGCATGCAAGCGTCTAGCATATCCACTCAAAACGGATTCACGAGCAAAGGGAGTCACAAGCGCATATGAAGCAATGGGTTGGACTGGGCAAGTTTCTCGCGGGGCACATGCAGGTCATCGTTCCGATTTGCGTGACGCTCGGCGTGCTCTTTCCCCAGCAGATCGGCGTGCTCAAACCCATCGTTCCCACCTTGTTTGCTTTTATGACGTTTCAAGGTGCGCTCAGCAACACCTTTCACCAGGTGGCTGAGGTATTCCGCCGTCCCCTGCATCTGATTTTGGCGTTATTTGTCTCGGCTGTGATCATCCCCATTGCGGCGTATGCCATGGGCTCACTGCTCTTTGGTTCCAACCCAAACCTTGTCTGCGGCATCGTGCTCGAATACAGCGTACCCGTGGCAGTCACCGCCTTTATGTGGATTAGCATGTTCGGCGGCAACGGCCCGCTCGCGCTCACCATCATCCTGACGTCCTCGGTCATCTCACCTGTGACGATTCCGCTTACGCTCAAGCTCCTGCTGGGCGCCACCGTCTCGATCGACGTGCCGAGCATGATGCAGAACATGGCCTTTATGATCGCCATCCCCGCTGTGCTCGGTATTGTCATCAATGAACTCACGCGCGGCTGGGGCCACGAGAAACTCTCTCCCGCGCTCTCGCCCGCCTGCAAGTTCATGATGATGGGCGTCATCGCATCCAACTCCACTGCCATGAGCGAGTACGTGCTGCACATGAACGCGGTGCGCTTGGAAGTCGCCCTCTTTATTCTGGTGTTCGCCATCAGCGGCTTTATCACCGGCGTCCTGATCGCCCGTGCCCTGCACCTGCCGTATAGCGAGACGACCACCATGTGCTTTACCTGCGGCATGCGCAACATCTCTTCGGGTGCCGTCATCGCCACGCAGTATTTTCCCGGCGAAGTGGTATTCCCCGTCATGTGCGGCACGCTGTTTCAGCAGGTGTTGGCCTCAATTATCGGACACCTCTTTGAGCGCCTGACCGGCGAGGAGCGCGCCGCCCAGCGCAAGCGGGTCGAGGCTGGCCGCGACGCCATGGCGCGCTAGGCTGTCCGCATTACGTGGGTGTTAGTCTTGCTATACGAGCGTTTCCAGATGCGCACGCAGACGCTCAGCATCGATATCGAGCGTCGTCTCGGCATTGACTTGGGCCAAACGATAGCCGACAAAGTAGGGCGAAACCACCCAACGCGGCAGCGCCTTGGCAATGGTCCGACCGCCCAGGTGATAGAAGAACAAGTTGTACGACTCTGCGCGACCACCGTGGTGCCCGTTTAGGATATAGCGCAGAGCTACCTGGATCGCATCGGCAAAGAGATCCGCCTCGGCTTGGTCTCGTGCGTCATCGCTGGCGGCGATTCCCTGCGGGGCTGAAACGTTGATCTCAAAGAACCCCATGATCGGTTCGGTTGAGATATTGACCGAGATTCTCCCCTGTTGCCAAACATTGATGCCTTCGAAATTGGCGGGGGCTAGTGCTGCATAACCGTCCTCCCGCTCCAGACCCACAATCTGCATGTGTGGATGGACGAGGCTGCCGCCCGAAAGCGGACCCTTGTTCTTGTACATGAGCACACTGCGGTACTGTTGGGAATCGAGCATCTGCTGCCAACAGCCCAGGGCAAACCGCATCACATGATGCAGCTCATCCGGTTCATAGGTCGCCAGGTCGGCGTCGTGGTTGGCAGACTCGATCAATACGGTCTGACGGGTGGCCCGCAAGGTCTTGAACTTATTCTCGAGCCAGATGCAGTCACCATCGCGCTGGATGATATCGGCAAGTTCCTCGGTATCGCAAAAGGGGCACGCGGTGCCAGGGCGCCGGTTGTCGTCGGGCTTACCGTTCGCCTGCTGAACGTCAAATACCAGCGCCACGGGTTACGCCTCCAGCGGCACGATCTTGGTGCCATGGAGCTCGGAGACGCTCAATGCCGCCGCCACGGTATCGCGGTTGGCCGTAGAAATGCCGCCGCCGGGAAGGATGGTCAGGCGGTCGCCCGCATACTCGACAAGACGCGACAGGTGCTCCAGGTTGTCCTCGATCGGCGTTCCGGCAGCACCACCATGCGTCAGGATGCGCGTGATGCCGCAGTCGGCGAGTGTGTCAATGGCGTCCAGCTGAGCCTCGGGCGAGAGCTGGTCAAAGGCCATGTGGAAGGTGATATCGATGGCCCCGCGCTTGCACTCCTCGGTCGCGCAGCCCGTAGCCATCACGAGGGCGCCGAGGGTGAGCTCGTCGAGCGCCCAGCCGCCGGCACAGGGCTTGCAGCAGCCAAAGACCAGGCCGTCAACGCCGGCGCTCACGGCAAGACCCAAGTCCATCTCCATCATGCGCAGCTCGTCCTGGTTGTAGTGAAAGTCACCGCCACGCGGGCGAATCATGCACATCACTCGCGCGTCATGCTCGTGAGCATAGCTGACCGTAGTGCTGATAACGCCGGCCGAGGGCGTGGTACCACCGACGGCAAGGTTGTCGCACAACTCGATGCGCTTAGCACCGGCATCGATAGCCGCCGGCACACGCTCAAAGTTCTCGGCACAAAACTCGTACAGCATAGATAGACCCCCAAAGACAGCAGATGTTTTCCGACGGGCATTGTCACACACCCCCATGAAGTTGCGGTGGAATAAGGACTCTTTTGACCTCTGAGGCTCCCATTTAGTCCCTATTCCACCGCAACTTAAAGGGAATAGTCGTTGGCATCTGCCACAACGTCGATGTTTTGGCAACGACAGCGAAAACCCGCCAGAGCGAACAAGGTGCCTTGAAACGAGGCGGCATTGACCTTCTGGTCATGCCGCCGAAGTTGAAAGGCAGATTGCCGCTCTGGCGGGCTTGCAGCGTCAAGCCGTTACGCGGTTTGGTAAAACCGCGTAACTAGTTAACCGCCCAGGTAGGCTTTGCGGACGTTATCGTCGTGCAGAAGCTCTTGCCCCGTGCCGGTCATGGTGATCTTGCCGGTCTCGAGCACGTAGCCGCGCGTGGCAATCGAGAGCGCCATCTGCGCGTTCTGCTCGACCAGAAGCACCGTGGTACCGGCCTTGTGCAGATCCTCGACAATCTGGAAGATCTGCTCAATCAGAATCGGCGCCAAGCCCATGGAAGGCTCGTCGAGCATGAGCAGCTTGGGGTTGCTCATAAGAGCGCGGCCCATAACGAGCATCTGCTGCTCGCCGCCCGAAAGGGTGCCGGCGACTTGGCGACGGCGCTCCTTCAGGCGCGGGAACTGCTCGTAGACGCGCTCAAGGCCCGGAGCAACCGTGGACTTGGGCTGCGTGTAGGCGCCCATCTCCAGGTTCTCCTCGACCGTCATCTGCAAAAAGGCGCGACGGCCCTCGGGCACCTGGGCCAGGCCCTTACCAACCAGCTTATCGGCGGGCGTATGAGTAATGTCCTCGCCCATAAACTTGATGGAGCCGGTCTTGGAGCGCAGCAGGCCCGAGACGGTCTTGAGCGTTGTGGACTTGCCGGCACCGTTCGCACCGATCAGAGCCACGATCTCGCCCTCGTTGACGTTAAAGGAGATGTCCTTGATGGCGTGGATGGCGCCGTACCAGACGTTGATGTTGTAGACGGAAAGCATCGGCTCTGCCATTTAGTTCTCCCCCTTATCCTGCTTGCCCAGATATGCCTCGATAACGGCGTCGTTGTTCTGGATTTCCTCTGCCGTGCCCTTGGCGATGACCTTACCAAAGTTGAGTACGCAGATACCCTCGCAAATATTCATGACGAGCGACATGTCGTGCTCGATAAGCATGATGGCGATGCCAAAGGTGTCGCGAATCTTAACGATGTTCTCCATGAGCTCCGCGGTCTCGGACGGGTTCATGCCGGCGGCAGGCTCGTCGAGCAGCAGCAGCTTGGGGTTGGTGGCAAGCGCGCGGACGATCTCCAGGCGGCGCTGAGCGCCGTAAGGCAGCGAGCCGGCCTGTTCGTTTGCCAGATGCTCCATATCAAAGATGGAGAGCAGCTCCATGGCACGCTCATGGGCGGCCTTCTCGTGCTTCCAGTACGTCGGCAGGCGCAGCACGCCCTCAAAACCGGAATAGCGCTCCTGGTTGTGCAGACCGACCTTGACGTTGTCCTCCACCGTCATGGTGTTGAACAGGCGGATGTTCTGGAACGTACGGGCAATGCCCATGCGGTTGACCTGGTAGACCGACTTGCCCGAGGTGTCCTCACCGTCGAGCAGGATGGTGCCGTGCGTGGGCTGATACACCTTGGTGAGCAGGTTGAAGACCGTGGTCTTTCCGGCACCGTTGGGGCCGATCAGACCGGCGATCTCGGTCTTGCCGATAGTCAGGCTAAAGTCGTCGACTGCCTTAAGGCCACCGAACTCAATGCCCAGGTGGATGCACTCGAGTGCCGGGCGCTGGCCCAGATCGCGATCGGGAACGATGGCGCCAGAAGGATACGGGACCATCTTACCCTTGTTGAACTCAAATTTACTGGGCATCGGCTGCCACCTCCTTCTTGGAAGCAAAGCGGTCCTTAATGCGTGCGAAGAACGCCTTGAGCTGCGGGTTGTTGGTAAAGATCATGACCAGGATCAACACGATGGCGTAGATGAGCATGCGGTAGTCCGAGAACTGACGGAGCAGCTCGGGAAGCACCGTGAGCAACGCCGCCGCGATGACGGAACCGCGCATGTTGCCCAGGCCGCCCAGGACCACGAACACCAGAATGAGGATCGACGTGTTGAAGTCGAACTTGGTGGCGGAGAGCTGCGAGAAGTTACCGCCGAAGAGAGCTCCGGCAGCACCGGCGAGGGCAGCGGAAACCACGAAGGCGATCATGCGGTACTCGGTGACGGAGATGCCTACGGACTCGGCTGCAATCTTGTTATCGCGCACGGCCATGATGGCACGGCCGGTACGGCTGCGAACCAGGTTGAGTACAATCACGAGCGCGACCATAACCAGGATGGCGCCGGCAAGGAAGGTCGAATAGGTCGACACGCCCGATGCGCCCTGGGCACCCTTGATGATGGCGGTGCCGTCCTCAAGCAGGTGCAGGTCGTCGATCGTAGAGTTGCCCGTGATGTTAAAGATCACGTGCAGACCGCGGGAATCGACGCCCACAATGAGGCAGGTGACGATCTCTTTGATGATCTCGCCAAAGGCCAGCGTCACGATAGCCAGGTAATCGCCGCTCAGGCGAAGGACCGGGATGCCGATCAAGAAGCCCAGGATGGCGGCAGCGATAGCGCCGACCACAATGCTGATGATCAGGCGCATCGGATCGGACGGAACGGCGCTCTCCAGCGCGACGGCGGTAACGATGCCCGTATAGGCGCCGACACTCATAAAGCCCGCGTGGCCCAGCGACAAGTCGCCCGCAATACCGACGACGAGGTTGAGCGAGATGGCCATAACGATGTAGGCCGTGATGGGAACCAGCTGACCGGCGATCATGCGCGGGATCATATGGTTGGACTGCATAAAGAACACGATGGCGAATGCCACGATGCACATGGCGTACGTGACAAAGTCGTGACGCGTCTGCTTGTCTTTAAGGAACTTCATAACGCTCACCTACACCTTCTCGGGGACGTACTTGCCCAAGAGGCCGGCAGGCTTGACGAGCAGGACGATAATCAAAACACCAAAGACGATGGAGTTGGCAAGGCTCGTGGAAATGTAAGCCTGAGCCATCGCCTCGATGATGCCGATGAGAATACCGCCGACAAAGGCACCGGGGATGGAGCCGATGCCGCCGAAAACGGCAGCGTCGAAGGCCTTGATGCCAGGCATGGCGCCCGTGGTGGGCTGCAACACCGGCGAGTAGGAGCACAGGAGCACGCCGGCGATGGCGGCAAGGGCAGAGCCGATGGCAAACGTCATCGAGATGGTGCGGTTGACGTTGATGCCCATGAGCTGAGCGGCGGCCTTGTCCTCGGACACGGCGCGCATGGCCTTGCCCATCTTGGTCTTACCTGTAAAGAACATCAGGCCGGCCATGATAACCAGGCAGGCGACGATGGTGACGAGCGAGACGGCGCTTACGTTAAACTTGGCCAAGAACTCCGGCACCTGGAAGGTGACGAGCGAAGTAAAGTTCTTGGGCGTGGCGCCCCACAGGAGCTGCGCGGCGTTCTGCAGGAAGTAGGACACGCCGATGGCCGTGATCAGAACGGCCAGCGGGCCCGCCTGACGCAGCGGCTTGTATGCCAGACCCTCGATGAGAACACCGAGAACCGTGCAGACCACACAAGAGAGAATTACAGATGCCCAGCCCGGGAGGCCGAGATACGACGTGGCGCAGAACGAGACATAGGCACCGACCATGATGACGTCGCCGTGAGCGAAGTTGAGCATCTTGGCGATACCGTAGACCATGGTGTAGCCCAACGCGATGATGGCGTAGACGCTGCCCATGGACAGGCCGTTGACCAGGTATTGGATAAAGACCGTCATGTTCCACATCCCCCTTTCGAATAGGTTTCCAGTTGATGTATGAAACAGGGACGTTACATCGTCCCTAGATACCAAGCAAGCAGGGAAGGCCAAAACCTCCCCTGCTTGGGATCAAAACCGCTCTATGTAAGGCGGCCTATTAGGCCTGTACGTACTTGCCGTCGGTAATGACGTACGCCGTCGGGTCCTTCTGGACCTGACCCTTGTCGTTCCAGGAGAGCTTGCCAGTCAGGCCGTCAACAGTAATCTTGAGCATAGCCTCGGGAAGCTTCTCGGCAACCTCGGTGGGGTCGGCGTCGACGCCCAGGCCGGCCTCCTTAAGAGCCTCGACCACAGCATGCACGCCGTCGTAGGCGTCGGCGGCAAACTGGTCGGGGGTATCGCCGTACTTATCCTTGTAAGCGTTGACGAAGTCGGCATTCTTCTCGTCGTCGGCGGAGAACGGGGTCATGAGCAGCAGACCCTCGGCAAGAGAGGTGTCGAAGCCCTCAACGCCCAGGATGCCGTCCATGCCGTCGCAGCCCATCATCTTGACGTCGTAGCCCATGTCCTTGGCGTTCTTGAGCAGGACGGACGCCGGCGTGTAGTAGATCGGCGCAAAGATCATGGTGGCGCCTGCCTGCTTGGCCTTGGTCAGCTGGTTGGTAAAGCTCGTGGCGGAGTCGTCCTTAAAGGTCTCCTCGTCGACAATCTCAAGCTTAGACTTAGCGGCCTGGGCCTTAAAGGAATCTGCGATGCCCGAAGAATAGGCGTCGCCGGAGTTATAGAACAGCACGAACTTCTCGTTCGCATACTTCTCTGCCAGGAACTTGGCAGCGTTGACACCTTGGTTGGGGTCGGTAAAGCAAACCTGGAAGACGCAATCCTTGCCCTTGGTAACGTCCTCGGAGGACGCGGACGGGGTGATCATGAACGTCTCGGGGTCGTTGCCGCACTCGGCGGCAACGGCGACCGACGCACCCGTGGTGGTCGGACCGACGAGGGCCTGCATGCCCCAGTCGAGCAGGGTGTTGAAGGCGTTGACGGCCTTCTCGCCGTCCGCCTGGTCGTCCTCGGCCTTGCTGACAAGCGGCAGCTCCTTAGTCGAGAAATCCTTGCAGCCAAGCTCGACAGCCTGTGTAACGGACTTGCCGTAGGACGCGTTGGCGCCGGTCAGCGGGCCGATGGTGCCGATCTTAAACGAAGCGTCGCCCGACGCGGAACCGCTGTCGCCGCCGTTGGAGGAGCAGCCAGCTAGAATGGACATCGCCCCCAGACCTGCTGCGCTCGCGATAACGCTCCTGCGATTCATAACAGGGTTCAATGACTTACCGGTGAGGCTCGACATGCGGCTCTCCTCTCAAATCTCGTCGGGTTTCGGTTACCCGACAGGCCATCCTTCGCCGTGTTCGGCGTTCGCAAAATACTAGACGCTTTAGTTAAGGAAAGTGGCGATTATTTCAACTTTTCTTTGGATTTGTTCGTTTATCCATAATTCTGCGTATTTCTATTACTTTATGCAGTAATGCCACTTTATTGTGTGAAAGTAATGTTTCCGTTCTGTTACAGGCGTCCCTGCCCTGAATAAAACGGCCTCACCGGTCGCGCTTTATGCGCACTTAGGCGGCGATGTACTTGCCGTCCTGAATCACATAGGCTGTGGCGGGCTTTTCGACCTGGCCCTTGTCGTTCCACGTCAGCTCGCCCGTCAGGCCCTCGATCTTGATCTTGCGCATGGCGTGGGCAAGGTCGTCGGCAATATCGGCACCGTCAGCCGTAATGTCGATGCCCGCTTTATCGATAGCCTCGGCAATCGCATGGACGCAGTCATAGGCATCGGCGGCAAACTGATTGGGCGTCTCGTCGTAGGCGTCCTTATAGGCCTTGACGAAGTCGGCGTTCTTCTCATCGTCAGCAGAGAACAGGGTCATGAGCAGCACGCCCTCGGCAAGAGAGGTATCGAAGCCCTCAACGGAGAGCAGGCCGTCCATGCCGTCGGTGCCCATAAGCGTCATGTCGTATCCCATGTCCTTGGCGTTCTTGAGCAAAACGGACGCCGGCGTGTAATAGATCGGAGCAAAGATAAGCGTGGCGCCGGCCTCCTTGGCCTTGGTGAGCTGGTTGGTAAAGCTCGTGGAAGAGTCGTCCTTAAAGGTCTCGGTATCGACGATGTCGAGCTTGGATGCCTTGGCCTGCTCGGCAAAAGCGTCGGCAACGCCCGAGCTATACGTATCGCCGGAGTTGTAGAACAGGGCGATCTTGGCGTCTGCATACTTCTCGGCCAAGAACTTCGCGGCGCTGGCACCCATGGTGGGATCGGTGAAGCAAACCTGAAAGACCGTTGTCTTATCCTTGGTCACGTCGAGCGACGAGGCCGAAGGCGTGACCATGAGCATATCGTCGGCAATCTCGCCCGAGACGGCGACGGCAGCACCGGTGGTGACGGGGCCGACGAGCGCCTGCATGCCCCAGTCGCACAACGTATTGAAGGCGTTGATGGCCTTCTCGCCGTCGGCGACATCGTCCTCGGACTTAAGCGAGAGTTTGAGGTCCTTGGTCGAAAAATCCTTGGCGGCGAGCTTGGCACCCTTCTCGGCCGAAACGCCATAGGTTGCCGCGGCGCCGGTCAGAGGGCCGATGACACCGATCTTGAAGGTCTTGCCGTCATCGGCGGAGCCGCCGTCCGAGCCACCCGACGAGCAACCAGCGAGTGCCGCGGTGCTACCGAACGCCGCGGCGCCAGCCAAGAAACTCCTGCGGTTAAGTACGTTATTGATGCTAAACATGGTGTCCCCCTTTTCGCTGGCCGCGGTGCGGCCGTCTTGCGGTACAGGGCAAACCTTATGGCGCAAACGTTGACAGTTTGTTACGGAAGTTCGTTTGTAGCGAGTGTGTTTCCAATATTTCCGCAGCGTTTCGGGGGTAGCGTTTTGCACAGCTCCAGCTGCCTGGCAAGCACGCGCCCGCACTTCACGCTAGAATGCACTCAACCTATAAGCAGTTAATCCATCCACAAGATGCACGAAGGAGCTATCTATGAGCGAACCCCTGCGCACCGTGAACGTCGGTCTGATCGGTCTGGGAACCGTCGGCGGCGGCGTGGCCCGTTTGATCAAGAGCCACCACGATGAGTACCTGGCCGCCTACGGCATCGACCTTAAGCTGACCCGCGCCTGCGCGCTTGCCTGGGAGCAGGCCGAAGCCGCCGGTATTGAGCGCGAGGCCTTTACGAGCGACTGGCACGACGTCGTCACCGACCCCGCCGTCGACATCGTCGTCGAGCTCATCGGCGGCGAGCATCCCGCGACCGAGATCTTCACCACCGCCTTCGAGAACGGCAAGCACGTCGTCTCTGCCAACAAGGCCCTGCTGGGCCGTCATGTCGAGACGCTCGCCGAGAAGGCGCGCGCGTGCGGCGTGCAGATTAAGTGCGAGGCCAGCTGCGGCGGCGGCATCCCCATCGTGAGCACGCTCGAGCACGACCTGGTGGGCAACAAGATCCTGACCATCGCCGGCATCCTCAACGGCACCACCAACTATATCCTGTCGCGCATGGACGCCGAGGGCGCCGATTACGCTGACGTGCTCGCCGACGCCCAGGCAAAGGGCTATGCCGAGGCCGACCCGTCCGCCGACGTCGACGGCTTCGACGCCGCCAGCAAGACGGCAATCCTCGCTTCCATCGGCTTTGGCACCCGCGTGACCACCGACGATGTCTACCAGCAGGGTATCCGTACCATCGGCGCCGAGGACATTGCCCAGGCCCGCGAGCTCGGCTACACCATCAAGCTGCTGGGCATCGCACGCAACACCGACGCCGGCGTCGACGTCCGTGTGCATCCCACGCTGATCCCCGCCGACCACATGCTTGCCAAGGTCAACGGCGCCATGAACGCTGTCTACGTGGTGGGCGACGCCGTGGGCGAGACCATGTTCTACGGTGCCGGCGCAGGCTCCTTCCCCACCGCGAGCGCCGTCGTGGGCGATATCCTGTCGCTCTCCGAGCAGATCAGCCGCGGCGTGGCTCCGCTGCCCGAGATTGAGCCCTATGGTCACAACCTCGCCTTTAAGCCTATGGACGAGCTCCAGACCAAGTACTATGTGCGCCTGAAGGTCGCCGACCGCGTGGGCGCCCTGTCCGAGACGGTCGACATCTTTGCCAAGCACAACATCTCGATCTCGCTCATCAACCAGGTCGAGGACGGCAAGTCGGGCGTCAGCGATGCCTGCTCGGTCATCTTCCTGACGCACCGCGCACTCGAGAAGGACGTCCAGGCTGCCGCCGCCGAGCTTGCCAGCGTCGACTGCGTGGCCGAGGTCGCCAACGTCCTGCGCATCGAGGACGTCGAGGCCTGGTCCGAAGGCGTCATGGCCAACTAATTCGATTTTCGCTCTACGACCTATATGTGTGAGGGGCTCCCGTTCAGCAGTGGACGGGAGCCCCTTTGCTTGCGCGCATGGGGCGTATTGGCGCAATCCGCATTTGAACGACTTGGCCGCTCCTGACAGCCGGGGGTACCGTTCGCCGACATGCAGCCGGAGCCGATTTTGGCTGCCGTTATGCTGTGCTGCATATATCCGCCCGCAAAGAGAGGAAGCACTATGTTGCTCGAGGGCAAGAAAGCAATCATCACCGGCGGCACGCGCGGAATCGGCTATGCCATCGCCTGCCGTTTTATCGAGGAAGGCGCCGCCGTCACCGTCTTTGGCTCGCGCCAGGAAACTGCCGACGCAGCCGTTGAGAAGCTGGCGGCCGCCTATCCCGAGGCCAAGGTCTGGGGCCGCTCCTGCGACCTCACCTCGCTCGAGGCCGTAACCGAGGCCTTTACCCAAGCTGCCACCGATATGGGCGGCCTGGACACGGTCGTCAACAATGCCGGCATCTCCCAGCGCTCGCCCCTTTTGGACTACACTGCCGAGGAGTTTGCAAAGGTCATGGACCTCAACGTCGTCGCCGTCTTTAATGGCCACCAGGCTGCCGCCAAGATCATGACCGAGGCCGGCCACGGCGGCACCATCACCACCACGAGCTCGATGGTCGCCAAGTACGGCCAGCCCTCCGGCGTCGGTTACCCCACGTCCAAATTTGCCGTCAACGGCATGGTCCAGTCGCTCTCGCGCGAGCTCGCCCCCATGGGCATTCGCGTCAATGCCGTCGCACCTGGCGTGACCAAGACCGACATGGTCGCTAACCTGCCCGAAGAAGTCATCAAGCCCATCATCGCCACCATTCCGCTGGGTCGCATGGGCGAGCCCGAGGATGTCGCCAACGCCTTTGTTTTCCTGGCGAGCGACATGTCCTCCTATGTCACGGGCGCCGTGCTCCCCGTCGACGGAGCCGCCCGCTCCTAAGGAGCCACAAGCTTTGGCTTCAAGCTTCAACATAGCTCAACCAAAAAGGCGCGCCGTCTGAATCAACTGCAGACAGCGCGCCTTCTCCTGTTATGAAAGGGAAACTATGTCCCAGTATTTCGGATCAGAACGGGGCACGGTTTCCCCCAGGACCTCCTTGCGGAAACTGCATCCCACTCTGAGCGCCCATTCCGGGACACAGCTTCCCAACGGCCCCCGTTTCGGAAACCACATCCCGTTCCGAGCCTTCAAAGCGGGACGCGGCTTCCCCGAGAAAGTATCGACTACTTACCGTCGTCGTCTTCGGCTTCTTCGCGCGCATAGAGCTCCAGCATGCGGCGGCGGTATTCGCGCACAGCGAGCTTGGCGCGCTCCAGGCGGCGGCGCTCACGCGGAGTCAGCTCGGACGGGTCGACCTCGTCTCCATAGGTCTTATCGGCAAGCAGGTGCGCCGCGTCCACGATGCGGGCATCGATGTGGCCGCTCGCTGCCTCGGCGGAAAGACGCTCGGCAATCGTATCGAGCGTAGGCAGGCCCTCGAATACGCGACCATGGCCATGCGAGGTCAGCAGCTCGTGCTCGCGCGCGAGCAAGCTCGCTAGGTCGTGGTGGGCGCGCAAGATGTCGAGCGCATCGGATGGATGCTCGGCAACCTCTGCCACGGCGGCGACCGGTGCGGCATCCACCACGCGGTAGAAGAGCTGCGCGAGCAATGGCATCAAGAACACCGTGATGGCACCGGCGGCAACCATGACCGACGCAATATCTTGCGACAGCGCGCCCGCGTTGACGGCAACGCTCGTAACGGCAACGATGATCGGCAGCGCCGTGGTGCAGTACAGGGCCACGGTAATGCGACCATACGCCGACACATCGCGCGTCGCAGGACAAATGCTCATGGAAATAAGAATGGGCACGGCACGAATAATCAACAACGCCACGATAAAGCCCGCGAGCAAGCCCGGGCGCGACGCCACGGCCGTCAGGTCGATCTTTGCGCCCGACACGGTAAAGAACACCGGAATCAAAAAACCGTAGGCCAGACCGTCGAGCTTGGTCTCGAGCGTATGGTTGCCCTCGGGGATGATATAGCGCAGGACAAAGCCGGCGGCAAAAGAACCCAACACGATGTCGAGATCAAAGACAGCCGAGAATGCCACGAGCGTGACCAGGATGAGCACCGTCAGGCGCACGAAGGTCTGCGACGTGGTATCGGCGCGCTCCTCAACAAATGCAAAGAAGCGGCTGCCGACGCGCTTGGAGCGGCTCGGGACCACGGCCAGCAACACGCAAACCACCGCAAACAAGCCAAGGATAACGAGCGTTTGGATGCCAGTGCGGGCAGACAACAGCACCGACATGGCGAGCACGGGACCGAGCTCGCCCCAAGTGCCATACGCGAGAATCGAGTCGCCCACGCGCGTGCCGGTGAGCGAGCGCTCACGCATGATGGGCACAAGCGTACCGAGCGCCGTCGAAGTGAGGGCAAGCGTCACGGCGATACCGTCGAAATGACTGACTGAGAACCACGGGGTAAAGCGCACGGCAAGCCAGGCGATACCAAACGTGACGACCCACGTCGCCAAGCCGTAGCGCCCCTCGACGCCCGTGATGCTCTTGGGGTCGATCTCAAAGCCGGCAAGCAGGAACAAAAAGGCCAGGCCCAGCTCGGACACCAGCGAGACCTCAGCATCTACATGGATGACGCCGAGCATATGGGGTCCCAGTACCGCGCCGAGCACGAGCAAAAAGACCGTCTCGGGAACGGGTTTTCCGGGAATCGCCGAGGCGATAAAAGGACTCGCAAAGGCCACGAGTGCGATGATGGCGAGCGAAACGAATGCCATGTGATGCCTTTCTCTTGTTTGCGCTTCACTGTAGCACCCTCGCCGTCCTCAACGCGCCGCGAGCTGTCGTATCATAGTGAGGTTTACAAACATGTGGCTCAAGGCGACCGCAGGGCAGACCCCGCAAACCGACCGCTGCCGCATACCGTACCGTACGCCCAACCGATCAGGAAGGCAGGAACCAATGGTCTCTCGTATCTACGTGGAGAAGAAACCCGGGTTCGACGTCGAGGCTCAGCAGCTCAAGGGCGAGCTGACCGAAATTCTCGGCATCAAGGGCATCGAGGCCCTGAGGATTATCAACCGCTACGACGTCGAGGGCATCGACAAGGAGCTTTTCCGGTCCTGCGTGCCGACCGTCTTTAGCGAGCCCCAGGTCGATGTGACCTACGACGAGCTCCCCGCAAGCGATGGCGCCGTCTTTGCCGTCGAATTCCTGCCTGGCCAGTTTGACCAGCGCGCCGACTCCGCCAGCGAGTGCGTGCAGCTCATCAGCCAGGGCGAGCGCCCCGCCGTGCGCTCCGCCAAGGTCTATATGATCTCGGGCGCTCTGGACGAGGCCGCCATCGATGCCATCAAGCACTACGTGGTGAACCCCGTCGAGGCGCGCATCGCCTCGCTCGACCTGCCCGAGACGCTGTACATGGAGACCCCCGAGCCCCAGCCCGTCGAGGTGCTCGACGGTTTCCGCGAGCTCGACGAAGCCGGCCTTGCCGCCTTTATTTCCGAGCGCGGCCTTGCCATGGACGAGGCGGACATCGCCTTCTGCCAGCAGTACTTCCGCGATGAGGATCGCGACCCCACCATCACCGAGATCCGCGTGATCGACACCTACTGGTCCGATCACTGCCGCCACACCACCTTCGGCACCGTCCTGGACGACGTGACGATCGACGACGCCGTGGTGCAGCAGGCCTTCGACCGCTACATGGAGATGCGCCACGAACTCGGTCGCGACACCAAGCCCGTCTGCCTCATGGACATGGGCACCATCGGCGCCAAGTACCTCAAGAAGACCGGCGTCATGACCGATGTCGACGAGTCCGAGGAGATCAACGCCTGCACCGTCAAGGTGAAGGTCGATGTCGACGGCGAGGACCAGGACTGGCTGTTCCTCTTTAAGAACGAGACCCACAACCACCCGACCGAGATCGAGCCCTTCGGCGGTGCCGCCACCTGCGTGGGCGGTGCCATCCGCGACCCGCTGTCGGGCCGCAGCTACGTGTACCAGGCCATGCGTGTCACCGGCGCCGGCGACCCCACCGTCCCCGTGTCCGAGACGCTCGAGGGCAAGCTGCCGCAGCGTAAGCTCGTGACCACTGC
>UQNH01000020.1:0-27165 GCA_900542365.1 uncultured Collinsella sp. | reverse complement strand
GGGTGCTGCCCGAGGGCGGCGGCGGTTCTGGAGGAGGCCGAGCCCGACGCGCTGGCCTACCTCGACTTTCCGCCGGCCCACTGGAAGCGCCTGCGCACCAACAACGTGCAGGAGAGGACCAACCGGGAGATAAAGCGCAGGTCGCGCGTCGTGCAGGTGTTTCCCTCCACAGGGTCGCTGGTGCGGCTCGCGGGCGCGGTCATGTGCGAGCAGGACGAGATATGGCAGGAGTCCCGGTACTTCTCGGAGGCGAGGATGAACGAGCTCTACGATGACGGTCGCGCTCGGGGAATCGACGGTCACGTCGACTGGGCGCGGCTTGAGGCGGAGGCCAGGAAGATGCTCGAGTCCGGCCTCGAGCTTGCGGACAGGGTCGAGGCGGCATAGGATATCAAGCGTGTTCCAGGTTCCAGGACGCCGGGCCGACTCGCTTCGGATCGGGCTCTACACCAACTTTCTCGACACTACCCTTCTTTTGTTACGACGACCCAGGGCGAAGCTATAAAGCGTGGTCGTCAAATTAGTTCTAATCAGCACTCTGAGCTAATCACCCATCGTCCCGATGGCAGAATCCGCGCAAAGGATTCCCATGGGCACGATCCCTTCCCGCCGAGAGGATAGGGGCTTGACGCAATTGCGGCTGCGGGCATGGATTAGCGTGTCCGCAGCCGCAAACGCCTGCCGGAAGCATGCGGCAAATTCTGGAACCTCCGAGCACAACGGCTTTTCCGAATAAAGGATCCGCAGGTAGAAACATTGTGGCATTCCGGAGCGCTCGGCACGCCAGGGATTTGCCGCATACTTCCGAGTTTTGGGCCTCGTACCCTTTGCTCCAGATGCAGCAAACACTTGATTGATGCTATTTAAGGTCTATAATCAAATAAAAAATCTGAAATATCTTTTCAAAACAATGAAAGGAATTTTGAGGACGATGCTTTGCCAGTTTACCTTCAGGAACTATAGATCCTATCGCGACGAAACTGAGCTTTCCATGCAGGCAACATCTATGAGGGAGTTCGAGCGCTCCCTTATAGAGTGTCCTGACGGGCAGAGTTTCCTTCCGGTGGCTGCGGTTTATGGGCCTAACGCTGGCGGCAAGTCCAACCTGCTCGAGGCTCTTGACTATATTCGTTCGGCGGTGGCAAGGCCGATCAGATTGCTGTCTGCCAGCACTGATGCGCCAGAGGGTAACCGTCCTTCGATACCCCGTTGCTCTGCGTTTGAGTTCGATGACGTGTCTGCTGCCGAGCCCACCGAGTTCGAGCTCTACTATCGCGCGGGTGAGCACGAGTACCGCTATGCCCTGTCCGTGCATGCGGACGAGATCGTGTCCGAAGGCCTGTGGCGGCGAAAATTGGGAGCGTCACGCACGGCGATGCTGT
Source organism: uncultured Collinsella sp. (assembly GCA_900542365.1). GTDB lineage: Bacteria > Actinomycetota > Coriobacteriia > Coriobacteriales > Coriobacteriaceae > Collinsella. The sequence goes on along the minus strand of UQNH01000020.1, from coordinate 25,783 downwards.
TCGAGCGTGAGGGCGCAGAGGTTGAACTCGGCCCCACGCTGCGTAAGCTCGTGACGGCTGCGAGATTCAACCCGAGACTGCCGTACCTGTCGTTTCTCTGCATCAACTTTGACGCGCCGGTGGTCAAGGAAGCTGCCAGCTGGTTTCTTGACGGGGTGTTCCTGAACTATAACAGCTCCTATCTGGAGCAGATGCTCGAACAATTGCTCGACGAGGATGACTCACCCGACGTCACGCGTTTTTTGCGCGCCGTTGATGTGCGTATTGATGGCTTCAGAGTGGAGAGGGCGCCGGAGTGGCGCGGCCAGCGCGTCTTCGTGAGGCACAAGGTGAGCGGCAAGGCGTACGAGCTGCGTTTATCCGAGGAATCTGCCGGAACCCAGAAGCTCATGGGGTTGGCTGCGTATCTGATGACAGCGCTTGAGCGTGGTGGCACCGTTGTGGTAGACGAGCTCGACGCCAAACTGCACCCGAAGCTTCTTCGCTATGTGATTCTGCTGTTTAAGGATCCTGGGGTCAACAAGAGTGGCGCGCAGCTCATCTTCTCGTCCCAGGATGTTTCAACCATGCGAAACGATGTGTTCCGCCGTGACGAGATATGGTTCGCTGCGCGCGGCGAGGGGGAGGCGAGCCAACTGTGGTCTCTCGCCGACATCCACGAGGCAAACGGTAATCTGGTAAGCAAGAACGCGGCTTTCGACAAGCAATACCTGTCCGGTCGCTACGGCGCCGATCCGTATCTCACCCGCATCGAGGAGTGGGATTAGCATGGTGGCGAAGAAGTCGAAGGGCTGGCGTAGCGGCAAACGAGAGGGCCGCTCGCGCATGGTTCAGATGACGCGTCATCTTGTAGTGAGCGAGGGCAAGGAGACCGAGCCTCGCTACTTTGAGGGTGTGCGTGCGGCGTTGGGTGCGGCGAACGAGCGTAAGGTTGCCATTGTCGTTAAGGGGACCGGCAAACATACACTTGACCTACTTGACTTTGCCGTCGAACACTGCCGCTATGCGCCCGAGACATTCGACCATGTGTGGCTCGTGTATGACAAGGATGACTTTCCTGCGTCCGACTTTGACGCGATGGAGCGCAAATGCGACGAGCTCTCCGATGGTTCGAGGACCTTCCATGCGTTGTGGTCGAACCCCTGCTTCGAGCTGTGGCCTCTTCTGCACTTTCGCTACACGACCGCGCATATGTCCGCGTCCGACTGCCAGCATGCCCTCGCGCAGGAGATGTCGAGAGACCTGGGCATCGAGTACCGCAAGAACTTGGACGGGCTGTTCGAGGTGGTGGACGGCAAACGAGGCGAGGCATTGCAGCGTGTTGGGCGCCTCGTCACATACCATAGGGGGCTGGGTAACGTTAAGCCATCTGCGCAAAACCCTGCAACTAAGGTGGGCGAAATTTTCGATGTAATCGGGCCGTATCTGGCTGGCTAGTCGAGTCTGTGGATTGGCTTTCCGGTTAGGGCGATTGGCGGATTGTGATGCGCGATTGCAAATCCGGTGCGTAGGAGAAGTGCGGAGAAAAATCGAAACTCGCCGAGCATAGCCCGATTTCAGGCAACAAAACCGCAGGTCGCCGGAGCTCAAAACCGGGGCCTGGTCAGCAGGTCTCGGTTTTTCACCCCACTTCCGAATTGGTCGCTCATTTTGCACTCTCGAAGTCCCCACATCCTCTAAAAAAGTTCTTAATACAGCCTTAAAGGCGCTCCGGCTCGCGTTGACAGCGTACAATACGCGTGTTTGACTAGGCCGTAGCAATAATTAGGGGAGGGGTGCGCCATGGAGGTGCTGGTTGTTGGCAACACTGCATATGTTAACGATGACTTTTGTGCCAAGGCGTTCCCTGGGGACCACGTTAAGGTTGTAGCCGCGCAGGAAGCGAGCCGCGACGAGTCGTTGCCCTGTGCTTCGTGGAAAGAGATGCTCCAACACCTGGATCAGGCCTATGAGTTCGATCGCGTGGTCTATCTGTCTTATTACCTTACCCCTCATACCGATACCGTGGGCGATATCGAGCTGCTGCGCTCGGTCTTTCGTGCGTGCATGGGTCGTCGGGTCCAGCTGCTGTATGTAGCGGGGCCCGCGGGCGCCGAGGGCGCCCCCGATGTCGCGGGGCAAACGGGCAAGGGGATTATCGCCCGCGCGGGCAACGACCTGTGCCGCTACTACGCTAAACGCGGGGGCGTTCAGGCAAAGATTCTGCGTGCGCCGTTCCTGTATACCGCCTCCGCCGCACTGGAGGATCCGTTTTTGGTGCCGCTGTTCGATGCGTGCTCAACCGGATCGGTCGCGCTGCAGGGCGCGGAGGACTCGGCGTTTCCCCTGTTGTGTGCCGAGGAGCTCGCGGTGTTAGTGCGCCGCATCTTTGACAGCTGGGACGCCTCCTTTGAGACGCTCGACGTTGCCGATAGCTTCCATCACACGGCGCGCGAGGTGGGCGAGGCGCTCAAGGGCTTGTTCCCCGGTCTTGCCGTGGCCTATGGCGATTCTGCCGGCTATGCCCTGCCCGCCAGCGATGTCGTTCGCGTGCGCTATGGCTGGTTTCAGCGCTATGACCTGCTGCGCGATCTTTCGACTATTCAGGCGCGTTGGGCCGGCAACCAAACAAAGAAGGTCAATCCGCTGCGCGCGGCCATCGACCGCATCCAGGTGCATACGTTGCCCGTCAAATGTCTGGAGACGGTGCTTGCCTTTGCGCTCTTTGAGTGCCTGACCCGCTTGTTTGCTCAGTCCTCCCAGCTCAACGTTCTCGACTATCGTCTGCTTTATGTGGTGTTGATCGGCACGCTGTATGGCCTAGACTTTGGCCTGGTTGCTGCCTTGCTGGCTTCCGTTGGCTTGGCGATAGACTTCTTTGTGCTCTATGGCTACACCTTTGAGGGGCTGTTTTACGAGCCGTCCAACTGGCTGCCGTTTATCGCGTACTTTGTGGTTGGCGCCGTGTGCGGCTATGTTCAGCTGCGCAACAGCGAGGCCATTCGCGTTGAGCGCGATCAAAACGAGCTTGTGCGCAATCGCAATACGTTCCTGACGCAGCTGTATCACGATGCCATCGAGGACAAGCGCGCCTACAAGCGCCAGATCGTGGGACGCCACGACAGCTTTGGCAAGATCTTTGCCGTGACGCAGGAGCTCGACGTGCTCAACCCGCGCGATATTTACCGCAAGTGCTGCGAGCTTTTGGGCGAGATCCTCGAAAACGATTCGGTGGCAATCTACCATGTTTCGGGCGGGGCGTTTGCACGTCTGGTGGCGGCGAGTCCCGCGATTGCCGACGATGCCGCGCGCTCGCTTACGCTTGAGCAGCTCAAACCCATCTTGGGCGACGGGGGCTCATCGGGCCTGTGGGTGAATCGTGGGCTTACGCCGGGCCTTCCCATGTTTGGATACGCCATCGAGCGCGACGGTGCGCCCGCCGTGTTGATCTTTGTGCGTCGCGCAGCCGAGAGCCAAATGACGCTCTATTACCAAAACCTGTTCCGTATCCTGTGTGGCCTGGTCGAAAGCGCGCTGGGACGTGCCTTTGATTATGAGGCCGTTGCGCGGGATAGGCGCTGCGTTGCCGGTACATGCGTGCTCAAGCAGGCGGCCTTTGGTCAAGAGCTTGCTGCCGAGCAGGCACTGGCAGACAACAAGATGGGGAGCTTTGTGCTCCTGCGCGTGGTGCCGGGCATGGAGCCCATCGGCGAGCTGGTGGGCGCGATTGGCTCTGCGATCCGCGAGAGCGATGCCGCGGGCTTGGTCGACGGCGACACGCTCTACCTGCTCATGCGCCAGGCAAAGGCATGCGATTTGCCCATTATCCGCGAGCGCCTGAGTGCGAAGCAGATCGCGGTGGAACCCGTCGATGGCGAGGGTATCGTGGCGCTGCTGCAGCGCATTGGTAGCGTCGGCGACGGTGAGGGGGATGCCGCGTGATCTCGCTTGTCGTAGCTGCCGTCTTGTTGCTGATGCATGCGCTGGTTTGCCTGGTGCTGTGGACGCTTATGAAGTTGGGCCTGCTGCCGGTTCGCGGGCACATGCTGGCTGTAATAGTGCTCGTGCCGTTGTGGGGCCCGCTGCTGGTAGTGCTGCTTATCGCGCGCAGCGCCGTGTTTGGCGCGGATCTTAAGGACGCCACGTTGGAATCGCTGCGCATTAACGACGAGCTGCATCGCAACATCTTGGTGCACGACCGCGATGCCGATGCGGGCGTGGTTCCGCTCGAAGAGGCGCTGATTGTCAACGACCCGGCAGACCGGCGCCGTTTAATGCTCTCCATGCTCACCGAGGAGCCCGATGCGTATTTGGCGCAGCTGCAGGCGGCCAAGCTTAACGACGACGTCGAGGTGGCGCACTATGCCGCGACGGCGGTGGCGCAGATCTCCAAGGAGTCCGATCTTAAGCTGCAACAGCTGGAGCGAGCCTTTAAGACCGACCCGAGCGAGCAAAACCTCAACGCATACTGCGATTTTCTTGGTGAATACTTGGACTCGGGTTTGGCTGAGGGCCGCGTGGCTCAGATTCAGCGCCAGCAGTATGCGCGCCTGCTTGCGCGTCGCTGCGAGCGCGAGGACTCCTTTGAGCTGCGCATTCGATACGCCACGGCCCTGGCCGATGTCGGACAGATCGACGAGGCGCAGGCCGTGACCGACCAGCTGGTGCTCGACGTGCCCGAGGAGCATGAGGTTTGGATGCTTTGCCTGCGCCTTGCGGTGATGCGCCGCGACGGTGACGAGGTCCACCGCGTGATCGATGCGATTGACAAACAGCATGTATACTTGAGCGCCGCCAACCGCGAGGAACTGGCGTTTTGGCGCAACGGAGAGGAGGCCCGATGAGCGTGATACAGCATATCCGCGACCGTGCGGGCCATTTTCGCTGGATGGGCCTGCTTGTGGTGTGGGCTGTTTTTATTGCCATGGCGGCCGTGCTGTTGATCGAGCGCGCCGGTGTGCAGTACGGCGCCAGCCAGCATAAGCTGGGGATGCTTGCCTCCAACGATGCGGTACCGGCTGGGTCGGCGATGTTTGGCCAAAAGCCCACGTGCCTGGTCATTACCGATACTAATCAGGATGGCGTCGAGGACGTAAAAGAACAGTTCGACCAGATCCTGCTCGACATGAAGATCGCGCACCGCGACGTGGACCTTGCCCTGGACGGCGCGGATGCCATACCCTCGCTGACCTCCTACGATCGCGTGATTTTGCTTATGCCGTCGCTCGATGGACTCGGTACGCATCTGACCGACATCATGAGCTGGGTGAGCGCCGGCGGTTCGCTGATGCTCGCCATGACGCCGGATAACTCGGGCTACCTGCAGGTGATTGCTCCCAAGCTTGGTATTGAGTCGGCCGGATATGATTACGTGACGGCCGAGAGCATTGTGCCGAGTAAGGACTTTATGCTGGGCGGGGGAGAGCGCTACGACCTCTCGGACCCCTTCAATTCGTCGCTTTCTGTTTCGCTGCGCGAGACGGCGCACGTGTGGGCGTCGACTGGCGATGCAGGCACTCCGCTCATTTGGTCGAACGATTGCAGCAGCGGGCGCACCGTGGTGTGCAATATCGGCATCTACGACAAGGTCATGCGTGGCTTTTACGCCGCGGCGATCAGCCTGCTGGGCGATGCCACGGCCTATCCGGTCATCAACAGCGCCGTCTTCTATCTGGACGACTTTCCCAGCCCCGTGCCCTCGGGCGACGGCACCTACATCAAACGCGACTACGGGCTTTCCATCGCCGACTTTTATGCCAAGGTCTGGTGGCCCGATCTGCAAAAGCTCGCGCAAAAATACGGCATTCGCTATACCGGCGTGATGATCGAAAACTACGAGGATGCGGTCAACCAGACCGAGCCCGCGCGCCAGGCCGATACCACACAGTTCCGCTACTTTGGCGGCATGCTGCTGCAGATGGGCGGAGAGCTGGGCTTTCACGGCTACAATCATCAGCCTCTGGCGCTCTGGGATACCGACTACGGCACGCTGTACGACTACAAGATCTGGAAGAACAAGGAGACGCTCGTCGCATCGCTCAACGAACTTATCGCCTTCCAGGACGAGGTGCTGCCCAACGCGCACGGTTCGGTCTACGTGCCGCCGTCGAATATCCTTTCGGCCCGCGCGCGCAAGCTTATCGGCGCCGACGTTCCGCGCATTAAGACCATCGCCAGTACGTATTTTGAGGACGGCACCGACCTGCCGTACGTGCAGGAGTTTGGCGTGGCGAGCGATGGCATTGTGGAGCAGCCGCGCATTGTTTCGGGCGGCATGGTCGACGATTCCTATATGCGCCTGGCTGCCGTGTCCGAGCTAAACATGCACTATGTGAGCACGCATTTTATGCACCCGGACGACCTGCTCGATCCCGATCGCGGCGCCAAGGAGGGCTGGGAGGTCTACAAGGGCGGCCTGACCGACTACCTGGACTGGCTTAGCAAGTCTGCGCCCGACCTGCGGCGTCAGACCGGCTCGGAATGCTCGGGCGCCATCCAGCGCTTTTCGTCCGTGACGGTGAGCGTGGATACCAGTGCGGATGCCTGGACGCTCAGCCTGGGCAATTTCCACGACGAGGCGTGGCTCATGTTCCGCGCCAACAACGGTGAGCCGGGTGCAGTCACGGGTGGCGAGATTACGCATCTGACGGGCGACCTGTACCTGGTCAAAGCCACGGACAAGACGGTGACCATTGCACGCAAGGAGGGTGGCGACAAATGAGAATCTGCTTGGTACTCGAGGGTTGCTACCCCTATGTGCACGGCGGCGTATCTACCTGGATGCATGGCTATATCCAGGCCATGCCCGAGCACGAGTTTGTGCTGTGGGTGATCGGCGCGCATGCTGCCGACCGCGGCAAGTTTGTCTACGAGCTGCCCGGCAACGTGGTCGAGGTGCACGAGGTGTTCCTGGACGATGCTCTGCGGCTTTCGGGCGAGCAGCACGAAGCCAGTTTTGACGACCGCGAGCGCGAGGCGCTGCGCCGCCTGGTGTCGCTCTCCAATCCGGACTGGGACGTGTTGTTCGATATCTTTCAGCGCCGTCGCGTGCACCCGCTCTCGTTTTTGCAGAGCCGCACGTTTATGGATATCTTTCGCGACGTGTGCCTGGCCGAGTACCCATACACGCCCTTTGCCGATGCATTCCACACCATGCGCTCCATGCTGTTGCCCGTGCTCTACCTTCTGGGCAGCGAGGTGCCGGTGGCCGATGTGTATCACGCCATCTCGACCGGCTACGGCGGCCTGCTCGCCTGCCTTGGCTCAAGCGTTCACCAGGCTCCGGTGCTGCTGACCGAGCACGGAATTTATACACGTGAGCGCGAGGAAGAGATCATTCGCGCCGACTGGGTGGTGCCGTCGTTTAAGGACCGCTGGATTCGCTTTTTCTACCTGCTTTCGGAGGAAATCTACCGCCGCGCCTTCCGCGTGACGAGCCTGTTTCACAACGCCCGCAAGACGCAGATCGATATGGGCTGCGATGCGGACAAATGCCTGGTCATTCCCAACGGCATCCAGTTCGACCGCTTTAAGGATATTCCCTTAAAGCCCGATGACGGCTGGGTGGACATTGGTGCGGTGGTGCGCCTGGCGCCTATCAAAGACGTCAAGACCATGATCTATGCGTTCTTTGAGCTGCACGAGCGCCTGCCCAAGGTGCGCCTGCACATTATGGGCGGCGTGGACGACGAGGAGTACGGTGCCGAGTGCCACGCGTTGGTCGAGACCCTGGGCGTGCGCGACCTGATCTTTACCGGCCGCGTCAACGTGGTCGAGTACATGGAAAAGCTCGACTTTACAATCTTAACGAGCATCTCCGAGGGCCAGCCGCTCAGCGTGCTGGAGTCGCTTGCAGCGCGTCGCCCCTGCGTGACGACCGAGGTGGGCTGCTGCCGCGAGCTGCTCGAAGGCGCCCCGGGCGACGACTTTGGCGTGGCAGGTTTTGTGACGTCGCCCATGTATCGCAAGGGCTTGGCCGATGCCATGGAGCGCATGTGCACAAGCCGCGCCCGTCGCATTGAGATGGGGGAGTGCGGTCAGCGCCGCGTCGCCACGTTCTTTTTGCACGAGCAGATGCTCGCTAACTATCGCGCGCTGTACGACGAGACGGCGCGTGCGTTCGACCTGCCCAGAGAGGGGGAGTAGCCGGTGGCCGGAATCGGTTTTGAGCTCAAGCGCCTGTTTAGGCGAAAGGGTCTGTTTGCCACGATGCGCGCCTATGGCTACGCCGGCATTGTGTGCACGGGTCCCATGCTGCTGGGCGTGCTGCTCCAGGTGGGTATCTTGGTGCTGTGCGGCTTGTGGGGTGTGGGCCGTGCCAACCAGGACCTGCTGGTGTGCATGGTGACCTATACGCTGCTGGCCTCTCTTACGCTCACGAGCTTTTTTTCCATGCCGGTCACGCGCTTTTTGGCTGACATGCTCTTTGCCGAGCGCGAAGAGGAGGTCTTGCCCTCGTTTTGGGGCTCCAACGCCATCATGCTCGTTGCAGGCACGGTGCTCTACGGCATCTTTTTGCTGTTCTCGGGCGCCACACTGTTGCAGGGGCTGCTGTGCCTGTGGCTGTTCAACATTATGATCGTCAACTGGAACGGCATGAGCTATCTCACCGCTATTAAGGATTACCGCGGTATCCTGTGCAGCTTTGCCGCCGCTATTGGCGTGGCGTGTCTATGCGCCCTGGCCGCGCTGGTGCTGGGGCTGCCCCCGGTCGAGGGCCTGCTGGCGTCAATCGCCTTGGGCTACGGCGTCATGCTCGCCTGGGATGTGGTGCTGCTGTACCGGTATTTTCCGCAGAGTGACCGCAGCCCCTGGCTCTTTTTGCAGTGGCTCGATCAGTTTATGCCGCTGGCGCTCACGGGCCTGTTTACCAACCTGGGGCTCTTTGCGCACCTGGTGATTATTTGGGCCGGTCCCATTGGCGTACAGGTCAAGGGCTTGTTTTATGGCGCGCCCTACCACGATGTGCCGGCGCTCATCGCGTTTTTGACCATCCTGGTCACGACCGTCAACTTTGTGGTGTCGGTCGAGGTCAACTTCTATCCGCGCTATCGCGACTACTACAGCCTGTTCAACGACGGCGGCGTGGTGGGCGACATTGTGGTGGCCGAGGAGGAGATGCTCTCCACGCTCAACAGCGAACTGCGCTTTTGTGCGCTCAAGCAGCTGTTTGTGACGGCAGCGGTCATCTCGCTCGAGACCACGGTGCTCTCGGCCCTGCCGCTGGGCTTTAACAACCTTATGCACGGTTATTTCCGTACGCTGTGCGTGGGCTATGGCCTGTATGCCGTGGGCAATACGGTGATGCTCATCTTGCTGTACTTTACCGACTACAAGGGGGCCGTGCTGGCCTCGGGCTTGTTTGCCGGTGTGGCCGGGCTGGCGACCGCCGTGTCGCTGCTTTTGCCGCAGCAGTTTTACGGCTTTGGCTTTTTGTTGGGTGCGGCGGTGTTTTTTATCGTGGCGCTGCTGCGACTCGATACCTATACCGCCAACTTGCCGTATCGTATCCTGAGTCAACAGCCTATGGTGGCGACCGATAAAACGGGTCGCTTTACACAGCTGGGCCGCTTGCTCGACCGTGCCGAGCAGCGCTATGAGGAAGGCCGCCATACGGGTGAGCCGCATGGCGCGTTTGAGCGCACGGTGGTCCGTGCGTATCGCAACCATTGGGGAGGTTCTGATGACCGATAGGATGATGTCTCGCCGTCGCCTGATTGAAGCGGCTGCCGGCGCGCTGCTGCTTTCGGGCTGCTCGGTGCAGGAAGACTCCTCGACCAAAAAGGTTAAAAAGCAGGACAAGATTAAAAAGGCCGAGACCTCGGACAAGGTCAAGCATCTGCGCGATAAGGACGAGCTCTACGAGGTCTACGATGACTCGGGCATTGTGACCATGTACCTGACGGTCTCGCGCGGTAACAGCTCCGAGAACACGGACCACAGCTGGGCCGAAATCAATACGTACTCGGTGTATGACTACGCCGACATGGGCGTGGCGCGCTATCAGGTTATGGGTCTGCTGCAGGCGGGCGACGAAGACGGCCCGGTGGCCGGCGAGGTTGGCTATGGCGAGGAAGCGCCCAATGCTACCGTGCAGGTGCGTGGTCAGACGTCGAGCGGTTATACGCAGAAGAATTACAAGGTTGAGCTTAAAAAGGGCAAGGGTACCTGGCGCCAGCAGCGCTCGATTGCGCTCAACAAGCACATGGGCGAGGGCATGCGTTTTCGCAATAAGATGGCCTACGACCTTATCCGCGGCATTCCCCAGATGATGGGCCTGCGCACGCAGTTTGTGCATCTGTGGGTGTGCGACCAGACCGAAAAGTCCAACGACACCTTTGAGGACTACGGCCTGTTTACGCAGGTGGAGCAGCTCAACAAGACGGCGCTTAAGGCACATGGCCTGGATAAGAACGGGCACCTGTATAAGGTGAACAGCTTCGATTTCCATCGCTACGAGGAGACCATTAAACTCGCCGATGACCCCGACTACAACCAGGCAAACTTTGAGGGCATGCTCGAGATTAAGGGCGACTCGGACCACGCCAAGCTCATCGAGATGCTCGATTCGCTCAACGACGAATCGCAAAAGATCGATGACGTGCTCGACACCTACTTTGATACCGAGAATCTGGTCTATTGGCTGGCGTTTCAGATCCTGACGGGCAACTGCGATACGCAGAACCGTAACTGCTATCTGTACAGCCCGCTTAACTCAAATACCTGGTACTTTTTGGATTGGGATAACGACGGCATGCTGCGTAAGCTTGAGCTGAGCCTGAAGGGGTTCTCGGACTACGCGAGCTGGGAGCGCGGCGTGAGCAACTACTGGGGCAATGTGCTGTTTAACCGCGCGTTGCGCAGCAAGGCCTTCCGCAGTGAGCTCGACCGCGCCGTCAAGGACTTGCGCTCGTATATGACCGAGGCACGCCTGTCCAAGATGATCAAACATTATCGCGAGGTCACCGAATCCCTGGTCTTTGCTTCGCCCGATATCGACAATCTGCCTGTCACCAAGGACCAATACGAGCAGATCGCCGCGGCGATTCCTTCCGAGATCGAGGAGAACTACAAGAGCTTCCGCGAGAGCTATAAAAAGCCCATGCCGTTTTATATCGGCGTGCCGCAGATCGATAACGGCAAGCTGCGCATCAGCTGGGATGCGTCCTACGACTTTAAGGCGCGCGACATTCGCTATACCGTGGAGCTGGCGCGCGATTACGCCATCAACGACGTGTTCTTTAAGGCCGAGGACGTGCTGCTTCCCGAGGTGACCTGCGATGCGCCCGATGCCGGTCAGTATTTTGTGCGCGTGCGCGCCACCAACTCCGACGGCTATACGCAAGATGCGTTTGACTACTATGTGACCGACGACGGCAAGCACTACGGCATGAAGTGTTTTTACGTGCAAGACGGCGGTAAGGTCGTGGAGGACACGTATGAGGAGGGCTAGCGCGCTGCTTGAGCGCCTGGCGGCACCTCCCGCGCACACCACGCAGGAGCGTTATCGCCACGAGCTCAAATATCTTATTAACGAGGGTGAGCACGCTGCGCTGGCCTGCCGCATGGCGCCGGTATTTAAACTGGACAAGCATGCGCGCTCGGGCGGTTACACCATTCGCAGCCTGTACTTTGACGACTACTGTAACTCGGCCTACGAGGAAAAAGACGCCGGTATTCTCATGCGCAAAAAATATCGCGTGCGCATCTATAACGGCAGCGACAAGGTGATTAAGCTCGAGCGTAAAAAGAAGTACGGCAGCTGGATCTACAAGGAGGACGCGCCGCTTACGCGCGGTGAGTTTGAGCAGATTCTGGCTGGCGACTACGACTTCTTGCTGAGGAGCCCCCATCCGCTCTGCCGTGAGTTCTACATCGAGTGCATCTGCAACATGATGCGCCCGCGGACCATCGTGGACTACGAGCGCGAGCCGTGGGTGATGGATGGGGGCACCGTGCGCATCACGTTTGACATGAACGTGCGTGCCGCGGTGGGAAGCTTCGACATCTTTGACGCGACGCTGCCCGCGCTGCCAGTCCTAGAGCCCGGCAAGCTGGTGATGGAGGTCAAGTTTACGGAGTTTTGCCCGCAGCTCGTGCGCGATATGGTGCCGCCGGGCGCGGCCGAACTCACGGCGGTCTCCAAGTACTGCCTGTGTTACGAAAAGACCGCCTACCTGCGTGGATTTAATTACTGGGAATCGGATTTTGAGAACCGAGGGGATATTTAGACCATGAGCACCAGGGACTTTTTTAAGAACTCCGTCTTGGAGGCGTTTGGTCAGGTCGACCCTGCCAAGATCGGCCTGTCGCTGCTCGTGGCGCTCGCCATGGGCATCCTGATCTATTACGTGTACAAGCGCTTTTTTACCGGCGTGGTGTATTCGCGCAGTTTTGCCGTGACGCTTGTGGGCATGTGCGTGCTTACCTGCATGGTTACGCTCGCGATCTCGACGAACGTGGTCATCTCGCTCGGTATGGTCGGTGCTCTGTCCATCGTTCGTTACCGTACGGCGGTCAAGGACCCGCTCGACCTGCTGTATCTGTTTTGGGCCATTACGACGGGTATTACGGCTGGCGCCGGCATGTATGCGCTCGTGGGGCTCACAGCAGTGGTGATCGTGGTGATGATCGCCGGCTTTGCGAGCCACCAGGACAAGGCGCGTGTGTACATGATGGTCATCCACTACACGGGCCAGACCACCGGCGACGATATCGTGCGCGCGTTTGGGCGTACCAAGTTCACCGTCAAATCTAAGACGATGCGCGGTGACAAGGTCGAGATGGCCGTCGAGGTGTTCTCGGACGGCGTGGATATGCCGTATACGGATGCCATCCGCGCACTCGACGGCGTGGAGGACCTAACGCTCATCCAGTACAACGGCGAGTACCACGGTTAGAACCCCGCGAGCAAATTGCCCGGCAGATGTCCGCGCAGCGTCGAGCAATCCGGCGTTCGTTAGAACGCCGGAACGAACAGGTATCATGGTGAAAGCGATTTCAATGACAGGGGTACTCGTGGTAAAGATGAAAGATGTGGCCGAGCTGGCCGGCGTTTCGAGCGCCGCCGTTTCGCGCTACCTCAACGGTGGGTATATCTCGGCGGATAAAGCCGAGCGCATTAAGCAGGCGATTGAGCTGACCGGATATGTGCGGTCCAGCCAGGCTCGCGCGCTGCGCACCGGTTCCACCAAGCTCATCGGCGTCATCGTGCCCAAGATCAACTCGGAATCCGTGAGCCGCATTACCGCCGGCATTGGCCAGGTGCTCGGTCACCGTGGCTACCAGATGCTGCTTGCCAATACCGACAACGCGGCCGATCGCGAGCTCGAATACCTCGATTTATTCCAAAACCACCCGGTCGATGGCATTGTGCTGGTGGCAACCATGATCACCGGCGAGCACCGTCGGGCGATTGAATCGTGCCGCGTGCCCATCGTGCTGATCGGCCAGAATGTTGACGGCGCGGCGTGCGTCTATCACGACGATTACGAGGCCGCCTTTGAGCTGGGTCATGCGCTTGCGGGTCGCGTTGACGGCAAGATTGCCTACATTGGAGTTACCGAGGAGGACCGCGCGGCCGGTTATGACCGCCGTCGCGGTTTTGAGGCCGGCTTGCGCGCCGCGGGCGTGGCGCTTGATCCGAGCCTGATTCGCCAGGGGTCCTTTACGTTCGACTCGGGCTATGGTGCGGCGCGTGAACTGCTTTCCGTCGTTCCCGATGTTTCGTTTATCGCCTGCGCGACCGACACCATGGCGGCGGGCGCGCTGCGTGCCATCGATGAGGTTCGCGGCATGGGCGAGGGCATACACCGCGTAAGCGGTTTTGGCGACAACGCGTTTTTGCGCGCGCTGACGGGCGGCATTCCCACCGTGCACTATGGCTATCTGACCAGTGGCGTCGAGGCGACCAATATGTTGCTCAACACGCTCGATGGCGTGGAGGGGGAGAGCGGTCTCAAGACGCTCAAGCTCGGCCATCAGCTGATGAATGTCTAGGCTTTGGGCATGTCTGCCGGCCTTTGATTCCCTGTTTTTGGCTCAAAACTACCTTTCACCGTCAAATATCGACCGTTTACCGCTATATGAAAACGATTACAGCTATAAATAACTGAAAACGATTACAGTGTAAGTGTCAAAGATGGCCGGGTGCAAATGCGCCCGTTGGAGGAAAGGGAAGTCATGGACTACCGTAAATCAGCCCAAGAGGTGCTCGACAACGTCGGTGGCGCCGACAACGTTGTTTCGGCCGCACACTGCGCCACACGTCTGCGCCTGGTGATTGCCGATAACGCCAAGGTTGACAAGGAGGCCATCGAGAATATCGACGGCGCCAAGGGCGTCTTTGAGGCCCAAGGCCAGCTCCAGATTATTTTTGGCACTGGCACCGTCAACAAGGTCTACGAGGAGTTCATCTCGCTTAGCGGCGTCGAGGCTGCCACCAAGGCCGAGGTTAAGGAGGCCGCGGCACAGCAGCAGAACATCTTTATGCGTGCCATTAAGGTGCTCGGCGACGTCTTTGTCCCCATCATCCCCGCCATTGTGGCTTCGGGCCTGCTGCTGGGAATCATGAGCGCGCTCAACTTTATGGCCTCCAACGGCTTTATCGCGCTCGACACCAATAACTTTTTCTACAAGATCGCCGACCTGGTCTCGGGCACGTCCTTTGGCATTCTGCAGATCCTGATCGGCTACTCCGCGGCTAAGGCCTTTGGCGCCAACCCGTATTTGGGCGCCGTCGTCGGAGGTGCGTTCATCAACTCCTCACTGCAGAGCGCCTACACGGTTGCCTCCGAGGGCGTGCAGACCATGGTCACCGTCATCCCCGGCGTGTACAGCTTTGAGTGGGTCGGTTATCAGGGCCACGTTATCCCCATCGTTATCGCTTGCGCCATTCTGGCCTTCCTCGAGAAGCGTCTCCACAAGGTTGTCCCCGAGATATTCGACCTCTTTGTGACCCCGCTCGTCTCGGTGTTCCTTACCGTGCTCGTGACCCTCGTTGCCGTCGGTCCCATCTTCGTGTGGGGCGAGAACGCCATCCTCGGTCTGATTCAGGCCCTGCTCACCCTGCCCTTTGGTATCGGTTCCTTTATCGTCGGCCTGTTCTATGCCCCCACGGTCGTTACCGGTATCCACCAGATGTACACCGCCATCGACCTGGGTCAGCTCGCCCAGTACGGTGTGACCTACTGGCTGCCCATCGCCAGCGCTGCCAACATCGCTCAGGGTGGCGCAGCGCTTGCCGTTGCCTTTAAGACCAGCGATGCCAAGATCAAGGGCCTGGCGCTTCCTTCGGCTCTGTCCGCCTTCATGGGTATTACCGAGCCTGCCATCTTCGGCGTGAACCTGCGCTTCTTTAAGCCCTTCATCGCTGGTTGCATCGGTGGCGGTTGCGGCGCCCTGGTCTGCGCGCTCACCTCGCTTGCCGCTTCCGGCACCGGCGTTACCGGTATCTTCGGTATCCTGCTGTGCCTGGCCCAGCCCGTGCAGTACGCGATCATGTTTGCGGTCGCCGCGCTGGTTTCCTTTGCCGTCTCGTTTGTCCTGTACAAGGACGAGCCCAAAGCTTCCGAGCAGGCCTAAGAGCTTTTGATTGAGGGGATGCCCGCGGGTTGTATTCTCGCGGGCGTTTCCCGTATCTGGTGCCGATCTCTGGTGCCTTGTTACTTTCGATCCGTTAGGACTTTGATATGTCTAATGCACTTGGTCGCGACCTTGCAAAGTTGGTTGCCGCTGTTGACGCTGCCGCCTCTGAGTGCGGTCATGGCGCGTATGGCCAGCGCTTCCATATTATGCCGCCGGCGGGTTGGCTCAATGACCCCAACGGTCTTTGCCAAGCGGGCGGCGTGTTCCATGCCTATTTTCAGTATGCACCCTTTGATGTCGAGGGCGGCGTTAAGGTCTGGGGTCATGCGACGAGTCGCGATCTTATGACGTGGGACTACGTTGGCGCCCCGCTGCTGCCCGATGAGCCCTTCGACTGCCACGGTGTGTATTCGGGCTCCGCGCTTGCCGAGGACGGTCGCATTCGCGTACTGTACACGGGCAACGTTAAGCTTTCCGATGCGGACGGCACGTACGACTACGTCAATACCGGTCGCCGCGCCGATACTGTGTATGTCGAGAGCGTTGATGGCCTTGCCGGTCGGGAGTTCAGCCAAAAGCGCGTGGTGCTGGCGTCCGAAGATTATCCCGAGGATTTGACTTGCCATGTGCGCGACCCCAAGGTGTGGCGTGATGAGGCTGGTCGCTATCACATGGTGCTGGGTGCGCGTCGTCGCGTTGACGGGCCGCATGTCGAGAGCCGTTTTTGCGCCATGCATGGCGAGGGGGCCGGTCGCGACGTGGGAGAGATCTTGGTGTACGGCTCGGCTGACATGCTTAGTTGGGAGCTCGAGAATCGCGTGTCTACGCCCGAGCGCTTTGGCTTTATGTGGGAGTGCCCGGGATACCTTGAGCTTGAGGCCGATGGCGGTGTGCCGGCGAAGTTCCTGTCCTTCTCTCCCCAGGGGCTCGAGGGCGGTCGTTGGGACCGCGGCAACGTATACGCTGCTGGCTACATGCCTGTAACGGGCGACATTACCAGTGGTGACGGTGCCTATGAGCTGGGCGAGTTACGCCTGTGGGACGCCGGTTTTGACTTCTATGCGCCGCAGGAGTTCACGGCCGAGGACGGTCGCCACATTCTGATCGGCTGGATGGGCATGCCCGATGAGCCGACCTATGGCAACGCACCCACCGTGGCGTGCGGCTGGCAGCACTGCATGACAGTGCCGCGTGAGCTTACAGCCGTTGCTGGCGGCGTGGTGCTGCAGCAGCCGGCGCGCGAGATCGAGCGTCATTATGCCTCGGTGCGTGTGGGGGAGGGCTCGTTGGAGGTTGCCGGCGATACCTGCTTTGACGTTGTTGTTGACGGTGTCGACGGCGCGTTTACCGCGATCGTTGATGGCGAGCTAAGGCTGGCGTTTATGCCCGCCAATGGTGAGCTGCCTGCGCGCTTTGAGATGCGATTTACCGATGAGGGTCGCGCTTCTGCCGGTTGCGGTCGTACCGTGCGCTGGGAGCCCGTCGACGAGGTTCGTAACGTGCGCATTGTCGGCGATGTCTCGTCGGTCGAGGTGTTTGTGAATGATGGCGCGCTCGTGTTTTCGACGCGCATCTATCCCGAGGCCTATGGCGTGACCGTTGACGCCCCGGGTGCGAACGTAAACTACCATACGCTCAGCATTTAGGCGAGTCGTCGCATATCGGCGCTATACTGCAGCCGTTGCCCACGATGCGGGGAACACCCGCAGCGTGGGTTTTTGTTTTGAAG
Organism: uncultured Collinsella sp.; assembly: GCA_900542365.1. GTDB lineage: Bacteria > Actinomycetota > Coriobacteriia > Coriobacteriales > Coriobacteriaceae > Collinsella. Next base: position 8,490 of record UQNH01000020.1, on the reverse strand, counting down.
GGACGGTGCCGTATGGGCGTACAGCAGCTAGAAGAGGTCTGGGCTGTAAGGGCCAGTGCGCGTGAGGCGCGGTTGTTCGCGGCCCCGCATGTGCCGGCGGCTCTGTCGCTGCTGGGTATCGTGCGTCCCCGTGACCGCCTGGTGGCCTTTGCGGATGACTTTACCGATGCGTTTGCGCGCGGCTTTGATGCCTGCGACCTGGCTATGGTGGGGGAGCCATCGGTTGCAGCGTTTGCTGCCGCGTCCGAGGGCTTTGATGCTACGCTTGATGCCGAGGGGCCGCATCTGTGGTGGTTCGTCAACTCCATCGGCGGGTTTGGTCTGCGTGTGCCCGACCTTCGCGCTCTGGGCCGCGCGTCTCGTGAGGCCCATGCACTGCTGCTTGTGGACAACACCGTGGCGTCGGCTTTTGGCTGCGATCCGCTGCGGCTGGGTGCTGCGCTGTCGCTTGAGGCGCTCGATCGTGTATGCGCCGGTAAGGCTCCGCGCAAGTTCGTTGCCGCTTCGGTGGCGCGCTCGCAGCTCAAGCGCCATCGCGTGGATGCCGCTGCCGAGTGCGCGCATGCCCTGCTCGAGGGGTGCGGATTGGCTGCGCTCGACTTGTCCTCCGTTGAGTCCGAGGTTCTAGAGCACGGGCTCGAAACGCTCGACACCCGCATGCAGGCGCACTTCGACCGCGCCCGTGCGATGGCCGAGTATCTGGTCGCGAACGAGATGGTGTGCAACGTTCGCTATCCCGGGCTGACCTCACATCCCGACCATGCCATCGCGACCGGCATCCTGGAGCATGGTTTTGGCCCGGCAGTAGAGTTTGACCTGATGGGCTACACCGCGGGCGAATTCTTCAGCATGCTGCCGGACGAATTCCGCGCATCACCCGCCGGCGGCGCAACGACGCGCCTTTCGGCCCCACACGGCAAGCAGAGTAGCACCATCCGCCTCTTCGCCGGCACCGACAACCCACTGGTTGTAGCGTCAACCCTAGACAACGCCCTTCGCAACTAGCTAAATCATCCTCGACTCCATAAGTTGCGGTGAAATAGGGATTGATTTACGGCTTTATCGGCATAAACAGCCCCTATTTCACCGCAACTTATGAGAAGGGGTTGTGCAGCTATAAAGCCCCGTCCCAAATTGGCTACTCTTTGATGCTGGCGATGAGGGCGTCGGCTTTGTTGGCGATGACGTTGTTGATGTCGGACTGCAGCTCCTCGTAGGCCGCTATGGCTCGCTCGCCGGCGGGGGTGAGCGTGGATCCGCGGGCTCCGTCGCGCTCGATGAGCTTGCAGCCCAGCTGGCCTTCGGCCTCGTTCACAATGCGCCAGGCCTTGGAATACGCCATGCCCATGCTCTTGGCGGCCCGGTTGAGCGAGTGCTCGCGGGCAATACCCTGCAGCAGCAAGACGCAGCCGTGGCCGAAGACGCCCGGCAGATCCTTGTCGCACGCTTGAATGACCAACTTTGCCGTCGTCTTGTACTTCATACGCTCCACGTCTCCCCGCTAAAGTGTTTGCTGGGCAAACGCAATGCCAGCGTCAAACCCTCGTGTGCTCTTCTTAAAACATGCATTGTAGCAGTCAAAGTGCGTTAAGATACTTCCCCAGTATTGGGCGCCCAAGGTTGGGCTGGGTCCTACGAGGCCTGCAGCCGACCGGTCGCATGGAAAAAGGAGAAACATGGCTACGTTCTTTCCCGGTGAGTCCCACACGTTTTCGGAGTATCTGCTGGTCCCTGGTTACTCGTCCTCGCAGTGCATCCCCAACAACGTCTCTCTTAAGACGCCGCTAACCCGCTTTAAGCGCGGTGAGAAGCCGGCAATCACCCTGAACATCCCCATGGTTTCCGCCATCATGCAGTCCGTCTCGGGCGTCGACATGGGTGTCGCGCTCGCTACCGAGGGTGGCCTGTCCTTCATTTACGGTTCCCAGAGCGCCGAGTCCGAGGCCGCTATGGTCAAGGCCGTCAAGGATCATAAGGCTGGCTTCGTTCAGTCCGATTCCACACTGACCCCCGATATGACCATGGAGCAGGTCATTGAGCTCAAGGAGAAGACCGGTCACTCCACCATGCCGGTCACCGACGACGGCACTCCCAAGGGCAAGCTCCTGGGCATCGTCACCAGCCGTGACTATCGTCCCAGCCGCGATGACCATCAGAAGAAGGTCTCCGAGTTCATGACCCCGCGTGAGCAGCTCATCGTGGGCGACAAGAACATCAGCCTCAAGGTTGCCAACGACGTCATCTGGGACAACAAGCTCAACGCTCTGCCTATCGTCGACGACAACGATCACCTTATGGGTATCGTCTTCCGCAAGGACTACGACAGCCACAAGACCAACCCCAACGAGCTGCTCGATAACGACAAGCGCTACATGGTCGGCGCCGGTATCAACACCCGCGACTATGCCGAGCGCGTGCCGCTGCTCATCGAGGCCGGTGCCGATGTCCTGTGCATCGACTCCTCCGAGGGCTTCAGCGAGTGGCAGAAGCGCACCATCGAGTGGATCCGCGCCAACTACGGCGAGGACGTCAAGGTCGGTGCCGGTAACGTTGTCGACGCCGAGGGCTTCCGCTTCCTGGCCGACTGCGGTGCCGACTTCATCAAGGTCGGTATCGGCGGCGGTTCCATCTGCATTACCCGCGAGACCAAGGGCATCGGCCGTGGCCAGGCCACCGCGCTGATCGACGTCTGCCGCGCTCGCGACGAGTACTACGAGGAGACCGGCGTCTACGTGCCCGTGTGCTCCGACGGCGGTATCGTCTACGACTACCACATGACGCTCGCCCTTGCCATGGGTGCCGACTTTATGATGCTGGGCCGTTACTTCGCCCGCTTCGATGAGAGCCCGACCGAGCGCGTCAACGTCAACGGCCAGTACATGAAGGAGTACTGGGGCGAGGGTTCTGCGCGTGCCCGCAACTGGCAGCGCTACGACCTGGGCGGCGCGGCGAAGCTCAGCTTCGTCGAGGGCGTCGACTCCTACGTTCCCTATGCCGGTTCCCTCAAGGATGGCGTGGGCGGCACGCTCTACAAGGTCAAGTCCACGATGTGCAACTGCGGTGCCCTCTCGATCCCCGAGCTCCAGGAAAAGGCACGCCTGACCCTGGTCAGCTCCACCTCCATCGTCGAAGGCGGCGCCCACGACGTTGTCGTAAAGGACTCCCAGCAGTCCGTATCTTATCGATAAGCGGCTTTCCCAAGCACCGCACCTTGCCGTTCAAACCGTCGCTCGCGTACCAAAGTACGCGTCGCTCCTCTTTCACGGCAATCTGCGGCACTTGGAAAACCCGTTCGTTCTAGAACGGGTTGCACATAAAGGTTGAGTATCAACCACGTTATTTAGATAAAGCGAGATGCCTGCAAGTCGCAGGCATCTCGCTTGTTGTATTTGCTATCATCAGTCAAGTTAACCTTAGGGTCGGGCGGCTTAGCTTTGTTCGCTACAAGTTCCGCACGCAAAGAAGAGCACTTAATGTGCTCTTCGTCTTGCGCAGGACTGTTCGCTGTAGCGAATAAAGCTAAGCCGACCGACCCCATTAAAGATTAAAGGAGCTGATATGTGCGATTGCACAGATCATAAGGATGAGATCCCTGCTTACGACGCGCAGGCCATTGAGTCCAAGTGGATGAAGGCGTGGGACGACGAGAACCTCTTTGCCGTCGACACCGACGCCAGCAAGCCCAAGAAGTACGTGCTCGAAATGTTCCCGTATCCGTCGGGCGACCTGCACATGGGCCACGCGCGCAACTACACCATCGGCGATGCCATGGCCCGTCAGGCCCGCATGCGCGGCTACGACGTGCTGCACCCCATCGGCTTTGACGCCTTTGGCCTGCCCGCTGAGAACGCTGCCATCAAGCACAACACGCAGGCTGCCGCCTGGACGTATAAGAACATGGACCAGGCGCTCGCCACGATGAGGCGCATGGGCTTCTCCTACGACCTGGATCGCACCGTTAAGACCTGCAGCCCCGACTACTATCGCTGGGGCCAGTGGATCTTTGAGAAGATGTGGGAAAAGGGCCTGGTCTATCGTAAGAAGAATCCGGTTAACTGGTGCCCCACCTGCAAGACCGTTTTGGCTAACGAGCAGGTGACCGAGGGCAAGTGCTGGCGTTGCGGCACCGAGCCCGAGAAGCGCGACCTTGAGCAGTGGTACTACAAGATCACCGAGTACTCCCAGGAGCTGCTCGACGACCTGGAGAAGCTCCCCGGCTGGCCCGAGCGCGTCAAGCAGATGCAGGCCAACTGGATCGGTCGCTCTGAGGGCGCCGAGGTCGACTTTACCCTGTGCGATGCCGATGGCGAGCCCATCGAGGGCGACGAGGGCAAGATCACCGTCTTCACCACGCGCGCCGACACGCTCTTTGGCGTCTCCTTCTTTGTCCTGGCTCCCGAGTACGCCCGTCTGCACGAGCTCGTCGAGGGCACGGAGTACGAGGCGGCCGTCACCAAGATCGTTGAGGACTCCAAGCACATTTCTGCCGTCGAGCGTGCCCAGGGCACTCTCGAGAAGCACGGTGCCTTTACCGGCCGCTACGTGGTGAACCCCGTTAACGGCGAAAAGGTCCCCGTGTGGGTTGCCGACTACGTCGTGGCTGACTACGGCACCGGCGCCGTCATGGCCGTTCCCTGCGGCGACCAGCGCGACTTTGAGTTTGCCCGCAAGTATGATCTGCCGATCGTGCCGATCATCTTGGACGACGATGATCGCGCTGCCGTCGAGGCCAGCGGCGAGACCATCGATACCTTCCATGCCGAGACCGTCGACTGGGATTGCGCCCACGCTGCCGAGGGCACGCTCGTCCAGTCCGGCAAGTACACCGGCATGCGCGGCGGTAAGCACTCCGAGGGCGAGGCTGCGATCGTGGCCGACCTCGAGGCCATGGGCTGCGGTCGTCGCAAGGTCGAGTTCCGCCTGCGCGACTGGCTCATCAGCCGCCAGCGCTATTGGGGCAACCCCATCCCGGCTATCCACTGCGAGCACTGCGGCATCGTGCCCGTGCCCGAGGATCAGCTGCCGGTGACGCTGCCCGAGAACCTGGACCTGGGTGCCGGCGAGACCCTCGCCGAGTGCAAGGAGTTCTACGAGACCACCTGCCCGGTCTGCGGCCGCCCGGCCAAGCGCGAGACCGATACCATGGACACCTTCACCTGCTCCAGCTGGTATTACCTGCGCTATACCGACCCGCACAACACCGAGCTGCCTTTCTCCCGCGAGGCCGCCGACCGTTGGATGCCCGTCGATAACTACATCGGCGGCATCGAGCACGCCATTCTGCATCTGCTCTACAGCCGCTTCTTTACCAAGGCGCTGCGCGACCTGGGTCTGCTGAGCGTGGACGAGCCCTTCACCAACCTGCTGTGCCAGGGCATGGTCAAGGACGAGAACGGCGACACCATGTCCAAGTCAAAGGGCAATGTCGTGCCCCCGAGCTCGGTCATCGAGCCCTACGGCGCCGACACCATGCGTTTGGCGATCCTGTTTATCGCCCCGCCCGAGAAGGACTTCGACTGGGATCCCAAGGCTGTTGAGGGCGCCAACCGCTTCATCAAGCGCGCCTGGCGTATCGTGTGGCAGCTCGTCCAGTCCGGCGACGCCAGCGTGGCCTTCGACAAGTCCACGCTCGACGAGGTTGCGATGAAGCTCTATCGCGAGCGTCACCGCACCATCGCCAAGTGCACCGAGGACTTCGACCGCGGCCAGTTCAACACCGCCATCTCGGCCGTCATGGAGCTCGTTAACGCGGCGAGCGCCTACCTCAACGCCGCTGAGGGCACTGACCGCGACAAGGCGCTGTGCTACGGCGTGGCCAAGGATATCGTGAGCGTCCTTGCCCCCATTTGCCCGTTCTGGGCCGATGAGCTGTGGCACGAGGCACTCGGCTGCGAGGGCAACGCCTATACCGCCGCCTGGCCCGAGTTCGACCTGGCCGAGTCCATCGAGGACACGGTGCAGATCGTCGTCCAGGTGCTCGGCAAGGTCCGTGGCCGCATCGACGTGGCCCGCGATGCCTCCAACGAGGAGATGCAGGCTGCCGCCGAGGAGGCCGTTGCCAAGTGGCTCGAGGGCAAGACGGTCGTCAAGGCCATCTGCGTGCCCGGCAAGCTGGTCAACCTGGTGGTCAAGTAAACGCTGCGCGCATAGCTGACATCAAAAAGCGAGGGACGATTCTGCAGGGAGTCGCCCCTCTATTTGGTTAAGGATACTTACGACAACACCCAATTATCCATTTCTTGTGGAGAACCTGTGCTCACGCTGACCTGCGGGTTTGTGTTGTGGTTGCACGTTTGTGCAGGTATTGGTATAGTTTGCTTGCAAATGAAGTTGTAATTGAAAGAAGTGGGGTTTCGGCCCCGCTTCTTTTTTGTATGGATGGAGGTGCCGCAATGGTCAAGACCAAGACCGAACAGGCGATCATCGACGCGCTCGAGGCCGTTGCTCCCCAGCACGATGTCGACATCGTTGACGTCGAGCTCGTGGGTGCCACCAAGGCCCCCTGCGTGCGTGTGCGTATCGAGGGTGCCGAGGGCCAGAGCCTGTCGCTCAATGACGTCACGGCCAACACCAAGTGGGTCGGCGATGTGATTGAGGAGCTCGATCCCATCTCTTCGAGCTATACGCTCGAGGTGTCGAGCCCGGGTATGGCGCGCCCGCTGCGCCGTCCGCGCGACTTTGCCCGCTTTGTGGGCGAGAACTGTGAGCTCACCTCCACCGCCTCCGAGGGCCGTCGCAAGTACGCCGGCAAGATTGCCGCTGCGACCGAGACTGACGTGACCCTCGAGCTCGAGAACGGCGAGTCCGTCACCCTCGATTTCTCTGATGTTAAAAAGTGCAAGTTGAAGCCCACCTACGACTTCAAGCCCGCGAAGGAAGGAAAGTAAGATGGCAGCATCCGACATGATGTCCGCCCTGATGGAGCTTTGCCAGGAGAAGCACATCGACCAGCTCTACCTGATCGACCGCCTGGAGCAGTCGCTCGCCAAGAGCTATGCCGAGATCCTGCATCTTGAGTGGGGCGCCAAGGTGACCATCGACCGCACCACCGGCAAGATCTACGTCTACCGCCTGGAGCCGATCGACGATTCCATGGACGAGGAGGGCAACTTCACCGAGTTCGAGGAGATCGACGTCACCCCCAAGAACACGAGCCGCATCGCCGCCCAGCACGCCAAGGCCGAGATCAACGCCATCGTGCGCAACTCCGCCCGCGAGCAGATCTACGAGGAGTTCTCCGGCCGCATCGGTGACCTCATCAGCGGTACCGTGCTGCAATCCACGCCCGACTTCACGATCGTCAAGATTCGCGAGGGCGTCGAGGCCGAGCTTCCGCACTTCGATCAGCGCCGTTACGAGAACGAGCGCAACGAGCGTCCGATGGGCGAGCGCTACCTGCACAACCAGCACATCAAGGCCGTGATCATCGACGTTCGCGACCCCAACTCCAACCTGCAGCCGGTTCGTGGCGAGCACAGCCGTCCGCCGATTGTCATCTCCCGTACCCACCCCGAGCTCATGCGTCGTCTGTTTGAGCAGGAGGTGCCCGAGATCTATGAGGGCACCGTCCAGATCAAGTCGATCGCCCGCGAGCCCGGCCAGCGCTCCAAGGTCGCCGTCCACTCGCTTGACGACCGTCTGGATCCCGTGGGTGCCTGCGTCGGCCCCAAGGGCAGCCGTGTTCGCGCTGTCGTGGGCGAGCTCCGTGGCGAGCGCGTCGACGTCATCCTGTGGGATGCCGATCCTGCCGTCTACGTCGCCAACGCCCTGTCGCCCGCTAAGGTCACCCGCGTCCTCATCGACGAGGAGAAGGCCTACGCCGGCGTCATCGTCCCCGACGACCAGCTGTCCCTCGCCATCGGCAAGGAGGGCCAGAACGCCCGCCTCGCCGCGCGCCTGACCGGCTGGCACATCGACATCAAGTCCGAGACGCTTGCCGCCGACATCCTCAAGAACGTTCCCGTTCACGAGGAGCCCGCCGCCGACCTGATCGGTGACGAGGAGGACGAGGACGTTCGCCGCTGCGAGTACGTGTCCGAGGACGGCATCCAGTGCCGCAACCAAGCCCGTCCCGGCTCCCGTTTCTGCGGTGTCCACGACACCGACGCCTTCGATGATGCGGAGGACCTGATCTAGCGCGCGGTCGCGCCGGGCAGGTCCCGGCGCGTCTCCCACGCTCGTTCAGTCTCTAGGCACCCAAGGTGCCAGAAAGGGTAGGTGAAGTCATATGGCAAAAGTCCGTGTGTCCACCCTGGCCAAAGAGTTCGGCATGACCTCCAAGGAACTGATGGGTCATCTCGCCGAAATGAAGATTCCCGCTAAGTCCGCTTCCTCCACCTTGGAGGACGCCTATGTCGCCATGGTCCGCAAGCAGCTCGCCTCGGTGATCGAGGCCCGCGCTCAGGAAGTCGAGGCCGCCAAGCAGGCCGAGGAGCAGGCAGCTGCCGCCGAGGAGGCAGCACGTGCTGCCGAGGCAGAGCGCGAGCGCAT
>UQNH01000019.1:0-27388 GCA_900542365.1 uncultured Collinsella sp. | reverse complement strand
GTCGCGCTCTCGCTGGGCTCGGACACCGGCGGCTCCATTCGCCAGCCCGCGTCGCTGTGCGGCGTGGTGGGCTTTAAGCCCACGTATGGTGCCGTGAGCCGTTACGGCGTGGTTGCCTTTGGCTCGTCGCTCGACCAGGTTGGCCCCTTCGGCCGCACGGTCGAGGATGTCGCGCTGGCCATGAACGCGCTTACCGGCGCGGGCCACGATCCGTACGACTGCACGAGCCAGGATTGCGCCGTCGACTTTACCGAGCATCTCAACGACAGCATCGAGGGCAAGCGCGTGGGCATCATTCCCGCGTTTATGGAGGCCGAGGGCCTGACGCCCGAGGTCAAGGCTGCTGTTCAGCGCGCCGCCCAGGAGCTGCAGAACCAGGGCGCCGAGCTGGTCGAGGTCGACCTGCCGCACCTGGACGCCGCCATCGCTGCCTACTACGTCATCGGCCCGGCCGAGGCGTTCTCCAACCTGGCCCGCTTCGATGGCATTCGCTACGGTTATCAGGAGGAGGGTTGCGCCAACCTGTCCGACCAGAGCTCGCTGTCGCGCGCCCACGGCTTTGGCGCCGAGGCCAAGCGCCGTCAGATGCTCGGCGCCTACCTGCTGAGCTCGGGCGTGTACGACAAGTATTACTACGCCGCGCAAAAGGCCCGCACGCTCATCACGCAGGACTACGACGCCGCGTATGCCAAGGTGGACACCATCCTCATGCCCGCTTCGCCGCGCACGGCCTTTAAGTTTGGCGAGATCAGCGACCCCACGCAGATGTACCTCTCCGACCTGTACACCATCTCGCTCAACATTTGCGGCAACGGCGGTATCTCGGTGCCGCTGGGCCTGGGCGAGGACACTCAGCTGCCCGTTTCTGCCCAGCTGGTGGGTCCGGCGTTTAAGGACCGTCAACTGCTCACGTTTGCCCGCGCCCTGGAGCGCGGCTTTGCCGATGCCGCCACGGGTGCGCCCGCGCTTTCCGTCGCGCCCGATTTTGCCGGGAAGGGAGGCGAGCTGTAATGAAGGAGCTTTCCGAGGTCCTGCAGGATTGGGAGGCCGTGATCGGCCTGGAGATCCATACCGAGCTCACCGCACTCGATACCAAGATGTTCTGCAACTGCAAGCTCAGCCACGATGACGAGCCCAACGCCAACGTGTGCCCGGTGTGCCTGGGCCTGCCCGGCGCCCTGCCGGTGCCCAACAAGCGCGCCATCGAGAGCATCGTCAAGGCCGGTCTCGCCACCAACTGCGAGATCCAGCGCCACTCGATGTTCTACCGCAAGCACTACTTCTATCCCGATATGGCCAAGAACTTTCAGACCACGCAGGGTCCGGTCGCCTTTGCCATGTACGGCCATCTCGATCTGGATGTGACCGGTCGCGGTGCCGCCGAGCGCCCCGACTGCGCGTTTGGCGAGGCCGAGGCTCAGAGCCTGGCGAGCGCCTCGGCCAACGCCGAGGGCCTGTCTACGTCCATGTCCTCCACGATGCGCGAGGGCAATCAGCGCGCCGGCCATCTGGCCAGCTACGACGCGTCCAACCTGCAGATGCCCGAGCGTCGCGAGGACGGTTCCTACACGGTGCCCATCCGCATCCTGCGCATCCACATGGAGGAGGACGCCGCCAAGATGGTGCACGTGGGCGGTGCCGAGGGCCGCATTACCGCCGCGGCCGAGTCGCTCGTCGACTACAATCGCTGCGGTACGCCTTTGATTGAGCTCGTGACTGAGCCCGATCTGCGTACGCCCGAGGAAGCGCGCCTGTTTATGGAAAAGCTCCGTCGCATCTTTGTGACGCTGGGCATTTCGGACTGCTCCATGGAGAAGGGTTCCATGCGCTGCGACGGCAACGTGTCGCTGCGTCGCCGCGGCGAGACCAAGCTGGGCACCAAGACCGAGCTCAAGAACCTCAACTCGTTTAAGAGCCTGCATGACGGCCTTGCCTACGAGATCTGCCGTCAGGCCGAGGTGCTCGAGGAGGGCGGCATCATCTATCAGGAGACCCGCCACTGGGAGCCCAGCCGCAAGCGCACCGTGGTCATGCGTGTGAAGGAAACGGCCGATGACTATCGTCTGTTCCCCGATCCCGACTTGGCGCCGTTCGACCTGGACGACGAGTTCATCGACCGCTGCCGTGGCGAGATCCCCGAGCTGCCCGATGCCAAGCGCGCCCGCTTTGAGGCCGATTTTGGCATTAAGGCGGCCGATGCCGAGCAAATCGCCGGCGACCCGGAGTTTGCCGAGTTCTTTGAGGCCGCCGCTGCCGGCATGGCTGGCAAGGAGGCCCAGACGGTCGCAAACCTGCTGGTCAACGAGATGATCGCCTACCTTAAGGGCGCGGGCGTGTCGCTCGCCGAGTCCGGTATCGCGCCGGCTCAGGTGGCCGCTCTTGCCAAGCTGCTGGCGACCGATGCCATCAGCTCCAACCAGGCGCACGAGATCTTTGAGGCCATGGCCCAGACTGGCGACGACCCCAACAAGATCGTCGACGAGCGCGGTATGCGTCAGGTGAGCGATGCCGGCGCGCTGCAGCCGATCGTGGACGAGGTGCTGGCAAACTGTGCCGAGCAGGCGCAGCAGTATCGTGACGGCAACCAGAAGGTTATCGGCTTTTTGGTGGGCCAGTGCATGAAGGCGAGCCGCGGCAAGGGCAACCCCAAGCTCTTCAACGAGTTGCTGAGAACGTCGCTCTCGTAGCTGCGAGGCCGGGGAAGCCCCGAGTCGCCGGGGTATTTCCTCCAAATTTCAAACAGTCCTATGCAAGACGAAGGCCACGTTTAGTGGCCTTCTTTGCATGCGGAACTCATTTGGAGCAAACACCCCGGCGACTCGGGGCTTCCCCGGCCAGACGACTCGGCCGTTCGGGTCAGGTAGGCTGAATGGAATTTGGTGAATGAGGGCGCCGTTGGTGCCTTCATTCTTTATATATGTTGGGAGCGCCAAGCGGTGGGGGTGGTGCCGGTGTGTTGCTTGAAGGCTTGGGCGAAGGCGGCCTGCTGAGGGTAGCCTAGACGCTCTGCGACCTGCGCTATCGTGAGCGAGCTATCGGCCAAAAGGTCCTGTGCTCGCTCCATACGGCGTCTGCGAATGTAGGCGCCCAGGGACTCGCCAGTTTGGGCCTTAAAGGTGGCGCATAGCTTGGAGCGGCTTGTGTAGAGCCTCTCGGCCACCTCGTTGATACCCACACGTCTGCCTTTGTCGAGCGCGCGCTCAATCATTGCCGTTGCTTCTTCGGCAATGGTTATGCTGACGCGTGTGTCTGCCGCCTGCCGCGCCTGCTTGTGGGCCGCGCGCGAACAGGCGAGCTCCGCGACCATGGTCTCCACGATGCCCTGCATATAGACATGCCCGCCTACGGCGCGAGCGCGGTCCTCGTTGATTCGGCGTAGTGTGTGGCAGATGGCAGACGTCGCTTCCTCGTGCCATGGCTCGGCAAACGCCTCAAAGATTCCCGCGAACTCGGTGGGATAGCGGTGCTCCAGTTCGTCAAAATATCCAGGCAAAAAGAGCACCGAGCGCGAGTGATAAAGCTCCCCCGCAAACAGCGGGCTTAATTCCTCGCCACAGCTATCTTGGATAAAGCTGCAAACGGCATTGTTTGGCCACGGTCCATGCAATGGTTTAAGGTTCGCGGGCGTTATGCCAGCCTCGGGCATGCATGTAAGTGTGGGCGCGCTGACCTCGCTCACGCACGCGTACGGTTCGGGTGTGTATTCGGCCAGGTACATATCGTGCGTCGGGGTAATGTAATGCTCCATGACGATGCAGGCAGGGGAGAGGGGCATGATCCATGCGCGTCCGTGTGCCCGATCGTTTGCCACCTCGCCGGTAAAGACGGCGCCCTTGCCGGTAAGCTCCAGGCCAAACTGCTCAAACTGCGGTGCATAGAGCTCGGTTATGTCGGTCGCTGCCCGCCGTATTTGCAAAAGTGTCCCTTTCCTTTGCAGAAACGTCCACGCCTGGCTCGATTGTGAGCCATGGCTAACACATCAATGATAAGTTCATTACGGTTAACTCTCAAGCCGTTAGAAGGGAATCTCATGGCAAAGGGGTCAAAAAGGGAAGGCGGCGGTATCGGCGAGCTGCTTGCATATGCCGGCGACCGCAAATTCCTAACGTATTTGGGCATGGCTCTCTCGGCGCTCTCGCAGCTGCTGAGCTTTGGCCCGTTCGTGTGCATTTGGCTTGTCGCGCGCGATCTGATCGCCGTGGCACCTAACTGGAGCGAAGCCTGCGGCATCGCGACGTATGGCTGGTGGGCCGTGGGGTTTGCGCTGGCAAGCATCGTGGTCTATTTCGTGGGGCTCATGTGCACGCACCTGTCTGCGTTTCGCTGCGCGTCCAATATTCGCAAGACTACGAGCGAGCACCTGCTTAAGCTGCCGCTTGGCTACTTTGACACACACGCCACCGGTGAGCTGCGCCGTATCGTAGACGGATGCGCCGCTTCCACAGAGACTTTGCTCGCACACATGCTGCCCGATATCGCAGGCGCCGCCGCCATGGTCGTGGGCTTGCTCGTGCTGCTTTTCGCCCTCGATTGGCGCTTGGGCGCGGCGTGCCTCATTTCGGTGGCCGTTTCGTTTTGCGCCATGGCCACCATGATGAGCGGCAAGGGCGCCGAGTTTATGAAGGCCTACATGGGCGCGCTGGTCAAGATGAACAAGACCGGCACCGAATACGTTCGCGGTATCCCCGTGGTCAAGGTGTTCCAGCAGACGGTCTACTCCTTTAAGGCGTTCCACGATGCAATCGCCGAATACGCCGACATGGCGCAAAACTATGCGGGTACATTCTGCCGAGGCCCGCAGGTGCTCAACCTTACCGCGCTCAATGGCCTCGTGGCATTTCTTTTGCCCGTGGCGTTGCTGTTGGCGCCGGGTGAGACGGACTTCGCGCATTTTATGACCAACTTCACGTTTTACGCGATCTTTTCGGCCGTGGTGCCGACGGCCATGACCAAGCTTATGTTTGTGGGCGAGGCGTCTCAGATGAGTGCCGATTCGCTGGCGCGTATCCGAAGCGTTATGGATTCCAAGCAGCTCTCCGTGCCTGCCCAGCTCAAGCATCCTGTTGGTAGCGATGTGCGCTTTGAGGACGTGAGCTTTACCTACGAGGGTGTCGAAGCGCCTGCCGTCGATCATGTGAGCTTTAGCGTTCCCGCAGGTAGCACCCTTGCGTTGGTTGGTCCCTCGGGCGGCGGTAAGTCAACCTGCGCAAGCCTGATCCCGCGTTTTTGGGATGTTTCCGCGGGTCGCGTGCTCGTAGGCGGCGTAGACGTTCGCGACATGGATCCCCACGAGCTTATGGACCAGGTTGCCTTCGTGTTTCAGACCAACCAGCTGTTCCGACAAACACTTGCCGACAACGTGCGCGCCTCCAAGCCTGGAGCCACTGACGACGAAGTGCGCGCGGCCCTCTCCGCGGCCCAGTGCGACGATATCGTGGCCAAGCTCCCGCAGGGCATCGACACCATGCTCGGCGCCGGCGGGGCGTACCTTTCGGGTGGCGAGGTCCAGCGCGTGGCACTCGCCCGCGCAATCCTTAAAGACGCGCCTATCGTGGTGCTCGATGAGGCCACAGCGTTTGCCGACCCCGAGAACGAGGCGCTCATCCAGCGCGCCTTTAGCAAGCTGGCGGCGGGTCGCACGGTCATTATGATCGCGCACCGACTCTCGACTGTAGTGGGCGCAGACCAAATCGTGGTGCTCAACCAGGGCAGCGTGCAGGAGGCCGGCACCCATGCCGAGCTGCTGTCCCAAAAGGGTCTATACGCCAAGATGTGGGCCGAATACGAACAGGCCGCGAGCTGGAAAATCACTGCAGCGACCGCGGATGCCGCCGTCACGAAGGGAGGCGAGGCATAAATGTTCGCCTCATTCCAAAAGAAGTATTTCCTATCCGATAAAGGCGTCGCCGGCGTAAAACGCGGCATTTTCTGGACCACGCTCACCAATCTCATTACCATGGCCGGCATGGGCTTTTTATTCCTGGTCATGGCCGGCTTTGTCGAGCATCTCGCCAGTGGGGCCGATCTGCCGAGTGCACTGCCTATCGTGGGCGGTCTCCTGGTCTTTTTCGTGATGCTCTTTGCCTCTAACTGGCAGCAGTATTACTACACCTACTGCATCTTTTACGAGGAATGCGGCAAGCAGCGCATGGGGATTGCCGAGCGCTTGCGCAAACTGCCGTTGTCGTTTTTCGGCCGTCGTGATCTGGCCGATCTAACCGAAACCATCATGGGCGACGTTCAGACTATGGAGCATGCCTACAGTCATGTGCTGGGAGAGCTTTGGGGTGCCATCATCGCAAGTGCCATCGTGTTCGTGGCGTCGCTGTTCTTTTGCTGGCAGCTGGCGATCGCGGCGTTTTGGAGCGTGCCCGTGGCCTTTGCCGTGCTGTATCTGACACGCGGGCCCATGACCCCGGTGTTCGACCGCGTGCGCGCCGAGAAGGTCAAGGTCACCGAGGCGATCCAGGAGACGCTCGACTGCGTGCGCGAGATCCGCGCCACCAACCAGGAGGCCCATTATCTTGAGGGACTCAACGCCGTGATCGATGCCGAGGAGCGCGAGACCACCAAAGGCGAGCTCGCCAACGGGCTTTTGGTCAACTCCGCCTTTGCCATCCTGCGCCTGGGGATTGCCACCACGTTGGTCACGGGCGCTGCGATGGTCGCCTCCGGCCAGGTCGACTTTTTGGTGATGTTTGCCTTCCTGCTTATGGTGAGCCGTATCTATGCACCCTTTGACCAGGCGTTAATGTTAATGTCCGAGCTGTTTGCCGCCGAGTCGTCTGCCAAGCGCATGCGTTCCATCATGGAAGAGCCTGTGGCGCGGGGTAGCGAGAAATTTGAGCCCGTGGGCCACGATGTGGTGTTCGATCACGTGGCATTTGGCTATGGTGCGGGCGAGGACGGCCGCGCCGGCGAGAAAGTTCTTACCGATGTGAGCTTTACCGCCAAGGAAGGCGAAGTTACGGCGCTGGTCGGTCCTTCGGGTTCCGGTAAGTCCACGGTGAGCCGCCTTGCCGCGCGCTTTTGGGATGCCACCGCGGGCAAGGTTACCGTGGGCGGTGTGGATGTTGCAAGCGTCGATCCCGAGGTACTGCTGCGTGATTACGCCATTGTGTTCCAAGACGTGCTGCTCTTTGACGACACGGTGATGGGAAACATCCGCCTCGGGCGTCGTGATGCCACCGATGAGGAAGTGCTTGCTGCCGCGCGTGCCGCCAACTGCGACGAGTTTGTGAGCCGCATGCCGCAGGGCTATGACACCATGATCGGCGAGAACGGCTCCAAGCTGTCCGGCGGTGAGCGCCAGCGCATCTCTATCGCCCGTGCGCTGCTCAAAGACGCGCCTATCGTGCTGTTGGACGAGGCGACGGCGAGCTTGGATGTGGAGAACGAGACCGTGGTTCAGCAGGCGCTCTCCCGTCTGCTTGCAGGTAAGACGGTTATCGTTATTGCCCACCGTATGCGTACGGTGGAAAATGCCGACAAAATCGTTGTACTCAAGGATGGTGTGGTTGCCGAGCAGGGCACTCCGGCGCAGCTCAAGGCGGCAGGTGGAGAATTCGCCCGCATGGTGGCGCTGCAAAAGGAAGCAGCTACCTGGCAGTTGTAAGAAGGGGCAAAGGGACAGTCCCTTTGTCACATTGACAATCGGTTACTCCGCATCGTTAATTTTCAAAAGGTTAGCCATGGCTGACCTAGATAGTTAGATAAAATTGAGATATTTCAAAAGCGTGCTCGAGCAAACCTGTTTACTCGGGTGCTGAGGCACCATGCCGCGTCCAATGCGGCAAAAGGGAGAAGCAACATGAAGAAGTCGACGTTCAATACCCTGCTTGTCGGTGGCGGTTTTCTGCTTGGCACGGCCGGCATCAAGCTGCTTACCAGCGCTCCGGTCAAGAATGCCTGCGTGCAGGGTATCGCGTGCGGCATGCGCATCAAGAACGGCTACCAGGACATGGTCGAGCAGGCCAAGGCTAATGTCGACGACATGGTTGCCGAGGCTGCCTACATCACCCAGAGCGAGGCAGCTGCTGACGAGGCAGCTGAGTAACGCTCCCAGGCACAAACTATGAGATTCTCGATTATTAGCGAGATCCCCGGCAGGACCCGTCTTCAATTGGCGGGTCCTGTGCCAGAGAGCGATCTCGATGCACTTCTTAAGCTTGGCGGCGACATCGACGGCGTGCACAAGGTGCGCGTCTACGGCCGCATCGGCCAGATGGCGCTCGAATACGATGAGCCGCGCCGCGCAAGCGTGCTCGACGCCCTGGGCGCACTCGATGCTCAAGCTATTGCCGATGCCAAGTCGGGCTACGTGATGCAGCTTGAGCCACGCAAGCACAAACTCGTTATGGACCTGGCGACACTCGTCGGCGCCCATTACGCACGTCGCTGGTTCCTGCCGACGCCTCTACGTGCGGTGTTTGTCGTGGCCGGTTACATGGCATTTTTGCGCGCTGCCCTTCATGAGCTGGCGCAGCCACGCCTGACCGTTCCTGTGCTCGACGCTTCGGCCATTGGTATCTCGTTTGTCAAACGCGACGTCGATACCGCGGGCCAGACGATGTTCCTGCTCAACGTGGGCGAGCTGCTCGAGGACTACACCCGCGCCATGAGCGAAAACGAGCTCATTAACTCGCTGCTCGATGTACCCGACAAGGCGCAAAAGGTCGTCGGCGACACCGAGGTAAGCGTTGCCGCCACCGAGCTTGAGCCCGGCGATCTGGTCGCCGTGCGCACTGGCATGTCCATTTGCATCGACGGTGTCGTCGAGCAGGGGAGCGCTATGGTCAACCAGGCGACCCTGACCGGTGAGCCGCTGGCCGTTGAGCGCAGCGTGGGCGACGACGTGTTCGCCGGTACCGTCGTGGAAGACGGCAGCATCTTGGTGCGCGTGCGCGCCAACACGGCGCAGACCAAACTGCGCTCGATCGTCTCGCTCGTGCAGACGGCCGACTCGCTCAAATCCGAGGGCCAGTCGCATATGGAGGACCTCGCCAACAAGATCGTCCCGTGGAACTTCCTGCTCGCGGGCCTGGTTGCGCTCACCACGCGCAGCCTTATCAAGACCTCGGCGGCGCTGATGGTCGACTACTCGTGCGCACTCAAGCTCACGGGTTCCGTCGCCGTCATGACCGCCATGAGCGATGCCGCCAAGATGGGCGTCATGGTCAAGGGCGCGAAGTACTTTGAGTCGTTTGCCAAGGCTGACACCATCGTGTTTGATAAGACCGGCACGCTTACCGAGGCGCAGCCGCGCCTGGCTTGCGTGCTGACGACAGATGGCTGGAGCAAGGACGAGGTCCTGCGCCTTTCCGCTTGCTTGGAGGAGCATTTTCCGCATCCGGTGGCGCGTGCCGTGGTCAACGCCGCCCTCGAGCGCGGGCTCGAGCACCGCGAGCGCCATGCCGCGGTCGAGTACATCGTGGCGCACGGCATCGCTTCGTCCATCGAGGGGCGTCGCGTCATTATCGGTTCGGCGCACTTTGTATTTGAGGACGAGGGTGCGCAGCTCGAGTCCGACATCAAGGAGCAAATCGAGCTCCAGATGCAAGGCCTGTCGCCGCTGTATCTGGCGGTCGACGGCAAGGTCGTCGGCGTGCTCGGCATCGAGGATCCGCTCAAGCCCGGCGTCCGTGAGGCCATCGCCGACCTACATGCGCTGGGCGTCAAGCATGTCGTTATGCTCACGGGCGATTCGGAGCGCACGGCCGAGCGCATTGCGCGCGAGGCGGGTGTCGACGAGTTTAAGGCCGAGCTGCTGCCCGAGGACAAGTACGCCTATGTGGAGCGCATTAAGGGTGAGGGGCGCCACGTTGCCATGGTGGGCGACGGCGTCAACGATTCGCCGGCACTCGGTTTGGCCGACGTGGGGCTGGCAATGGGTGGCGGAAGCGACATCGCCAAGGAGGTCGCCGATATCATCCTGACCGACACGGATCTGGCCGCGATCGTGCGTTTGCGCCGCATGAGCCAGGGCCTCATTGATCGTCTGACGAGCTCCTACTCTAAGGTGATGCTCACCAACTCGGCGCTGTTGGCATTGGGTATTACCGGCGCGATTACCCCGCAGACGTCGTCACTGCTGCACAACGGCTCGACGATTGCCTACAGCCTGAGCAACGCGAAGGCTTACCTGCGTTAGCAGACGTGTTCGCCCACGTTATCTGGCCTGCGCCCAGACGGCATCGGTGTCGTCCGGGCGCAGGCCTTTTGCATTTGACCATTTGCTAGCTTCTCTATATAGTGTTGCTAGCGGGGCTAGCAATTGAAGGGAGCGGGATCAACGTGGGTGCTGTTAGCGGCATGGCGCAGGTGAACGTTCGCGTGGATCGCCAGGTCAAGGACCATGCGGAGGAAGCGTTGCGGCTTTCGGGCGGGTCACTGCCCGAGCTCATCAAAAAGGTGGTGGCCAAGGTCGCGCAGGGTGGCGGGCAGTGCGAGGAAGTGCTTGCGGCCGTCGACGACCGGCGGCAGACCGTCGCGCACGATACTCCGTTCGCCGCATCATGGGCGGCGGCGGATCAGCTTTACGCGGACCTGGGCATCGCTACGTCGCCCGTATCCGACAATCGCGATTGGGACACAATCTATTCCGAAGCCATGGACGAGCGCTATCGCCAAAAGGGGATGATCCTGTGAGCGGGGCTCCCCTCAAAATAATGGTGGATGCCAACGTATGGGTTGATTCGTTTTGCGCCGACCATGCCGAGTCGCTTGCCGCACGCGCGTTTATTGGGCAGGCGACGGAGGCGGGGACATTGCTGTTCTTTCCGGTGCATATCGCCAAGGACGTACTGTATGTTGTACAGCACGAACTGAAGCGCAGCGTTCTTGCCAGCGGGGGAGCGCTCGGCGAGGCTTCTGCCCGCGCGATTGGCGATGCGGCGCTGGCGTTTGTTCGGAACATGACCGAAAACGCCACGGCCGTGGGTGCAGATGCGTCGGACCTTTGGCTGGCCGACAAATACTTAGCGCTCCATCGCGATTACGAGGACAACTTGGTACTCGCCGCATGCAAACGCGCCCAGGTTGATTACTTGGTGACCAACGATCGAAAACTGCTCGAACATGCCGATCTTGCAGCAAAGACACCTCGTCAAATGATGCCGATTCTTGCTTTGGCCAAACGCGGCGGCACGGCTATCGGTTGACGCGAGCTGTTCGCGGGCCCCTTGGACGACGATGCGCCAAGGGGCCCGCGTCTGCTATTTACAAAAGCTCGGCCTTGATGGTGGGACTTTCTGCGAGCTGCTCGGCTGCCTTTTCGTTGGAGCTGTCGAGTGCTGCCAGACTGCGGTAGACCCACTCGTTGACCTGGGTGTTCTTGACGCCTGCGGTCTGCATAAGGGCGCCTACCTCGCGGATTGCTGCGAACAGATCGGCCTTGGGACCCGCGAGCTCGACCTCGATACCGTGGTAGGCGGCCACGCCGCGGTTCTCACTCACGTGGTCGATAAAGCCCTCGACGGTCTCAAGCTGCTGGGCGAGAGCTGCATCATCGTCAACGTCCAGCGCGACGAGTGCGTTCGATACCGTGAGGGCGGGATGTCCGCAGGGGACAAAGCCCTCGATGACATCCATAGCTTCGGTAATGGTTGAGCCCAGGCCTGCGAGGGCATTGACGAGTTGCTGCTTGGTATCCATAACGGTCCTTTCGACGGGTCAATTTTGCTTGGCGAAAATATACGTGACGCGATCGGTAGCAAAAGTGCGAAGTGTGGCGCACATTGGGGTCTTCACAGCTCGTGCATAGAACAGCTGTCCGCTTTCAGAACGTGGTAAGATAACACTCCACAAGCGGGGCTCGCCCCGCATGTTCCTTGAAAAGTCGACGGGCGTTGGGTGCTCGTACCCAATGCCATCCAGACTTTCCCGACATTCGGGGGCGACTGGTTTCGACACGATAGCTCTGAGAGAGGAAGCAAGCCGAGGTCTCCTCGCCTCGTTAAACAGGGGTACCGTCAAATTGAATTGACAACAACTCTTCTTTTGAGCCTATGGCTCTCGCTGCTTAGTTTATAGCGGCGCGTCAACCCGGTGATTTCCCCGACACCGGCGCGACGTCATGTTAGGGGAATGCTCCTGCGCACGTAATCGGTATGGCGCGGGCTAAGACCGAACCGGTTGGGATGCCGCGAGCGTGTCGCTGCGCGCAAAGCGTCCGAGACTAAACCAGCGACTGAGCTTGGAGATGCCAATCAGGGGGCTTTCGTGGACCGGAGTTCGATTCTCCGCGCCTCCACCATAAGTAACAGGCAGGTAGATATTCGTATCTACCTGCATTTTTATTTCTAGTCCGCACCGCGGAGAATCGAACTCTATGCAGGGCGCGGGCGTTAGGAAAACGCGTAAGCGTTTTTAGCCCGCGGGCGAGGACGCCGGCAGGCGGCCGAAGCCGGTGCGTGTTCGCGAAGCAAACACGCGGATTCTTCGCGCAAAGCCCCAGCCAAAACAGATGTGCTGCCGACGGCATTTCTGCTGGCTGTGCCCCGCGCCGACAGATCCCCTTCATCCGCGGAGAATCGAACTCTGCTCCAAAACCCATGCGCCCTCCATCCCAAAACTGGGTAGAAGAAAGTCAAAACGCAATCGCAGGAGGTCAATATGACTGCAGAAGATAAGGCAAAGAACGCCGGCAAGGTCGCGCTCGTCTTGGAGGGTGGCAGTTTTCGTGGGCAGTTTACCGCCGGCGTGCTCGACGTTCTCATGGAGGCCGGTGTCGAAATTCCGGCGGTGTATGGCGTCTCGGCCGGTGCGCTCAATGGCGTCAACTACAAGTCGCACCAGATCGGTCGCACCAACCGAGTCAATTTGACCTTCTGCAACGACAGCCGCTACATGGGCGCCGCGTCGTTTGCGTCCACGGGTTCCATCGTGGGTTACGACTTTATCTTCAACGACGTCCAGGACCGCCTGGATCCTTTTGATAACGAGACGTTCGACGCCAGCCCTATCGAGATGTACGCCGTCGCGACGGACATGCTGTTTGGAACCGCTGCCTACCTGCCGGTCAAAAGCGCCGTGCTCGACCTCGACGCCGTGCGCGCCTCGACGTCGCTGCCGCTGGTGACGCCGCCGGTCGAGATCGACGGGCATAAATACGTCGACGGCGGCGTAGCCGATTCGGTTCCTATCGAGCATGTGCTGGAGGAGGCCGGCTTCGAGCGCGCGGTTGTCATCGTCACCCAGGACCGCTCGTATGAGAAAAAGCCCTACGAGTTTTTGCCGGCGGCGCGTGCGCGCTATGCCGACTACCCCTATCTGCTCGAGGCTATCGAGACGCGCCACGACCGTTACAACATACAGCGCATGCACCTATGGAAGTATGAGCGCGAGGGCCGTGCGTTGGTCGTCGCTCCGCAAAAGCCGGTCGAGGTCGGCCATGTCGAGCACGATCCGGCAAAGCTTTTGGACCTGTATATCCAGGGCCGTCAGGAGGCAAAGCGCCTGCTCGCGGAAATCCAAGAGTTCGTTGAGCGCTAGCGACGGCGAACCCTCAAAAAATGACAACAGCTAAAGAGTTGGAAAAATCACGGCTCGTGGATGACATGTGCAGAAACTCTGGTCGGAGCCAAAATACCTGTTGACTCGTACGGCGAGCGGGGTAATATGGACGGGTTACTTGCAGAGCCCCGTGAATCTCTGTAACAACACGTACTGTACATGGAGGAGTCTAAGTGATTTCGAAATCGACTCACTACGCCAAGCAGGGCGAGGTCCAGCGCAACTGGGTTCTCGTCGACGCCGATGGTGCTGTCCTGGGCCGTCTTGCCACCCAGATCGCAATGATCCTGCGCGGTAAGAACAAGCCCCAGTTCACGCCCAACAGCGACTGCGGCGACTTCGTTGTCGTCATCAACGCCGATAAGGTCCAGCTTACCGGTAACAAGGCCGACACGAAGACCTATTATCGCCACAGCGGCTACAACGGCGGCCTCAAGGCTGAGAGCTTCCGCCAGGCTATGGAGAAGCACCCGGAGAAGGTCATCGAGCGCGCCGTTCGCGGTATGCTGCCCAAGACCACCCTCGGCCGTGCCCAGATGACCAAGCTTAAGGTCTACGCTGGTGCCGAGCATCCGCATGCTGCCCAGAACCCCACGAAGATTGAGCTGGAGGCTTAAAGATGGCTGAGAACACCGTTGTCTACCAGGGTACCGGCCGTCGTAAGAACGCCGTCGCCCGCGTCCGTCTCGTCCCCGGCACCGGCAAGGTGACCATCAACAAGCGTGACGCCGAGCAGTATTTCGGCCGTCATCAGCTCGTTGAGAACGCCCTTGCTCCCTTCAAGGTGACCGACACCGCCGGTCAGTTCGACGTTATCGCTCTGTGCGATGGCGGCGGCATCTCCGGTCAGTCCGGCGCTCTGCGTCTGGGCATCGCTCGCGCTCTTCTGAACGCTGGCGACTACCGTGCTGACCTCAAGAAGGCCGGTTTCCTTACGCGCGATGCTCGCGTGGTCGAGCGCAAGAAGTACGGCCTCAAGAAGGCCCGCCGCGCTCCCCAGTTCTCCAAGCGCTAAGGTTTTATCTCCTTTCGAGATACAATGTACAAGCGGGGCCTGCCGATTCCTCGGCGGGTCCCGCTTTTCTTTTTCGACTAGGGCGGGCGGTTGTATATCGCCTGCTAGGGAAGGAGCGATCCTATGCCCCAGAACATCTTCGGTACCGACGGCGTCCGTGGCGTCGCCAATGCCGACCTCTCGTGCGACCTCGCGTTTCGCCTGGGCCGCGCGGCGACCAAGTTCCTTGGCCCGGACATCTGCATCGGCCGCGACACACGCCTTTCGGGTACCATGCTCGAGAGTGCTCTGACCGCTGGCATTATGGCAGAGGGCGGCCGTCCGCATTGCTGCGGCGTTATCCCTACGCCGGCCGTGGCGCTGCTCACCGTCCGAAACGAGCTCGACGGCGGCATCGTCATCTCCGCTTCGCATAATCCGCCGGAGTTCAACGGCATCAAGTTCTTTAGCCGCAAGGGCATGAAGCTTCCCGATGCTGTCGAGGAAGAGATCAGCGCCTGGGTCATGTCCGAGGAGGCCATGGCTGCCGACACGCTGCCGACCGGCGCCTGTGTGGGTCACATCATCAAGATGAAAGACGCCCGCAAGGCCTATGTCGATCATGCCATCAGCACGCTCGACGGCCTTAAGCTCGATGGCCTGGTTGTTGCCGTCGACTGCGGTCACGGTGCTTCCTGCCAGACCACGCCCGCTGCGCTGCAGCGCCTGGGCGCCACGGTCCATGCCATCAACACCGATTACTGCGGCACCGACATTAACGTTGAGTGCGGCTCCACTCACCTTGAGCCCCTGCGCGAGCTCGTGCTGCGCACCCACGCCGATATCGGCCTGGCCCACGACGGCGACGCCGACCGCGTGCTGTTCGTCGACGGCGAGGGCAATGAGATCGACGGTGACTACATCCTGGCTATCTGCGGTTCTGACCTCGCCGCCCGCGGCAAGCTCGCCAACTCCGAGATCGTCTCGACCGTCATGTGCAACCTTGGCTTCTCCATCGCTATGAAGGAGCAGGGCTTCGAGATGGTTCAGACCGCCGTGGGTGACCGCTACGTTTTGGAGCGCATGCTCGCGGATGGCGCCGTCATCGGCGGCGAACAGTCCGGCCACATCATCTTCCTGGAGCACAACACCACCGGTGACGGCCTGGTGACGGCTCTGCAGCTGCTGGCCGTGCTCAAGCGCACCGGTCGTACCCTCACCGATCTTGCCGGCATCATGAAGAAGTACCCGCAGGTACTCGTCAACGTGCATTCCGACAACAAGGCCGGCCTGGACGATTGCCAGCCCATTTGGGACGCCGTCGCTGCCGCCGAGAAGGAGCTTGACGGCCGCGGCCGCATTCTGGTGCGCCCGAGCGGTACCGAGCCGCTGGTCCGTGTTATGGCCGAGGCGGAGACGCACGAGCTCACTCAGCGTGTTGTCGACGACATCGTCGAGGTTGTCAAGCGCGAACTTCCCTAATGGTCAAAAACGGGTGCCAAGTGGTAAACTGCTAAAGCTATTTTGATTGATTGGTATGTCCGAGGGGGAGTATGTTCACTAAAGTCCTAAGGTCTTTTGGTATGCGTGGACGAGTTCTTACGCTGGATGCTCCCATCTCGGGCGACGTCATTCCGTTGTCCGAGGTCAATGACCAGACATTTGCCACCGGCCTTTTGGGCCAGGGCGTGGCGATTCAGCCTACCGGCACGCGTGTGATTGCGCCGGCAGACGCCAAGGTCGAGGCCATTTTTCCCACGGGTCACGCCGTTGCGCTCAACACGGTCGATGGCCTAGACGTGCTCATCCACGTTGGCTTGGACACTGTTCAGCTTGAGGGCAAGCATTTTAGCGTGCATGCACAGGTGGGCGATGTCGTCCATAAGGGCGATGTGCTCATTGAGTTCGATCGCGAGGCAATTGCTGCCGAGGGCTACGATGTGACGGTTCCCATCTTGGTGTGCAACTCTGTTGAGTTCTCGAGCATCAAGGGCTCCGTTGGCGTGCATGTCGAAGAGATGGACCAGCTCATCGTTGCTCGCGAGCGCTAGCAAGTGCACGTGGCCATTAGCCTACAATTCAAACACGTTTACGGAGGGCGCCCTTGAAAGAGGGCGCCCTCCGTGGCAAGATGGGACTTGTCCGAAGCTAAACGGCTTCGGGTCACCGTGGACGGGCAGGGGCCTCGACGCGGCTAGACACGAGACACATACATTACGCGACCTCGCCCTGGTGGCCGCACACGTTGGTTGCGGCCGACGCGGGCCGCGGGCAAGTGCTTGTAAGGGGAGCCTTGCCTCTCTTGTACGAGAAAGGACGCGTAATGAAGATTATTAAAGCTAAAGACTACGAGGATATGAGCCGCAAGGCCGCCAATATTATCTCGGCGCAGGTTATCCTCAAGCCCGACTGTGTGCTGGGCCTTGCCACTGGCTCCACCCCGATCGGTGCCTACAAGCAGCTCGCTGCTTGGTACGAGAAGGGCGACGTCGACTTTGCCGAGGTCAGCACCTACAACCTGGACGAGTATCGCGGCCTTTCGCACGACGATCCCCAGAGCTATCACTACTTTATGCGTGAGAACTTCTTCGATCACATTAACATCGACCTGAACAACACGCATGTGCCTGACGGTTCCAACCCCGATGCCGCCGCTGCCTGCTCTGAGTACGACAAAATCGTCGCCGCCGCCGGTTACCCGGATCTGCAGCTGCTCGGCATTGGCAACAACGGCCACATCGGTTTCAACGAGCCCGATGACCACTTCTCCAAGGGCACGCACTGCGTCGACCTCACCGAGAGCACCATTCAGGCCAACAGCCGCCTGTTCGACAGCATCGACGACGTTCCCCGTCAGGCCTACACCATGGGTACCCAGACCATCATGTATGCCCGCATGATCCTGGTCGTCGCCAACGGCGAGGCCAAGGCTCAGGCCGTGCATGACATGTGCTATGGCCCGGTTACGCCCGCGTGCCCGGCTTCGATCCTGCAGCTGCACACCAACTGCGTTGTCGTTGCCGACGAGGCTGCCCTTTCGCTCTGTGAGTAGCGCGAATCCTGCACCTCGACATAGCCTTGCCTAAGGCCTCCGCTTTGCGGGGGCCTTTTTGTTATCCCTCTCCGCCCGCTTGACCAAAATCTTGCCGCAAGCTTGACGAATGCCGGATGCCCAACAGCTTGATTCATTCCATACCAGATTCTATGCAAAAATGCCACTAAAAGGTCGTAGACGGTAGCGGGTGCTAGGCGAGTTGAATGACATAGCTGAACCTTGTTCATTTGCGTTACACTGCCGCTTAGATGGGACAAGCTGACAAGCTCATTTACCTGCTTAAAGACCGATTAGTCGGGGGATTAATAACAATCGGCCCTCGCTGTACAAAAACTTGCCGCTTGCGTACCAAAAGACAACCTAGAACACAAGGTCGCTCTATTCATAGCGCGGCTTGTATGGTCTTGCGGTTACAGTGTCCATACGGTCGAGTTGAGGAGCGGGCATGGTAAACGATTTGGGCAGTATGGACGACCTCGAGCTGATGCCGCTGGGCGGTGGCTATATGGTGCGACGCGAACGCTTGATGAATGAGCTTCTCGCCAAGGGCCGAAAGGCCGGCATCGTGGTTCTTTATGCGCCCGACGGGTTTGGGAAGACCTCGGTGCTGCTGCAGTACACCCATGAGGTTAAATGCGACCCGACGCGAGGCCCCGTGCGGATTATCGAGGCCGATCGCGCCATTGGGCGCGAGGTGTTTATGCAGCTCGAGGTGGTTACCGAAGAACTCAAAGACAAACCGCACTCCCTTATCGCGATTGATAATGTGCCAAACCTCGATCAGCACGATACCGAAGACCTCATCGACAGGATTCGCGGCCTGCGCGCTATGGGGATAGGGGTCTTTATCTCCTGTCGTCCTTCAAATCGTCAGCTGATTCATGGGCTGGGCGATTCGGTTAAGATCAATGCGCAGATGCTCAAGGTGCATGCCTATGAGTATTCGGCGTGGGCATCGGCGTTTTCGATCAGCACATCGCTCGACTTTTATCAGCTCACGCAGGGCGTGCCCGAGCTCGTTTCGGCATTGCAGACGGGTCTGTATGGCCAAGGCGACGTAGCCGGTCTGCTCGAAAACGAGATTGTCAACGTATATGGCGCGGCACTTGTCGATCTGGCTTCGCTCGACAATAATGCGCTGTTTTGCGTGGCATGTCTCATGGTTTTGATGGGCGAGGGCAATATCGCGGAACTCGAGGCTTGCGGGGTGAGGCTGTCGATGGTCGACCAGTCCTACTTTGTACGCGACTACCCGATCTTTGGCTTGGATCCCGCCGAGCGGAGTTTTACGTGTCTGGGCACGGAGGATAACGGACGCTTGCGTTTGCGTAAGTTGGTGGCCGAGGTTCGCCCCGAACTTGTTCCGAGGGCGGCCCGGATTTTGCTTAAGGCGGGTAGATGCGATGCGGCGATGGGCCTGGCGGACGCCTTTTTGGACCGTGATGCGGTCCTTGAACTTGCTGGGCAGTATGGGGTCGATCTGGCTCTGACGGGGCACGGGGCCGATATCTGCCGAGCGGCGCTGGGCACGATCGATGCCGACGATTCGGCTCCAGAGCCAACGCCTGCCGAGGCGCTTGGCGTATATCTGGCAGCGGTCAGCGTGTCCAATACAAAGCTCGCTCGCTATATGGCATCGGTTATCGAGCGCGGGGGCGAACGGGCGGCCTGCGAAATAGACCCTGTTTCATGGAGGGTGGCCCAGACACTGACGGCTGTTTGCTATGGGGACAACGGGCTTGGGCTCCCTACGAACCTGGCCGTGCCAGAAATCGAGACATCCCATACCGCACTCGATATGTTGTCTGCGCATATCGAGGTCAAGCGATGCCTGACCGAACGGGGAGATGACGGCGGCGTTCTACAGCAGCTCAAAACGAGCAAGGCCTACGACTGTGAGCTCGACATCGCGGGGATTGTTATACGGGCCGATAGCATGCTGGTGGAGCTCTTTGACGGGTCGTTTGCGGGAACCGACGAGCGCGACGACGAGATGACGGTGGTGCGGGAGGCGCTCGACGTACGCGGGCTTAAGGCGATGGCTATCTGGGTGCGCATGGTGTTGGCGGCACGGCGGCTCCTTTCCGGCTTGCCGGTAACCGACGACGCGGCGTTCAACGAGCTCGATCGTTTTGCCGTGCGCATGCGCGACAACCAGATTCAGCTGTTTGGCCTGTTGCTAGAAGGCTGGCAGTCGCTGGCAGAGGGACGGCCGGTTAATGCAAAGTTCCGTGCGGTCCAAGTGCTCAAACTTGCCGAGGAGTCGATTGCGTATATGCGCGATAACGCATTGCTGCTGGAGCGCGCGGCATATCTGCGTAACACCTCGATGGTTTCGGTGCGCGAGGAAGCGGAGCTACTCGATATAAGCCAGACGCAGGTTGGTGGCGCAGAAGCCTGGATGGTGGCGCTGCATTTGGCCTGTGCGGGCCGAGACAGCGACCTTGCGGCCTGGATGTCCATGAATCGTGCGGGGATTCTAGAGCCATCGTATCGGCTCTTTGCGCGCCTTGCCATGCATTGTCTGGGCGAGCCGGCGGCCAGGATACGCAAGAAGCTTCCCGTGCGCGAGCTGTCGCGGTACTCGCTGCGCGACGATTTGGAAGGGGAGGGCGAGCGCCTGTTCCAGGCCGGCGAGGTTGAAGCCGTTGATACCATCGACCATATCGAGATTCGCATGTTTGGTGCGTTTCGCGCCGAGCGCGACGGGTTTCCCATCACGGACAAAATGTGGCGCCGCAAGAAGGCGGCGACACTTGCCGAGCGGCTTGCACTGGGCATGGATGCGCTCGTCGATCGTGAGACGCTGGCCATGGAGCTGTGGCCCCATGCCGAGTTCAATAGCGCCCGCAATAACCTGTACTCGACGATATCGCGCTTGCGGTCGGCTTTGGGACCGACGCCGGATGGCAAGTCGTGTGTGCTCATCCAAAATGAATGCATCGGACTCAACGGCGACTACGTCAAGACCGATGTACGGCTGTTTGACCAGATAAGCCGCGAGGTTTTGGGAAATCGCACGGGTGCGCGCGGGCCCCATTTAGTTGAGCTGTGCCTTAAGATTGAGCAGCTTTATGCCGGACCGCTGTATGTTCCCAATGGCTGTAATCCCACCTACTTTTTGCGTATGCGACGCATTATGCAGTCAAAGTAC
The DNA here is from genome assembly GCA_900542365.1 of uncultured Collinsella sp. Taxonomy (GTDB): domain Bacteria; phylum Actinomycetota; class Coriobacteriia; order Coriobacteriales; family Coriobacteriaceae; genus Collinsella. Next base: position 6,673 of record UQNH01000019.1, on the reverse strand, counting down.
ATCGATTGCATGATTAAGGGAGCAAATGCCGCTCTAGAAGAAAACGATCTGCAGTCGGCGATTTGGCTGGCGGAGTCGGGTCTTCGACAGGAAACGGCGCGTGAGGATATGGTGCGCTGCGCCATGCGTGTCTACAGTGCGGCGGGGCGGAGGCGCGATATCGTCGAGCTATACAGTGGGCATATGCACCATCTGAGGGAGCAGGTCAATGGCGTGCCCGAGCCCGAGACGCGGCGTCTATACGAGCGCTTGGTGGAGGGCAGGCTTAACCGCGTGCTCGTCGAGCGATAAAAAATGAGCGCCCGAATTGCTCGGACGCTCGCAAGCTTGATGTATGTTGGCTCGCCGGATCGTCGGCTCTTAGACGAGCTTAATCTTCTCGATGTCCTTGCGCGAGGACTCGCGATACAGCGAGAACTTGCGGCCGATGACCTGGACGACCTCGGCGTGGCAACGCTCGGAGAGCTCTTCGGCGGCCTCGCGGGCGGAAAGACTGGAGCCATCGAGCACGGAGCACTTAACGAGCTCATGCTTCTCCAGGTAGGCGACCGTCTGCTCGACGGTGCCCTCGTTGACATCGGACTTACCGATGATGATGGCGGGGTTGAGGTGATGGGCCATGCTGCGAAGCTGCTTGACCTGGGCTCCTGTCAGTGCCATGGGTTCTCGCTTTCTATGTATGGGGCGCCCCGCGACGGGGCCTTAATCTACGTGAGCTGTCCCACGATAGCGCAGGAACGGCGCGGTGTGGAGCGCGTTTGCCCAGTTCAAAAAGAATGCGGATGCCGAGTGAGTGGGCGGTGCGGGCTGCGAACAGGCTATGAGCTGGGCGCAGAGACCGGTTCCCATGCAATAAACGCCCAGCGAACCTTACGGATATGGTCGAGCATATAGCGCCCCTGCGGCACGCCCTTGGAGCCCGGCTCGCCGGCATGGGGGTTTTCGATCATGTGCTGAGCGATATAGTCGCGCAGGCGGTCGATCTTATCCTCGTTGCCATGCTCGAGCATACGGGAAAAATCCGCCACGCCTGCCTCAAGGCTATCGAAGGTATCGCGACGAGGCGATTCAAAGTATGTAACCTGCGGCAACGCACCCATCTGAATGAGGATGTTGAAGGCGTACACAAAGCCATTGCTGCAGGTAACCGAGGCGCCGATAGCGTTCATCACGTGCAGGTCATAGCGCGGGCTGGAGTTGGCGACCATCGTGACAGCACAACGGCGACGAGCCGTACGGTCGAGCTTGGCAAGCGCACCTTTTAGGTCATTTGTGGTGACGGAACGACTGGCAAAGGCAACATCCACAGTCTTGGCAACCGGCCCAACCAAATCCCAATCATCGTCCCAAGCAAGCTCAAGCGGCGTAATGCGATCTTCGAGCCCATAGTACTCAATGCCAGCATCAAGCGTGCCCAACATGGCAGGGGAAAAGTCAGCAGCAATCACAGGATGCCCGTCTTGCGCAAGCGGAATAGCAATCGACCCAGCCCCGCACCCCATATCGAGTACCGACTCGCTGGGCTCAAGCGCCAGCAGCTTTATAAAATCCCGAGCATAAGGGGCAGTCTCCAACGGCCGAAAATGCCGAGCCCTTTTATCCCACTCAAAAGAATCGTCAGCCCGCCGCCGATCAGCTTGCAGACGCATCCACTCCAGATTCCAATCTGTGGAAAGCAGCTCAGAACGATTCTCCCCATCAGCCACGGGCCAACCTCCTAGCAACAAAAAAGCGACTCCTCCCAAAAGAAGAGCCGCAACCAGCATATATCAGAAAGAACCGATCCAACGCCAAACCGTCATACCAGCAAAGTAGGGCAGAAGCGAAGCGACTGCCAAAGGGATAGAACCCAACCGAGGGCCCGTTGTGCGGGAGCCCCGGGGAGGGCAAATATATAAGGTCGATCGCGAGTTCCGCACGAGCCGGAGAGCACTTAATGTGCTCTCCGTGCGAGCCAGGACTGTCCGAGCAGGCGACCTTATATATTTGCCCTCCCCGGGGCTCCTCGCCAGTCCCCCTCAGCTAGTTCTTCAGCGAGTTCAGCGGCGCCGGGAAACGTCCACCGCGGTGGGCAAGCACGGTGCCGGCGTTGGGGTTCACCGGCATGATGGGTGCACGGCCGAACAGGCCGCCGTACTCGACGCAGTCACCCACGCCCTTGCCGATGGCGGGAATCACGCGGACGGCCGTGGTCTTGTTGTTGATGACGCCGATGGCCATCTCGTCGGCGATGATGCCGGCGATGGTCTCGACCGGGGTGTCGCCGGGGATGGCGATCATGTCCAGGCCAACGGAGCAGACACAGGTCATGGCCTCGAGCTTCTCGAGCGAAAGCGCGCCGGCCTCGACGGCGGCGATCATGCCGGCGTCCTCGGACACGGGGATAAAGGCACCCGAGAGACCGCCCACGCTGGAGCTGGCCATGACGCCGCCCTTCTTGACGGCATCGTTGAGCATGGCGAGCGCGCAGGTCGTGCCGGGGCCACCGCAGGTGCCCACGCCGATAATCTCGAGGATGCGCGCAACGGAGTCGCCGATGGCAGGCGTAGGTGCCAGCGACAGGTCGACAATGCCCTTCTCGACACCCAGACGATGGGCGGCCTCGCGGCTCATGAGCTCGCCGGCACGGGTGATTTTAAAGGCAGTCTGCTTAATCTTCTCGGCGACTTCCATCATCGATGCGGAATCGGGCAGTTTCTCCAGGGCTGCGGCCATCACGCCGGGGCCCGAGACGCCTACGTTGATGACGGCGTCGGCCTCGCCGCCGCCGTGGACGGCGCCCGCCATAAACGGGGAGTCCTCGACCATGTTGGCAAAGCAGACAAACTTGGAGGCGCCGACGGAATCCTCATCGGCCGTAAGCTTGGCGGCATCGATGATGGTCTGCGCTGCCATGAGCACGGCGTCCATGTTGATGCCGGCGCGCAGGCTGGCGACGTTGACGCTGGAGCAGACGCGGCTGGTGGTAGCGAGCGCCTGGGGGATGGACTGGATGACGCGGCGGTCGGCGTCGCCGATGCCCTTTTGGACGAGCGCGGAGAAGCCGCCCAGGTAGTCGATGCCGAGCGTCTCTGCCGCGCGGTCGAGGGCGTGCGCGATGGGGGTGAGGTCCTCATCCTTGCAGCATGCGGCAATCTGCGCCACCGGGGTGACGGAAACGCGCTTGTTGACGATGGGGATACCGTACTCGCGCTCGAGGTTCTCGGCGGTCTCGACCAGGTGCTCGGCCGCGTGCGTCACGTGGTCGTAGATCTTCGTGCACATGCGGTCGAGGTTCTCGTCACCGCAACCCATGAGCGAAACACCCATGGTGATGGTCCTTATGTCGAGGTTCTGCTCCTCAACCATGCCGCGGGTTTCCGCGATTTCTGCGGGCGTGATCGCCATCCTTGCGCTCCTATCTGCCAAAACGAGCATAGTCCCCTCTATTCTAACGTGCCGCACGTGCCAAGTGGCGCATGCGGCACGTTTTGGTGCGGGGTTGTTTCCGTTGTGTTACCGTCCAAAGACCTCTTCGGCGATACGGGCGCTTTCGGCGGCATCCTTGGCGTAGTAGTCTGCGCCGATCTGCTTGGCGTATTCGGGGGTGAGCACGGCGCCGCCCACGATAATCTTGACGCCCGGGACCTCGGCATGAAGCAGCTTGATGGTCTCCTCCATGGCGACGACCGTGGTGGTCATAAGCGCCGAGAGGCCGACGAGCTTAATGTCGCGCTCCTTGACGGTTTTGAGCACCTCCTGCGGATCGACGTCGCGGCCAAGGTCAAAGACGGTATAGCCGTAGTTATCGAGCAGCATCTTGACGATGTTCTTACCGATGTCGTGGATGTCGCCCTTGACGGTGGCCACGCAGATCTTACCCTTGTCGGCAATCTCGCCGGCGGGCATCAGGCGTTTGATGGTATCGAAGCCCACGCGCGCGGCCTCGGCCGAGGCCATGAGCTGCGGCAAGAAGAACTTGCCCTGGTCAAAGAGGACTCCGACCTCATCGAGGGCGGGGATAAAGTGGTCGTTGATGAGGTCCATGGCGTCGTGGTCGGCCAGCAGGCGTTCGGTCTCGGCCGCGATTTCGCCCTTGCGTCCCGAGACGACCATGTGGCGGATGGGGTCGTCATCGGCGCTTGCGGTGGTGCTTGCGGTAGGCGCGGCATCGATCGATGCTGACTGGGCGGCCGCCGGGTTGGCGGCAATCTTATACGGATCGGTCCAGCCGGCGTAGCGCTCGATGTATCCGGTCGAGCCCTCGTCCTCAACGCTCAGGACGCGATAGCTGTAGACGGTGTCCATAAAGCGCTTGGAGCCCGGGTTCATGATGGGGGCATCGAGGCCCGCGCCAAAGGCGGCGGCCAAAAAGACCGAGCCCAGCAGCGGGCGGGCAGGCAGACCAAAGCTGATGTTCGACACGCCGAGCGCGCATTTGACGCCCAGGCGCTCCTTGCACAGGGACATGGCGCGCAGGATCTGCTCGGCCTGGCGTTGATTGGTCGAGGCGGTCATGACCAGGCAGTCGATGAGGATACGGTCCGGGCCGATGCCGTAGCGGGCAGCCTCGGCCACGATGCGCTCGGCGATGGCAAAGCGGGCCTCGGCGGTATCGGGGATGCCGCCTTCGTCGAGCGCAAGGCCGACAACGTTGGTGCCGTAGTGGGCGACCAGCGGGAAGATCTCGTCCATGATCTGCTGCTTGCCGTTGACCGAGTTGATGATGGGCTTGCCGGCGTAGCGACGTACGGCGGCCTCGACGGCGGCGGGGTCGGTGGAGTCGATCTGCAGCGGCAGCAGCGTGGAGCCTTGGAGCTGCTCGGTGGCCTGTTGGATAATCTTGACCTCGTCGATCTCGGGCAGGCCCACGTTGACGTCCAGGATGTCGGCGCCCTGCTCCTGCTGGCTGATGCCCTGGCTCACCACGTAGTCCAGGTCGCCGTCGCGCAGGGCCTGCTGCAGGCGCTTTTTGCCGGTGGGGTTGATGCGCTCGCCGATGACGGCGATCTTGTGGCCGTCGCAGGGGAGGTCCACCACGGTCTGGGCGCTTGTGACCGACATGCTGGGCTTGCGGTGGCGCGGACTGGGCGTGTGGTTATCGATAAGCGTGCGCAGCGCTGCCATGTGCGCCGGCGTGGTGCCGCAGCAGCCGCCCACGACGCTTACGCCGTCCTCAATCATACCGGCGACGGCCACGGCGTACTCGGGCGCCTGGATATCAAAGACGGTGTTGCCGTCGTCGTCCACGTGGGGCAGTCCTGCGTTGGCCTGCACCATAACGGGCTTGTCCGTAACGGTGAGCATGCGAGCGGCGAGTCCTCGGAGCTCGGCCGGTCCCTGGCTGCAGTTGATGCCCAGGACGTCGGCGCCGATCGCGTCGAGCGTGATGGCAGCGACCTCGGGACTCGTGCCCAGGAAGGTGCGGCCGTCTTCCTCAAAGGTCATGGTGGCAAAAACGGGCAGGTCGGAGTTCTCGCGGCAGGCGAGGACGGCAGCCTTGATCTCGGCTAGGTCGGTCATGGTTTCGATAATAAAGAGGTCCACGCCCGCGGCGACGCCGGCGCGCACCTCCTCGGCAAAGAGGTCGTAGGCCTCGTCAAAGCTCAGGGTGATGCGCACACGGATGTCCTGACCCTTGCGGGGGGCGTTGGGGTTTGCCTGACGGGACGAGCCGCCGAAGCCGCCAAAGCCGCCGCCGAAGATATCGCCAAAAATGTCGCCCAAGTCCACACCGTCGCCGCCAAAACCGCTAAAGCCGCCGGGGCCGCCGCCGTTCTGTGCTGCATAAGTGGGGTCAACACCGGCAAAGCCGTACTGGTCGTACAGCTGGCGCTTCTTCGGGTCCGAAAGCACCTCGTTTGCCTCGTTGATCTCCTTGAACTTTGCCTCGGCGTCCTTATCGCCGGGGTTATAGTCCGGGTGGTACTTCATGGCAAGCTTGCGGTATGCCTTTTTGATCTCGGCATCGCTTGCGCCCTTGGATACCCCCAGCACTTCGTAATAATCACGCTTTTCCTGTGCCATATCCACTCACCTCTCCGGGAACGTCCATACCCGGGACTTGTTCCCGGTGGTTCCTCGCTCTATAACCAGCAAGAGCCGCCCCGGCAAAACCGGAGCGGCTTTTGCTATTCATGCGTGCGTGCCCGCCGGTTTGGCCGGACACAGCGCTTTGTGTCAGACTTAGACTTCCTTGAAGTCGGCATCCACAACGCCGTCATCGTTGGGCTTTTCGTTGGTTGCGCCTGCGTCAGCACCGGGCTGTGCACCGGCGGCCTGCTGTGCGGCAGCGGCTGCCTGATACATCTTCTCGAACACCTGGCTCAGGGCTTCCTGCTTTGCCTTGATGTCGTCCACGTTGCCGGACTGGACAGCGGTCTTAAGGTCATTCAGCTTTGCCTCGGCATCGCTCTTCACGTCTGCGGGCAGCTTGTCGCCGTTCTCCTTCAGCATCTTCTCGGTCTGGAACACCATCTGGTCGGCACCGTTGCGGATATCGACCTCTTCACGCTTCTTCTTATCGTCGGCAGCAAACTGCTCAGCTTCCTTCACAGCCTTGTCGATGTCCTCCTTGGACATGTTGGTGGAAGCAGTGATGGTGATGTTCTGCTCCTTGCCGGTGCCCAGATCCTTTGCGCTGACCTTCACGATGCCGTTGGCGTCGATATCGAAGGTAACTTCGATCTGAGGC
>UQNH01000018.1:0-30637 GCA_900542365.1 uncultured Collinsella sp. | reverse complement strand
GCCGCCGAGGGCCGCGAGTGGCTGAGTGACCGGGGCGACGGGCTGCCCATGAACCGCAGCATCTGCAACGACCGCTGGCGGAAACTCTGCGCCGCCCGCGGCATCGAGCACATCCCGTGGTCGAACCTGCGCAACTCATGGCGTACGATAGCGGAGGTCGAGCTTCGCCTGCCGTGGGACCTCATCGAGATGCTGATGGGCCACGCCCTCCCCGGCGTATCGGGACGGCACTATATCCGCCCCACCGCCGAGCAGGTCGTCCGCGCCGCCTTCGACGCGCTTGGGATAAGTTAGGATATTCCCCCGCAAAGCCGCAGGTAGATGGCACGCAGTTAGTTGTGGCAGTATTAAGATTCACAGCCCAGAGCCACCGCAAAGGGGGCAGGCACCTTTGCGGTGGCTCCCACAAACATCTCGATCTGTAACAGTTAGAGCCCATTTTTCGGCCCACCTGTTACAGATCGAGACATTCAAATTCCGCTGAGAAGATAATCTCAATCTGTAACAGTAACTCGGCAAAATCGACCCTAGATGTTACAGATCGAGACAAACGACCGATATCGACCTAAATAATCTCAATCTGTAACATCTAGCCCGTTTTCGACCTTACAACTGTTACAGATCAAGACAAACAAACGATCCAAAACCACCGCAAAGGGGGCAGGCACCTTTGCGGTGGCTTGGGGTCGCGCTACTCACCGAGCATCTCTTGGAGCTTGGCTGCCACGGCATGTCCCAAGCTCTCGTGGCTTTCGGGCATCATATGCAGATAGTCGATATCGCCCGGCTCGGCAAACTCGGCGGCATTCAAAAAGTCGCAGCCAAACTGCTCGGCCACGTGCGCATAGTACTCGCCAAAATGTTCAGATGCCTCGACGGAACGCTCGTCAAAATCGGTCATATATACATCGGCGATCTGCGGCTTGATCTTGATAGGAGCCATCAGCAGGATGCGCGGGCAAGGCGCAGCGTCGGTCCACGGAAACGCGCGGACGGCGCGAATCAGCGCCATGGCGCCACGGGCGATATCGGAAGCTGTCACGTTAAAGACCGTCTTACAGTCGTTGGTGCCCAGCATGATCACAATGGCGTCCAGCGGCTTATGGGCCTCGAGCAGCATCGGAAGCGCGCGAATGCCGTTGAGGTTAGTGTCCAGATGGCACATGTCGTCGCGCACCGTCGTGCGGCCGTTGAGGCCTTCTTCAATTACATGCCAGCCCTCGCCTAAGTCACGTTGGACCACGCCACACCAGCGCACATCCTGCGCATAGCGCACCGCGGTACCGTCGCGCATGCCCGCCGGATCGTAACCATAGGTGTTGCTGTCACCAAAGCACAGAACGTTTTTCATCGTAAGCTCCCCACTCAATAAAAAGCCGACAGGAGCAGCCTCTCCCGTCGGCTCGGTATATCGCATCACGAGCACCGTTTACAGGTACTTGCGCCAGTCGTCGTCATCCTCGTCATCCTCGGCAGCGGCCTGAGCCTGCTCGGCGGCACGGGCGGCTGCGGCGCGGGCGGCAACCTGAGCATAGGACTCCTCGTTTCGCTCGGGGAAGTTTGCCAGCACGTGCTCGAATTTGGCGAAGTCCTCGTCCCAGCGCGTAGAGGGCACGGCAAAGAAGACCTGCTTGACCTTGAAGTCGCCCGATGCGAGCTCCTTGCGGAAGAGCTCGGCCACGGCCTCGGCATCAAAGCCGTTGTTGTCGCAGCCCCATGCGCCCAGCACGAGCTTCTCGCGACCCAACTCGTCGCAGATGGCGAGCACAAAGCGAATGCGGTCGCGCAGGGCATCCAGCAGAGCATCGTCGCTCACGCGATACTCCTGGCGGGCGCGCTTAACGTTGGGCGCGGCGGCCACGATCACGTCGGCGTATGCATGCACGTGGTTGCGGTCGAAGCGCACCGCAGGCACCACTAGGGCACGGTTACGATAGAGCTCGCAGTTGATGTTGCGACGACGGTTCTCGCCGTACCACTTACGCTGCCTATCGAGAACGTTGTACAGATACGAATCGGCGCACAGCGTGGCCTCCTGGCCCAGATAACCCTGAATATATCCACCGCCCGGATTGGTAAACGAGGCAAAGGCGAGCACGGCCATGTCGCAGAACTGCGCATAGCCGCGACCGTTATCGAGGATTGCCTGCGTGGCGGAGGCATCAAGCACAGTGACCTCGGGCAGGACCGGAGCGGGCTCCTCAGCAGGCGCGGACTCAGCTTCGGCGATTTCCTCGGCAGGCTCCTCGACGGGCTCGGGCGCCGCCTCGGTCTCGGGCGCTGCCTCGACCTCGGCAGTCTCCGCGTTCTCGACGTCCTCGGCGACCTGCTCTTCGGGGGCCACAGCACTCTGAACCTTGGCCTTCATCGCCGCGACAAAGCCGGCAGGCATACCGTCAAACTCGCGAACACCGGCAAGCGAACGCTCGATATCCTTGGCGCACGCTTCGGACACAGTTGCCACGTGACGCTCGGCGGCCTTGGCACGGGCCTCGCGCTTGGGATTGGGCTGACCCGCTCGGTTGGACCTGCGGTTACGGTTCCTGTTGTCGACGTCTGCCATACGTGGCCACCTTTCCTGTCGCTGCCGCTATCGGCTTTTCCCATCCATGATACCCCGCCGCGCACAAAAAAGACGGCCCCGAAGGACCGCCTTTCGCATCGTTTTACCGTGTCCGGCAGGAAGCATCGCAATGCCGCGCTTTAATCGCGACGGCCGAGGATGTTCAGAATGCGCAGGAACACGTTGATAATGTCCACGAACAGGTTGGATGCCATGAGCACGGCGTTGGGCAGCGTGGGCGGCACCGTCGTTGCCACATAGGTGTCGTAGCCGATGAAGCCGGCGAACACCACGATCACGATCAGGTCGGTGATGGACTGCGAAACGCCCATGAACATCAGCACGATCTCGACCAGAATCGTGGCAAGCAGGATGCCAAAACCAATGCCATACACACGCTGGAAGAACTTGGGGAAGGTCACGCCCAAGGCGCCAAAGACAAAGGTGATGGCGGCCGTGGCGATAAAGGCGGTGTTAATGGTAGGCAGGTCGTAGTTGGCAAGACCAAACGACGCCGTCAGGCCAAAGGTGCTCGCAAAGACCACGTAGCCCACGAGTGACAGGCCCACGGACTGTTTGCTGGCAGCAGCCGACATCATGACCATGCCGACGATGGTCAAAATAAATGAGCCAAAGACCAGCGGCAAAGCGGCGCCGCTCATCATCATGCGCGCAAACGACATGGTGCTCGTAAAGTAAACACCGGCGCCCATGGCGCAAAAGCCCAAAAAGATCAGAGCAGACATGACAAGGTTGTACGCGCGCGGCGACATCTCCTTGGCACGGCTTGCGCCGGTCTCGATGGGGCCATTCTGATAGCCCTGGATATCGTTCATAATTTCGTCCTTTCAAAAAGCACCGCGACGGCGCCGTAGCTGACAAGTTTCCTGCCATTGTACCCGAACGCCACGCGTTCTTACCTGCGGCGCCCGCTCTCGAGTGTTCGGTCGAACGCCCACACCCACCAACGCATCACGTGTGCCTGCGAGCCGTCCGCCCGCTCGCGCGTCTGGTCCTCCAGATACAACTCGGTCGCGTGCCCGCCAAAACGCACCTTATAGGTTGCCGTACGAATGCCGTGAACCGTCAGGCCAAACCCAGTGGTCGAGACAATCTCGTCAATCGTAAAGCAACGACCGTCGACCCAGCAGACGGTGACCGGCACGACCTGTCCGCCCGCGAGGATGCGAGCCACGACGTCCACATACTGCTTGTGCACGCGCCGAGTTTTGCCATCTGTCTGTCGATATTCCATGTCTCCTATTATCGAACGCATGTTTGCATATTGTAAAGCGAACAGACTGTGGTTTTGGGGTGTTGGGGCGCGCGCATGTGTCCGCATGGCGTGTTAGCAAAAAGAACACCCGCGGTCAACAGGGATAATATTCAATTTTAGTGCCAAAAAATTCACTGCTCCCATCAGAACTCGGTAAAGAAACCCGCAGGAGGTGATACGATTTATCATGTTTCTGTAACGTGCCTGCAAACTTCGAGAAAGCCCATATATGGACGTAACGTTCTCAACCTTCCTCGGCCAACTTGTGTCGAACCCAGTCCTTGCCGTCACCGTGATCCTCGCGCTCGGCGCCATCTTCGTCAATGGATGGACCGACGCACCCAACGCCATCGCGACCTGCGTCACTACGCGTTGCATGCCCGCCCGCGCCGCCATTCTCATGAGTGCCGCATTCAACTTCCTCGGCGTGCTCATCATGACGCACTTTAACGCGAGCGTCGCCAACACCATCTCCCATATTGTCGACTTTGGCGGAAACAGTACCATGGCGCTCGCCTGCCTGTGCGCGGCGCTGTTCTCCATCGTCGTCTACGGCGCCACAGCGTCGCGTTTTGGCATCCCCACCTCGCAAAGCCACAGCCTTATCGCCGGCCTGACCGGTGCCGCCATCGCCCTCGGCGGTGCGAGCAGCGTCAACGTCCACGAGTGGATGAAGGTCATCTACGGCCTGGCGCTCTCCATCGGCCTGGGCTTTGTCATGGGCTGGGTCCTGTGCAAGCTCGTCTCGATTCTTTTCGCCGCCGCCAACAGGCGACGTGCCAATGTCTTCTTTAAATACGCTCAGATCGCGAGCGCTGCGGCCATGAGCTTTATGCACGGCGCGCAGGATGGACAGAAGTTCATCGGCGTGCTCTTTTTAGGCGTGGCCTTTGCCAGCGGCCAGACGAGCGTCGGCGATGCCGGCATCCCCATCTGGATTATGCTGCTATGCTCGGCCACCATGGGCATCGGCACCAGCGTGGGCGGCGAGCGCATCATCAAGTCCGTTGGCCAGAGCATGGTCAAGCTCGAAAAGTACCAGGGCTTCTCCGCCGACCTGGCGGGCGCCGCGAACCTGCTGCTTGCCACCCTTACCGGCATCCCCGTGTCCTCCACGCACATCAAGACCTGCGCCATCATGGGCGTCGGCGCCGTCAAGCGCCTTTCGGCCATCAACTTCGGCGTCGTCAAGGACATGATGTTCACCTGGTTCTTCACCTTCCCCGCCTGCGGACTCATCAGCTTTGTCATGGCCAAGCTGTTCATGATGTTCATCTAGTCAAAACGAGCGTCCATCCGGACCGCAAAACTTCGCCCACCCGTCTTCGCCTCGAAAGGACCCACTCATGGCAAAGAAACCCGATTCGTTCTACTTTGACAACTACGTCGCCTGCGCCGACCTTGCCGTCCAGGCCGCCGAGCTGCTTACCAAGATTTTCGAGAACTTCGATCCCGCGAAGATTCACGATATGCTCGACAAGATGCACGCGATCGAGCATGCGGCCGACAAGAAGCACCATGAGCTTGAGGACGCCCTGCTCACGGCCTTTATCACCCCGCTTGAGCGCGAGGACCTGGATCTGATGAGCTGCTCGCTCGACACCGTGCTCGACCGTATCGAGGGCGTCGTGCAGCGCGTCTACTTCACCAACATCCAGAGCATCCATCCCGACGCCATCGTCATCGCCCACAAGGTGACCGACGCCTGCCGCGCCATGAAGGACCTGATGGTCGAGCTGCCTAACTACCGCAAGTCCAAGACGCTGCGCGAGCTCGTCATCCAGATCAACACCATCGAGTCCGAGGCCGACGAGCTCTATATCAACGCCATGCGTAACCTGCACGTTAACGGCAAGGACCCGCTCGAGGTCATCGCTTGGCGTGACGTGTACGCCTTCCTGGAGTACTGCGCCGACTGCTGCGAGAATGTGGCCGATGTCGTGGATTCGATTGTCATGAAGAACAGTTAATTGGGGGTACGTGTCCCGGCGGCGAAGGGCCGGCCACGGTTTGCTTTCTCACTCCGGCTGCTTTGCAGAGTCGTTCGAAAGTAAACCGTGGCCGGCCCTTCGCCTTACGTACCACCATTGGGAACTTTGGCTGATAGATTTAGCGCGATGGGGGTTTGGCTGAAGGGACCTATGGTACCCGTTCGGACACTTTGGCCCTTGATGAGCGTTTGGCTGATTGCTGTTTTGGGTACTGTTTGGGTTACTTTGGGTTTGTTTGATTTTTAATTGTTGGAGGGCTTGCATGTCGTATTTGGATCTGGCTCGGGGTCGTTATTCTTGTCGCGAGTTTGAGGATCGTTCTGTTGAGCAGGCTGTGGTGGATGCCATTGTTGAGGCTGGGCGTATTGCTCCTTCTGCTTGTAATAATCATCCAGCCCGTGTGATGGTGCTGGATACGCCTGAGCTGTTGGAGATGGCTGCTGCTTGTCAGCCTCGGTTTGCTCGTGATGGGTCTATCTTTGGAGCTCCGCTTGTCTTCCTTATTTGCAGCGTTACCGATGATGCTTGGGTACGCCCGTATGACCAGATGAATTCCAGTGAAATCGATACGTCCATCGTGTGCGACCAGATGATGATGGAGGCCACCGAGCAGGGCCTGGGAACGTGCTGGGTATGCCATTTTAAGCCTGAGGTGGCACAGGAGCAGTTCAATCTGCCCAAGGGCGTCTATCCCTATCACATGCTCGTCTGTGGCTATCCCGCCGACCACATCGCCGATCCCGAGCATCGCGAGGCCCGCACTATTCCCCTCTCCAACTTCCTCCTCAAGTAGTTTTTAGACATACCTTAAAATCTACCTTTTACCACGCGCCCTTCGCCGAGTTCTGTCCTATCGCATGCAGAGCTCGGCGTTTTGTTTCCCAACCCGTATACAGCCACAAAAAAGGAGCCCGCAGGTGCGAGCTCCTCTTAAGGACACTAGATTGTAGCTCTGATGCTAGTCCAGGTCGTCGGCAGCAAAGTTGTCGATCGGGGCAAAGGGATCGGCCACGGGGACAACCGGGTCAGCGACGGGCAGCGGCTCGGCGGGAACAGTCACCGCAGGAGAAGCGGCAGAACCGACCGGCGTGGAGGCCATGAGGTCGCCCGGGAAGGAGTTCTGGGCATCGTCCATGAAGTGCTGGATGAGCTTGAGATACTCGGCCTTGAACTCCTCACGGGAAGCCTTGAGACGATCGATCTCCTCGAGCTCGGCCTGCTTTTCGGTCAGAGCCTGGCGGATAACCTCGCGGGCCTTGGCGTCAGCCTCGTTGCGGATACGCTCAGCATTCTCGTTGGCATCGTTGACGATGGTCTCAGCGGTCTGCTGGGCAGCGATCAGGGCAGCGGAAATCTGGCGCTCCTGAGCGGAGAAGTCAGGGGCGGGAGCAGCCACGGGGGCGGCAGGAACGGCTTGGGCGGTGGCATCCTGAGCCTGGGCAAGCTGAGCCTGCGCATCGGCAAGCTGCTGCTCGGTAGCAGTCAGACGACCCTTAAGGTCGACGATCTTAGCGAGCATAGCGTCAACCTCGGAGGACAGTGTCTCCAAGAAGACGTCGACCTCGGCAGGATCGTAGCCACGCTTGGCCTCAGAGAAAGTCTGAGCCTGGATGTCTGCAGGGGTAATAGCCATAACAAGTCTCCTTTTTCATCGCCTCGGCGCTACACGCCCGACGTAAGTTACTAAGTCAGTTCTACACGAGTATACCTATAAGAAGCTGCAGAACCAGCCTCTGCACCAACTGTAACGCAATAATCGCAACGACCGGCGAAAAATCGATACCGCCCATCGGCGGGATGAAACGACGGAACAGGTTGAGCCACGGACCGCACACGCTATCAAGCACCGCGGCAATATCCTGAAGCAAACCACCCTGCTTCATGGGAATCCACGTCATAAAGCAGTAGACGACAATGAGCGTGGAATAGAAGTTGAACAGCGTGTTGACCAGCTGGACGATAGTGTAGATGTTGATGGGAATCTCCTCGTCTTGTCTTTACTTAAGGTAGCCGTCGGCACGAAGCTTCTTGAGATCGGAATCTTTGACCTCGCAACCGGCGGGCAGCACCATGAACACGCGGTCGCCTACCTCCTTGACCGTGGCGCCCAGACCGCAGGCAAAGCCGTAAGAGAAGTCCAAGACGCGCTTGGCAACTTCGGTGCGTACGCCCACAAAAATCAGTGCGACAGGCTGCTTGGTGCGAACGCGGCGCACCACGGTCTCCACGTCGTCATAGCTCTCGGGGCGCAGGACATAGGCCGGCAGCTGCGGTGTGGCGTTGATGATATTGCTCGCATAGGCCGAGGCATCGCTCGGTGCAGGCGCGGGCGCAGCGGCGGCACGGGCGCGGGTGTTCTCGGCGTAGCTAGACGGCGTGTCATAGGCACCAGGACGATAACCGCTCGCAACACTGTCCTGCGAGCGCGAAGGCGGGTTATACGTTGTGGCATGGCGAGAGTCATCGCCGACCAGCTGACCGGAGCGCGTATACACGGCAACCGACTCAGCTTCACCGCGGCGCGTCTGACCAAGCAGGCCGTTGCTCGGCTCGTCTTGGGTGTAGAAGCCCTCGCCCGAAGCACCGCTGTAGCCGTTGCCCTGATAACTATCGTCATAGCCGTCATCGTAGCCGTAGTCGTCGTCCTGGCCATAACCCTGGTCGTAACCCTGCTGGCCGCCCAGGTGCATCTTATTTTTAATCTCGTCAAGGAAGCCCATGGTTGTGTCCTCTCGCGGTTTAGTGCAGGCGCCCCGATAATCAGTGCGCACTTCAGAGCCTTATTTTACTGCAAACTCCGGGCTAAATACTACCCTGCCCAGGCGAACGAGCGTAGAGCCCTCCTCAAGGGCAGGCTCAAAGTCCTCGCTCATGCCGCAGGAAAGCTCAGGCAGGTTCAAATCGGGATGCGCCGCCTCCAGCTCATCCCTCAGCTCACGAAGCCCCGCAAAGGTGCGGCGTGCCACATCCTTATTCCCCCGGGGCGCCATAGTCATAAGCCCCTGCACGCAAATTCCCTCAAGTTCCGCAAGCTCACCCGCGGCGGCGCGAATCTCATCGGGCGAAAAGCCTCCCTTCGACTCCTCACCACTCACATTGACCTCAATGAGCACACGCTGGGGGCCGGCGAGCTCGCCTGCCTCAATCTTGCGGACAGCACGGCTCGAGATCGCCTGCGCCAGATGCAGCGAACCCACCGAGTGAATCAGCTCGGCTGAGCCCAGCACCGCATTGATCTTATTGGTCTGCAGGTTGCCGATCATATCGAAGCGCACCTCGGGCAGCTCCGGATGCTCCGCCAGACCCGTGAGCTTGCGAACCAGCTCCTGCGGGCGGTTCTCGGCAAAATGGCGATACCCCGCCTGGATGGCGGCAACGGTCTCATCGACACCAACGGTCTTGGACACGGCAATGAGGCTCGCGGCGTCGTGGGGACGGCCCGCGCGATCGAGCGCCGCATAAAAACGTTCCAGAATCTGCTCGCGGCGAGCGCGCATCAAGTCCAAATAGTTATCCATTGCCAATCGCCTCCGCTGACAGCCAAACAAGTAGTCCCATGCTAACGCAAGAGCGCGGCCCCGCATGTGCAAGGCCGCGCTCACTTAGGTATTTACAATCTTTCGACGAACGGGGTTACTTACTCCTCGTCGTCCTCGCCATCGTCCTCATCCTCAAGATGATCGAGCAGGTAGCGAAGACCCTCGCTGACCTCGTTAACGGGCACCTTGGCAACGTAGCGTGCATCGACGGCGGGCCTCATGATAACACCCTCGCCCGAAGGCACGCGCATGCTCTCGAGCTCATCCTCATCAGTGCAGGCGATATCACCGGCAGTCATACGCTGTCCGGTCAACAGGAAGGTCAGACGGCAGGCGGCATCGATGGAAATCGAGGCGATGCGATCGAGATAGCGCGATACCATGATGGCGCGGCGCAGGTCGTCATAGTTGCTGTCGTCGTCCATAAAATCGCCCGTGTCCATGCGGTTAAAGGTGCGGAAGAACTTCTCGTAGGCGGCGTGCACTGGCTCGTCCTCGACGGCCAAGTTGCAGATGATGGACATGTCGTTGGTGACGAGCGCAGAAAGCGAAGAGCCCAGCACCTGGTAGACGGCCTCAGCCTCGGCCTCGACCGTGCCGACAAGCTCCTTGGGCAGCGAGATGTCGGCCTTGATCATATGACGCGTGGCGCGGCAAATCTGGCGAACCTTATCGGTCATGCGCTGCAGGTTAAAGTCGACGTAGATGATCGTCTGCAGCAAGCGGAAGTCGGAGGCGACCGGTGACTGCGTGGCAATCAGGTTGTAGCAGACGGCCTCCAGGTTGGCGCAGCGTGCGTCAATCGAAAGCGTGCGCTTCTTGGTCTTGGTGGCGAGCTTGCGGTCGTCGGTCACATAGGCCTTCACGGCATCGTGGAGGGCCAGATCGACGGCCTCGTAGATGCTCAGCATCTCGTGACGGGCCTCGATGAGCTGACGGGAAAACAGTTTGCGCATGGTTCACTCCAATCAGTTGGGTGCGGTCATGCCGCCCGCACAGTGAATACGCACCGGACCAGATCCGATCGGCTTGGGACTAGTCGCACCGATCAGCCAAAGCGGCCGGTGATATAGTCTTCCGTCCGCGAGTCCACCGGGCTGGTGAAGATCGCGTCGGTTTGACCATACTCGATGAGCGTAGCGGGCTCGCCGGCAACTTCCTGCAAGAAGAATGCGGTGTAGTCGCTAATGCGAGCTGCCTGCTGCATTGAATGCGTGACGATGATGATCGTCATCTCGGGCGCCAGCTCGGCCATCAGATCCTCGACCTTAGAGACGGACGTGGGGTCGATGGCGGAGCAGGGCTCGTCCATCAGAAGGACATCGGGTTGCACCGCAAGCACGCGCGCGATGCACAGACGCTGCTGCTGACCGCCCGAGAGCGCCAAACCATCCTTGTTGAGCTGATTGGATACCTCTTTCCAGAGGTTGGCGCGCTTGAGCGATTCTTCCACGATGTCATCGAGGTCACTTTTGCTAGTCACGCCCTGCAGACGAGGGCCAAAGGCGACATTCTCGTAGATGGATTTGGGAAACGGATTGGGCTGCTGAAAGATCATGCCCACGCGGCGACGGAGGTCGACCGGGTCGACGCCCTCGGCATAGATATCGTTGCCGTCGAGCGTCATGGTGCCCTCGACGCGCGTGCCCTCAATCAGGTCATTCATGCGGTTGATGCAGCGCAAAAACGTCGACTTGCCGCAGCCCGAAGGGCCAATGAAGGAGGTGATGGCGTTTTTGGCGATGTTGAGGTCAAGCCCCGTCAGCGCATGAAAGTCACCGTACCAAAAGTTGAAATCCTTGGCCGTAATGGCCGCTTGCTCCAACGCGGGAGCGGACTGATAAACGGACATGGGACTCCTTAACTAGCGACGCTTGCGCGACAGGAAGCGCGCAAACAGGTTGAAGGCCAAAATGATCACCATCAGCAAGAGCGCGGTGCCGTAGGCTGCGTTCATGTTGATGCCGTCGTTGGCAAGCAGGTACAGGTGAACGGTCATGGGACGACCGGAATCGAGCGGCGAAATAGGTAGATTGATGGCCTGGCCCATGGTGTAGAGCACCACGGCGGTCTCGCCGATGGCACGGCCGATGGCAAGGACGATGCCCGTGGCAATACGGCCAAAGGCAGAAGGAAGCACGATCTTGGAGACAACCTGCCACTTGGTGGCACCCAGGCCGTACGCGCCCCAACGGATATAGCGCGGAACGGCGCGAATGGCCTCTTCGGTGGTGCGCATGACGATGGGAAGCATCAAGAGCGCGAGTGCCAGGGCGGCCGAGACCATCGAAAGGCCCAGACCCATAGCCTCGACAAACAAGGCGTAGCCAAACAGGCCCATAACGATGGAGGGCACCGAGGCCAAAGCGTCAGCAGCGTAGCGAATGAGCTCGACGACCTTGCCCTGCTTGGCGTACTCGGCCAGATAGACGGCTGCCAGCACAGCGATCGGCGTGCAGATAAGCATGGCGAGTGCCGTCACATAGACGGTCGAGACGATTGTGGGCCAAATTCCGCCCTCGGCGTTGACGCCCTGGGGCCAACCGAAGATAAAGTCGAGCGAGATATGCGGCAGGCCGTTAATGACCACGTAGGCGATGATAGCGACCAGCACCAGCGTGGTGATGTATGCCGCGGCACGGAACACGCCAAGCATGATCTTGTTGGACAGGTCCTTGTTGATGCGGCCCTTCTTGCCGTGGGAAAGGGCACGCTTGATGCGCTCGCGCGACGAGGTCGTATCGACCGTCGTGTCAACGGAATCGGACATAGCCTACCCCCTCTTCTTCTTGGAAATCAGACGGACGATGCCCACCAGCGTGGCGGAGATGATAAACAGGACCACGCCCATGCCGAACAGCGCCGAGCGGTGCAGACCCGAGGAATAGCTCATGTCGAGTGCGATCTGGCTCGTGAGCGTCGAGATAGGGCTCGCAATGCTGTCGGGAATAACCGGGGCATTACCCACGACCATGAGCACGGCCATGGTCTCTCCGATGGCACGGCCCATACCCAGCACGATGGCATCCACGATACCCAGCTTAGCGGCAGGTAGCACGACCTTATAGATGGTCTGCCACTTAGTAGCACCCATGGCATACGATGCCTCGCGAATACCCATGGGAATGGAATTGAGGGCATCGATGGTGAGCGTGGTGATGGTAGGGACGATCATGATGGCAAGCACGAACCACGCCGTCAGCGCACCAAAACCAAGACCACCGGTCAGTTGCGCGATAAACGGACGGATGATGATCATGCCAAAGAAGCCATAGATGATAGAAGGGATGCCGGCCAACAGGTCAACGGCAGGGCTGATGAGCTTGCGCACGCGCTTGCTGGCGATCTCGACCAGATACACGGCCGTGCCCACGCCTAGGGGCACACCCATGGCGAGCGCACCGACGGTCACCAGACCCGAGCCGGCAAGCAGCGACACGATGCCGTAGTGGCCCTCAGAGGGCGCCCACGTAAAGCTAAAGAAGTCCGCCAGACCGATGTCGGTAAAGACGGGCAGCGCCGAGTACGTGGTAAAGACAAAAATCAGGATGACGGTAACAACCGCCAAGAACGCGCAGGCAAAGAAAATCCACTGCAGCGCCTTCTCCTTGATATAGGTGCTGCGCGATACGAGCGCCAGCTCGCGCTTCTTGGGTGCCTGAGCATTCTGCTCAGTCTGGGAGTTTTCCTGTGCTTCCATGCTACTCACTCCCCTTCTCGTCGTTGGTGACGGGAATAAAGCCCGCCTCGCGAATCTGCTTGTCCATCTTTTCGGACGTCACGTAGTCGATGTAATCCTGCGCCTGCTGCGAAGGAGCACCCTTCACAAAGAAGTAAAGGTCGCGCGAGATGGGATAGCCGCCGCTCGCGACCGTCTTCTCGGACGCCTCAACATGATTGACCGAGACGGCCTTGACCGAGGTCTTGGCGTTGAGGCTATCGACGAAGCCCAGCGAAATGTAGCCAATGGCACCGCGCGAACGAGATACCACGTCGCGCACCTGGCCCGTGCCCGAAAGAACGGCCGAGCGGCGATCGAACGGCGTGCCGTCCATCACGATGGTACGGAAGGCCTCACGCGTGCCGGACGCCTCATCTCGGTTGATAACCTGAATCCTCAGGTCCTCGCCACCGACTTCTTTCCAGTTGGTGATCTTGCCGGCGTAAATATCGCGGAGCTGCTCGGTCGAGAGGTTATCGACCGGGTTATCGTCGTTCACGATGACCGCGATACCGTCGTGGGCAATGACGATGGGAGTCAGGCCCAGATCCTGTTCGTCGGCATTGAGTCCACGGGAGGAGCTGGCGATATCGGCCGTGCCGGCGCTGACGGCTTCGATGCCAGCGGAAGAGCCCAAACCGGAAACGAGCACGTCGATGCCGGTCTCCTCCTTAAAGCCCTCTGCCGCAATTTCGGCGATAGGAAGGCAGGTCGTGGAGCCGGCCACGGTAATGGAAGAGGTAGAAGATCCCGAAGAACAGGCGCACAGCGTAAGCGTAAGCACAGCGGCGCTCAGGACCGATACGATCTTTCTCATAGCATCACGCCGATCGCAGCATGGCGCCCACAGGTGCCGTCCTCGTTACGGTAGGAATAAAAGCGGTCGTTCTGACGCACAGTCGA
The DNA here is from genome assembly GCA_900542365.1 of uncultured Collinsella sp. Lineage (GTDB taxonomy): Bacteria > Actinomycetota > Coriobacteriia > Coriobacteriales > Coriobacteriaceae > Collinsella. Next base: position 16,644 of record UQNH01000018.1, on the reverse strand, counting down.
AAGCTGGGTATCCACGATATTATCCGCGTCCACACCGGCATCTACCAGCGCCTCACAAATGGCAGCGGAAAGATCGAGCATGCGAGAGGCACTCGCATCGATGCAAGAGAACTCGACGGCAAAGCGATCCATGAGTTCCCGGGATACCTCATATTCGTCAGCCAAGATATGGGGGCCGATATAGGCGGAAACGTCGCTCGCATCGCAGCCGGCAGCATCGCAAAGCGCCTGGCACGCCTTGGCAGAAATACGTGCAATCGTGCCCTTCCAACCGGAGTGCACCACGGCAAATCCGCCGGGGGCCACCAGCACCACGGGAACGCAGTCGGCAAAGCAGAGCAGCACGGGCACGTCATGGGCCGTACAGACGATGGCATCGCAGCCCTCGGCAATCTGCTCGCGAACAGCCTCAAGATCGTCGGCGCCGCTCGAAGTCACCGTAACGATATGGTCACCATGTACCTGATTGGGCACGAGCAGATTATGCTCGCACTCAGTGGCGCCCATAGCTTCGAGCACTCGACGACGATTTTCTTGAACAGCAAAGGGGTCATCGCCTACATGCGAGCCCAGGTTGAGCGAGGAGTACGCATCTTCAGAAACGCCACCGGTGCGCTCGGTAAAGGCAAAGCGGACATCGGATGTCGCGCCCTCCACCAACGTAACTCCATCATGGTCGACACGCGAAACGTTGTCCGCACGTGCTGCCATACTAAAGCCTCCTAATAACACAAGTACCGCGGCGTCGCCGCGCAGTCCGCGTTTATACGGCTGTCATACTTCCTTAAAAGGATACCCGCAGCGGTAGGGACCAAACGTAAAGGGAACGTAAGGAGATTGGAGGCTTTCGTTTACAAACGAGAAACAAAACGGGGTGCATCCAAATGGACACACCCCGTGCAGGTCGTTGAGAAAAACGAACTAGAAGCTACCGCGCTTCAGGAAGTCGGGAAGCTCGAACTGGTCGTTGCCAAAGTTGGGCAGCTCGGTACCACCGACGTTGCGGGTCGGAGCGGCCTGAGCCGGGCTGGCAGCCGGAGCGGTGCGCTGCGGCTCAGCGGAGGCAGCGGCCTTGCTCTGAGACTGCTGAGCAGCAAAGAGCTCATCCTGACGGTTGACGTTGGAGTCGGAGAAGCCCGTAGCGATGACGGTGATACGCACCTGATCGCCCAGGGACTCGTCGACAACGGTACCGAAGATGATGTTGGCCTCGGGGTCGACAGCGTTGGCGACAACGTCGGCGGCGTCGCTGATCTCCTGGATGCCCAGGTCCTTGGAACCGGCGATGGAGAGCAGCACGCGCGTGGCACCATCGATGGAGCTCTCGAGCAGCGGGCTGGAGATGGCCTGCTGGGCAGCGTCGACGGCACGAGTATCCCCAGAAGAGGTACCGATACCCATCATGGCGGTACCGGCCTGCTTCATGATGGTCTTAACATCGGCGAAGTCCAGGTTGATGATACCGGGGACGGTGATGAGGTCGGTGATGCCCTGGGTGCCCTGGGAAAGGACGCCATCGGCAATCGCGAAGGCCTCGAGCATGGTGGTCTTCTTCTCGGCGATGTCGAGCAGCTTATCGTTAGGAATGACGATCATGGTGTCGACGCAATCGGAGAGGGTCTTGATGCCCTCCTCGGCGCTCTTCTTACGCTTGCGGCCCTCGAAGGTGAAGGGCTTGGTCACGACGGCGACGGTCAGTGCGCCGACCTCGTTCATCGCGATATCGGCAACGATGGGAGCAGCGCCGGTACCGGTGCCGCCGCCCTCGCCGCAGGTGATAAACACCATGTCGGCGCCAGCGAGCGCCTCGGCGATGTCGTCGCGGGACTCATCGGCAGCCTTGCGGCCAACCTCGGGGTTGGCGCCGGCGCCCAGGCCGCGGGTAAGGTCGGTGCCGATGTGCACCTTGATATCGGCATCAGAGATCGCGAGTGCCTGAGCATCGGTGTTGATGGCAACAAACTCGACGCCGCGGATGCCCTCTTCGATCATTCGATTGACCGCGTTGGTACCGCCGCCGCCGACGCCGACCACCTTAATGACGGCAAGGTAGTTGTTGATCTCTGTCTCGTGCATGTCGGTCCTCCGAACAAAGGTTATAGCCATAGCATGGGTCGACCCCTGCGCACATTAACCTTCAGGTTGAAAGTAAATGCAAAGGTAAACCGTATTATGTTTGCACATTATGAACGTATCAGTCAAATAATTGACCGTGAAAACCAAACAAACCAGATAAACGGCGTGGTATGGCCCCTCAACAAAGCATCAACCAGCGCTACGAGGTCGGAGCATTCCTAAATGTGTAGTTGCCTGGAGAGCGCACATTGATATACGTTACGCCCTCTACCTGCGAAAGCAACTTGGTGACTACGCGTTCCTTCTTGGCGATATCGTCCGAATCGCCCAGCGACACCTCAATGCCGTTATTGAGGTTTGCCGAGATGGCTTCGACCGAAGGCGTGGAAATATCCTTGACTTGTCCCAAGAACTCGCTCGAAAAACCACGCACATAATCCAGGCCGGCCTTAACGGCTTTGGAGTTAACCGCCTGGCCGGAAACTGGAGCGACATCCGCCGAGACATCAGTCAACAACACCGCGCCATAATGCTTGGCGAGCGCCAGCGCGGCATCGATTCCGGTCAAGGTATTTGAGCCCTGCCCTGTCGTGATGACGTTGCCCTGGTCGTCCACTTCGACCGACGTCGACAGCGGGGCGATCCAGGTGTCATCGTCTCCGATAGCCCAGGCAAGGTCGTCGGAGCTGATATACGCAATGGCGATAACTTTACGCTCCGTCGGCGTGATGATAAGCGTATGGGGAAACTGGCGCTGGACATCCACGCCCGAAACCCACGGGTTCTGCTTGAGATCCTCGGTAATCTGGTCGGGATCGACGTTAAAAAGCGACGTTCCCTCGGGCAAGTCGATCAGCTGGATAGCATCGTGCTTCGTCACATGCTCGCTGCCTTGAATCTGAATATCAGTGGCAGTAAACAATCCAGAGTTGATCACCACGATGGCAACGACGACGAGCACGGCCAAGACGGCCAGAACGCCGCCCACGATTTTGCCTTTGCCTGTAACGACAGAAGCGGCGTCTGATGTTTTATTTGCCATCGCTCCAAGTGAAGATAACGGGTTGAAACCTTTTTTACTCGAAGGCTTCTTGGCGGTAGCCGGCACCGATGTCAGCGAGCGCGGTTTCGATGCGCCCAGCGTGCGACCTGGACGCGCCGCTTTAGTTCCCGTCGAGGGCTTGGGAGCTGCCATGGGACGGGCAGGCTTGGCGCCCATAACAGGCTTTGACGTCACCGAGGGACGCGAGGACTTTTTTGCGGCTGGACGATTACCGAGCTGCGAGCCGACGACCGGACGACTGGTCTGTCGAGCATGCCCGACAGACTTAGAGTGCGCGACGGTATTGCGTTGAGGTTTGGCAGGCGCGCCGGAACGCCCTCCGGCGCGGCGGAAGGTGGGTTTCGATGCTCTAGAAGCCGAGGAATTTAACTTCCGGTCTGAGCTCGATGCCATACGCCTCCCTCACCTTTCCGTGCACATGTCTGATAACCGCGGCAACGTCATCGGCCGAGGCAGTTCCGTTATTAACGATAAAATTAGCGTGAACGGGCGAAACTTCCGCGCCGCCAATCGAAAAACCCTTTAATCCACAATCCTCGATAAGCTTGCCCACACTCGCATCGGGCGGGTTGCGAAAGACAGACCCGCAGGATGCGCGACCCATGGGCTGCGTACGCTTGCGCCTCGTCAGGTACCGCTCCATGCGCTCGCGAATGTCGGCCTTGGGCGCCGGTTTAAGCTTGAACACGCACTCGAGGATGATCTCATTGCGGGGAAGGCTACATTCGCGGTAGTCCCAAGTGATCTCGGACCCCGCATAATGCTTGATACCGGATGCCGGGTCAAACGTTACGACATCCTCAACCAGCGAGCCAATCCACTCGGTCCGTGTGCCGGCATTCATGGATATCGCACCGCCGACCGAACCAGGAATGCCAACGGCAAACTCAAGGCCCGAGAGGCTACGCGACAGGGCATCGTTGACCAGGCGCGCAAACATCACGCCCGCACCGACCGTCAGCGTACAACCGTCATCGGCAACAACCGTGCGCTGAAACTCACGTCCCAGCGAAATAACGGCGCCGCGATAGCCGGCATCGGCAACCAACAGGTTGGACCCCTTGCCGATAATCACCCACGGCACCTGCTCGCGGTCAAGCACCGCCACGGCGCGACGCAGGGCATGGTAGCTATGGCACGTCACAAAGAGGTCGGCCTTGCCGCCGATTCGATAGCTTGTATGGCGCGCAAGACGTTCGTCCTCGACCACGTCCGTGTCGATCATGCCCGAAAGCGCCATGACGGCGTTAAACAGACCCATAGGGGTTAAGCGTCTTTCTTGGCAGTCAGATACTCGATGAACTCGGGGCCGACGGTCGTAACGTCGCCGGCACCCATGGTGAGCAGCAGGTCGCCCTCGCCCACGAGCTTCTCAAGCTCCTGGTTGAGCTCAAGACGGCTGGAGCAGTACACGACCTCTTTGCCGGGGTGCTTGGCGCGAACGGTATCTGCGAGCATCTTGGAGGTAACGCCCGGAATCGGCATCTCGCCGGCGGAGAACACATCGATCAGCAGCAGCTTGTCGGCGTTGGCAAAGGCATCGGCAAAGTCATCGCACAGAGCCTGCAGGCGCGAATAGCGGTGCGGCTGGAACACGACGTCGACATGCTTGTAGCCCAGCGAAGAGGCAGCAGCGAGCGTCGCCTTGATCTCGGTGGGATGATGGCCGTAATCGTCAACCACCGTGATGCCGTCGATATCGCCCACGTGGGTAAAGCGGCGGCGGACGCCCTCAAAACTCGAAAGTGCCTTAGCGGCGGCGTCGATATCGAGGCCCAAGACATGGGCGACGGTCAAGACAGCAGTAGCGTTGAGCATGTTGTGACGACCAGGGTTGCTCTTAATCTCGACAGCGTGCTCGGTGCCGTCCTCAAAGCGAACGATAAAGTCGCTCTGGATGCCCTTGACATCCGGATGTACGCAGACGATGTCGTTGTTCTCGGCAAAGCCATAGGAAAGCACATGACGGCCCGTCGACTTGGCAAGCTCGACCAGATGCGGGTCCTCGCCGCAAACGATGACGGTGCCGTCCTCGCCCACCAGCCCCATAAACTTGGCAAAGGTGGCCTCGATCTCCTCGATGCCCGAGTAGTGATCGAGATGGTCGGCCTCGACGTTGGTCACGATGACCACGTTGGGGTTCAGGAACAGGAACGAGCTGTCGGACTCGTCCGCCTCGGCGACAAAGTAGTCACCCGAGCCGTTCTTGCCGTTGGTGTCGTAGCCCTCGACGATGCCGCCGATTAAAAAGCTGGGGTCCAGACCCATGCGATCGAGCATCGTGGCGCACATTGAAGACGTCGTGGTCTTGCCGTGCGTGCCGGCAACGGCGATGGTGGTGTAGCCGTGGCCCAGGGCCGAGAGCATCTTGGCACGGGGCCACACGGGAATACCGAGCTCGCGGGCACGCACGAGCTCGGGGTTGGACTCGGGAATTGCGGTGGAGACAACAACCACGTCGGGCTTGACCTCGTCGATTGTCGCAGCCTCGTGGCCCACGTGGACCTTCACGCCGGCGCGGGTAAGCTGGCGAATATAGCGCGACGTCTTAAGGTCGGAGCCGGTAACGGTATAACCGCGCTCGTGCAGGACGAGGGCGATGCCGCTCATGCCGGCGCCACCGATACCGATAAAGTGGGCGCTCTTGAACTCGGGCGCTGAGGTTGCAGTCTGGGAATCAGCCATGTGCTCGTGTACTCCTTGCGTAAACACTGCCTGTAACCCGTTAACTGTACCGCACCTACCGCATCCGCGCGAGGGCGACCGGCGATATCCCGTCTAACTAACGCAATCCCTCTACCGCGTCGGCCAAAAGTGCGGCGGCACGGTCCTGGCCCAAGCCACGCGCCGCCTGACGCATGGCATCACGCGCCGCAGCGTCATCGATCAGGTGCAGCAGCTCGTCGGCAAAGGCTGGGGCATCGATATCGATATCGGCGCATAGCACGCCGGCACCGGCGTCGACCAGGTAGCGCGCATTCGTGGTCTGGTGGTCGGCCGTGGCGTGCGGATACGGCACGAGTACCGAGGGCACGGCAAGCGCGGCAATCTCGGCCACGCTCGAGGCACCGGAACGCGAGAGCACCAGATCGGCCGCAGCCAGCATATCGCCCATGTTGTCGATGTAGGGCTGGACACGATAGCGCTTCGCCTCCTCGGGCGTCAGCGCCAAAGCGCGCTCGGTCTCCTCAAAGCCGTCGGCACCCGTCGAATGCAAAATGTAGAGATTCTCGCGGGTCAGCAGCTCACCCTTGAGCGAGGCAACACGCTCGTTGAGATGCTGAGCACCAAGTGAACCGCCAAAGACGAGCAGAAGCGTCGCGTCCTCGGGCGCGCCGAGCGTCTTGCGACCGCGAGCGCGATCGCCCTCAATCACCGAACGACGCACGGGATTGCCCGTCATGAGCACATGGTCGGGGTCGCCCTCGCGCTCAAAGACCGCGCGGGCCGCAGGAACCGAAATGCACACGCGGGCGGCATGCGAGTTCATCATCTTATTGGCCAGACCCGGAACAGAGTTCTGCTCGTGCAGCAGATACGGAACGCCGGCGCCCTTGCACCAACCCAGCAGCGGAACCTCAACGTAAGCACCAAAGCCGATAGCGGCATCGGGCTTACCGACCTTCGAGAAGTGACGAGCAAGCGCACGCTTCGCCTTGTTGACGCGCCACAGCGAGGTCAGCGCCGTCCAAGGACGGGAGCGATCGAAGCCCGTAACCGTGATGGGCACAAAATCGAATCCGGCCTCGGGAACCAGACGACCCTCGAGCTTGCGCGATTGGCCCACGAACACAACGTGATGACCGCGGTCACGCAGCTCCTCGGCCAAGGCGAGCGCGGGGTTGATATGTCCTGCCGTGCCGCCAGCTGCAATAGCAACGGTCATCTTATCGGTCATGGTAATCCCTTCGTACACGCGGCCCCTGGTCATCGGTGCGCAAACGCGCCGACGGGTCCGAATTCAAATCGATTCGATTATATCCGCCGCCCGCATTGCGAGGAGTGGGGCGCTGCGGACGACCTTGCGGCGCTGTTCGCTGACGCGGACGGGCCGCCGGCTCGGTCGCAGAGCCATCCAGGACGGTAAAGCCGTTACGCGAAGATCGCTCGCCACGCACGTGGGGCACGCCGGCGGTACTCTCATCCATAACGGCAAAGCTCTCGCGGCGACGGTCGTACTCATCGCGACGGGCGCTCTCATACGAAACGCGCAGGATCAGACCAGCGAGCATGAGCGACACAATAATCGACGAGCCGCCGTAGCTAATAAACGGCAGCGGCTTGCCCGTCATGGGAAACACATTGAGAATGCCCAGCGCGTTAATCAAAAACTGCACCGCAAGGATGACCGCGGAACCCGATGCCATAAGTGCTCCGCGACGGTCAGTCGCCTGCTCGGCAATGCGAAACGCCGAGTAGACCAACATCGCAAACACCAAGAAGAACAGCACGGTTCCGATAAAGCCAACTTCCTCGCCGATAATAGCCAAGATGTAGTCGTTGTGTGCCTCGGGCAAATACGAGTACTTCATGGTGGAGTTGCCGATACCACGGCCGAACAGTCCGCCCGAGGCAAACGCCATGATGGCAAGCGTGGCCTGATAGCCGTCACCATATTCGTCTGCCCAAGGATTCCAAGCAACCTGGACACGCGTCATACGATACGGCTCGGCGATAAGGGCAATCGCAATGACGGCGATGCCGGCAACGACCGTCCAAACGATATATTTGGGGTCCAATCCCGCAAACAACGCCATGCATATGAGGGTCAACAAAATGATCAGGACGGTACCAAAATCGGGCTGAACAAAGATCAGGAAGAGCGAAATTCCCAGGTAGCCGCCCATCTTGCGAAGAAACTCGTTGATGTTGCCGCCGGGCGAAAAGATACGGTCGAGCATGATTGCCGAATACGCGATGGCGAACGGCTTTAAAAACTCAGACGGCTGGAACTGAATACCGGCGATGTTGAGCCAGCGCGTGGCGCCACGACTGCCGCTACCCATAAAAAACACCAGAACCAGTAGCCCCATCATGCCCATGAGGAAGATCCTGAGCACGTCTTCCCCAAACCAACTGTCCGGCAAGACGCGCACGATGGCAACCATAGCCAGCACGCCAACTCCGGCAAACGCGGCCTGTCGAAACAGGAAAAACGTCGCCGAACCATTCTCGTGCAGCGCCTCGACCGAAGATGCCGAGTACACCATCAGCAAGCCGAAGCAAACCAAGCTAAACAGGCAGGCCATAAATATCAAACGGGGGCGCATGATGCGGGCGGGGACGCCGGCAATATAGCGCTCACTGAACGTCTGCCCGCCGCGTCCGGAACGCGGCGTGCTACGCAGCGAGGAAGCACGGTCCGAGTCGGGCCTCCTCATATCACTTCGGGGGCTCTCCTCTCTCACCGGCAACCCCTATTCCGTTTGCGATTTCGCTGCTGCGGCAAGCTGGGCAACGCAGTCCTTAAACACGCGACCGCGCTCCTCGTAGCCCGAGAACTCGTCAAACGAAGAGCAAGCGGGCGAAAGCAGAATCACGTCGCCGCGGCTCGAGAGCGAGCGGGCAACGTCAACGGCATCGCGCAGATCATCGGCCTGGGCGATATCCACGTCACCATCGACATCGGCCTCGTCCATAGCGGCGGTAAAGCGCTCGCGCGCATCGCCAAAGCAAACGACCGAGCGCACGTTGTCCATAACGACGCGGGCAAAGTCCGCAAGCGGCGTACCCTTGTCGTGGCCGCCAAGCAGCAAAATCACATCGTCGTCGGGAAACGCCGTCAGGGCCTTTTCGACCGCATCGGTGTTCGTTGCCTTGGAATCGTTGACATAGCGCACGCCATCGATCTCGCCGCAGGGTTCCACGCGGTGTTCGAGCGGCTGGAACGATGCCAAACCGCGGCAAATGCCCTCGGGATCGGCACCGACGGCCAGAGCAGCCGTGGCGGCACATAAGGCATTGATGACATTGTGATGGCCCGAGATCTTGAGCTCGGACGTGGCGACAAGCTGAGTCTCGACGCCCTTCAGGCGGACGACCATCTTGCCGTCGCGCACAAAGGCGGCGTCTGCACCCTCGGGCTCGTCAAAAGCGACCTTGCAGATGCGGCGACCCGGCGTATAGATGTACTCATCGAACTCATGGATGCCGGCATCCTCAACGTCGATAACCACGAGGTCGTCGTCGACCATATTCTCGAACAACTTGATCTTGGCAAGCGCATAGTTCTTGTGGCTCTTGTGCCAGCCCAGGTGGTCGGGCGTGATGTTGAGCAGCACCGCCACGCGAGGATGAAGCTCGGCGGTCGTAGCAATCTGATAACTCGACAGCTCAGCCACAAACCACTCATTGTGTGCGCGGCCGTCGATCTCGTTCACCGGCGGCTCACCGATATTGCCGACGGCCACGCTGGCTTCACCGGCGGCCTTGAGCAGATAATCGGTCAGCGACGTGGTAGTTGTCTTGCCGTTGGTGCCCGTGATGGCGATCCAATTTTGGGGAGACAGGCGATAGGCAAACTCGGGCTCGCCCATAATCTGAGCGGCATGCTCACGCCCGGCCTTAAAGAAAGCCGAGAACTCCGAGATTCCCGGGCATGTCACGCACACGTCATAGGCACCCTCGACCTGCTCGGTGCCGTAGACAAACGACGCGCCCTGCGCCTCGAGCGCACGTGTGGCGTCATTGGGCTCGGAGGTACCGCCGCCATACACGGTCGTGGCGCTCACGCGCTCGGGGTGAGCCAACGCCCAACGGGCGACATCGAGACCGGATTTACCCTGCCCCAAAACAAGCAGGCTAAAGACATCAGCAAGAGGCATGAAAGACCACTATCCCAACTGGAAGAACAGGGCGAGGCCAACGGCACCAAAGGCCGCGGCGATAATCCAAAAACGGATAACGACCTTGGTCTCGGCCCAGCCCTTCTTTTCGAAATGATGATGAATGGGCGCCATAAGGAAGACGCGCTTGTGCGTAAAGTGGAAATAGACAACCTGAATCATGACCGACAGGGTCTCGACGATAAACAGACCGCCGATGATGAGGGAAACGACTTCGGTGTTGGTCATGATGGAGGTGCAGGCAAACGCGGCACCCAGAGCAAGCGAGCCGGTATCGCCCATAAAGATGCTCGCCGGGTAGCAATTGAACCACAAAAAGCCCAGGCAGGCACCGGCGCACGCCGTGCAGAAGATGGACAGGTTCACGTCACCGTGCAAAAACGCCATGGCGGCCATGGCGAGCATGGCGATCATGGAAGTGCCGCCGGCAAGACCGTCCAGACCATCGGTCAGGTTCACGGCATTGGAAAGACCGGCAATCATCAGCCAGCAAAATACAATGTAGAGCCACGGGAACGAAAGGCCGCAGATGGTGGTCGAAAGAACACCGAGGTCAATCGTCAGGCCGCCGGGAAAACGAATCTCGGGGGCGACGCCGCACCAATTGACGGCGAGCACGGTAAAAGTGACGCAGATGATGGTCAGACCGATCATCTTGGCGTGAGGCGTCAGACCGAGCGAGCGACCATGCGTGACGGAGGTCAGGTCGTCGATGAGACCCAGAACGCCGGTGGCCAGCGTGGCAAGCAGCACGAGCACGAGCTCGGTGGTGAGCTTGCCCATCAGCAGGCAGGTCAGCGAGATCGCGACAAGGATGATGACGCCGCCCATGGTGGGCGTACCCTGTTTAATCAAATGACGCTTGGGGCCGTCGGCTCGGACCTGTTGGCCGATACCCTCGACCTTCAGCAGCTTAATCCACCACGGCATAAGCAGCAACGCAATGGCGGCAGCGATGCCAAGTCCCAAAAAGGCCTGATACGTAGGATACGAGGGATTGCCGAACATGGGCTAGCACACACCTTCCACAAAGCGGTCGAGCTCAACGAAACGGGAACCCTTGACCAGTACAACATCATGATTTTCAAGCGCGCCGCCCATGCGGTCGAGCACCTGCTGATAATCGGAGAACACCTGGATGCGGTCCTCATCCATACCCATCATACGTGCGGCATCGGCCATGAGCTGAGCCAGCTCGCCGCCGACGCACGCGAGCATGTCGAGCTTCTTGGCGGCGGCATAGGCGCCCACGAGCTCATGCATGCGGGGAGCCTCGTCGCCCATCTCGCCCATCTCGCCCAAGATCGCCATGCGCGAACCGTCACAGATAAGCGAGCACAGCAAATCGAGGCCGGCAGCCATAGACTCGGCACTGGCGTTGTAGGAGTCGTCGATGATGCGTGCTCCGCTCTTGGCGCGCTTGATCTCCTGACGGTGGCCGGTGATCGTAAGGCCCCTAAAGGCAGCATCGATCTGCTCGGGCGTCACGCCCAGACGATAGGCGATCGCGGCGGCCTTGACGGCATTGGGCACGGACTGCACGCCGGGAATGGCCAGCATGGTATCGACCGTGTCGCCCTGACCAAAGTCGAGCGTAAAGACCGGATGGCCCTCGTCGTCGACGCGAATGTCGCGTGCGCGGACCTCGTCGTCGTCCGAGACACCGGCCAGCATCACGTCAATACCCGCAGGCTGGGCGAACGTATCGCGAATGAACGGCGTAAAGTCGTCCTCGCCGCCCAAAACCAGCAACGGCGAGAAGTCGCCGGCGGCGCACATGCCCTGAACGATCTCGGCCTTAGCGCGGGCGATGTTCTCGCGGCTGCCCAGGATACCGATGTGGGAGGTTCCAATCTTGCTCACAATGGCAAGATTGGGGTTGGCAGACTGGGACAGGCGCTCAATCTCATGAAAATGGTTCATACCCATCTCGAGCACCAGAACCTCGGTATCGGCCGGAGCGGAAAGCACCGTGAGCGGCATGCCGATCAAGTTGTTGAAATTGCCCTTCGTGGCCCAGACGCGATAACGCTTGGCGAGCACGGCGGCGAGCACGTCTTTGGTCGTCGTCTTGCCAATCGACCCGGTAATGCCGACGACCAGGCAGCCAAGCTCCAAGCGATATACATGCGCCAGGCGCAGCAAGAACTCCTCGGGGTCGTCGGTCAGCAAGATGGCGCATCCCTTGTCCTGCGCCAGCGAAACCAGCTCGGCATCGGGCTCGCGCGTCATCACGACGGCACCGGCACCCGACTCGATGGCACGGGAGGCAAAATCATTGCCGTCGACCTTTTCGCCGGGGAAGGCGACAAAGATCGTCCCCTCCTCGACCTGACGCGAGTCGATAACGCACCCGCGGCATACTCGATCGACTTCTTCCGTCACGGTTCGGGCCCCCGTTGAGGCCGCGAGGTTGTTGACGGCGATCTCTATCATTGCAGCTCCCCTGTAAACCTAATAATGCTATCGGCGTATTGTATCCCAGTGCCATGCGCGCGTGGTGCAGGGCATGTGAACACCCTTCAGATCAAACGGCAGACCACGCTCAAGATTGTAACCCCCTACTTCGTGCGCGGGATACCCAGCACGTCGAGCGCGTTGGCCATAATGGACTGGAATGGCACCGCGGCGGCATCCGAGCCGCTCGGTGTTCCATCGAGTGTGATATAGCACAGCACCTTGGGCGATTGTGCCGGCGCAAAGCCCATAAAGGACGACATATAGTTCTCCTTGAGGTAACCCCCGTTCTCGTCAGCACGCTCGGCCGTACCGGTCTTGCCCGCCACGTCATAGCCATCGACCGCACCGCCAACGCCCGTGCCTTCGGACACGACCGTCTGCATGCACGATGTCACCTGGGCGGCAGCGTCCTCCGAAATCGCACGCTCGCCTTCGCCCCAGTCCTTCTCATCGCCCTTGCTGGACTTATAGAAGTGCGGAGTCATCATCACGCCGCCGTTCGCGATGCCGCCCACGGCACGTGCGACCTCAATCGGCGAGACGGACAGCGCCTGGCCAAAGCTCATCGAGCCCAGCGTGGCGCCGTCGTACTGGTCGCGCTCCTTGACGATACCCAGACTCTCACCCGGAAAATCGACACCGGAGCTATGACCGATGCCCCACTTGTCCACATAGGTGGCAAAATCATCGGCACCGATCTTGCGTCCCACCAGGACAAAGCCCACATTGGACGAACGGCGCATCATCTCACGCACGTCCATGGTCATGGTGTAGTCGCGCTTATCGGCGTCGGTAACGGTGTCGTCGCCGACCTTAATGCTCGCCGGCACCTCAAACGACGTGCTCGAACGCACGGCGCCCAAGTCGAAGCCGGCACCGGCCACAAGTGTCTTAAAGACCGAGCCGGGCTCGTAGGCATCGGTAACCAGACGCAAGTTCATGTCCTCGGTCTTGGCGTTTTCCAGATCGGTCTGGTCATATGTCGGATACGAGCATGCCGCCAGAATCTCGCCCGTCGTGGGATCGGTGACCAGGGCCGAGCCATTCTTGGCCTTGGTCTTTTCGACTGCCTCGGCCAGGGCGTCCTCGGCGGCACGCTGGATATTGACATCGAGCGTCGTCACGATGTCCACGCCGTCAACCGCCGCCACCTTTTTATAGGCGCCGCCCGCGATATAGCTACCGTCCCTCGCCCGCTCGCGCACCAGCGAACCGTTCGTTCCGGTCAAAAGCTTGTTGTACTGTTTTTCCAGGCCCGTCAGACCGTCGTTGTCCACGTTTACCACGCCAAGCACCTGCGATGCCAGGTTGCCATAAGGATATACGCGCTTCATGGCCTGCTCAAAGAGCACGCCGGGCAGATTCTTCTTCTCCAGCGCCGCAGCATCGTCCTCGTCCACCTGGCGTTTGATATACACCCAGGTGCCATCGGACATAACGAGATCACGACAGGTTTTCTTATCGATGCCCGTAGCTTTGACCAGTGCCGAGACCGTCTTGTCAACGTCCTCGATAAGCTGAGGATTCACGGCGATGTTGCGGCATTCGACCGACGACGTCAACACGTTGCCGTTACGGTCGTAGATGGTACCGCGCTTGGCATACAGCGTCTGCGCAAGCAAGCGACGTGCATCGGCACGGTCGCGTAACTTATCGGCTTCCACGATTTGATAGTCGGCAAGGCGAAGGACGCCCAAGCCCAAGCCAAACCCGATGAAGCCCATGACGGCTTTGCGACGGGGCAGCGGCGTGCCCGTGAGCCATTCGGTCGACGAGCTCTTGCGCGGTCTGGTGTTATGCATTTGAGGACCACTCGAGCCACGGAGACGCGACGCGGGGTCGTTGCCATAGGACGGTCTCGCGTTGTAAGATGGCCGACCCGTTCCTTGATAACCAGAACGTCCCCGCGATGAGGGACGTCCAGAACCGCGACCCCGGTCGGAGCCGCGGCGATAGTCATTTGTCATACTCAGCTACCGTCTTGTTACTGAGCGGTCGCGGTCGAGCTGGCGCCCGCGGCTGCATCCTGCGAAAAATCAAGTGTAACGCTCTCGCTGGGCTCCACCATGCCATAAGCGCCCGCAAGGTCGCGAATGCGCGTGTCGGCACCATAGACCGAATGCATGACCTCCAGGTCGGAGCTCTCATCGGTCGCCTTCTCGAGCGTGTTGGTAAGCGCGGCATTGCTGTTGAGCACCTGGGCCGTAACGCCGGCGAGCGCCACACGGGCGACACCGATCGTCATGAAGATGGCCGCAATGATGCAAAACGTTTTAAGAACGCTCATGAAAACCGGGCTTACCGCCTGGTTTGCCTGACGGCCCGCGCCCGTGTAGACATCAAAGCGCGGCGTGCGCTGCTCGCGGGGAGCAGCGGGAGCCTGCGGTGTCTCACGATAGGCGGGCATGGCGCTCATATCATAGGCGAGTGCTGCGTTTGAAGTGTTGTAGCCCATGATATGCCGCCTCCCATCCCGAGTACGTTGGTAGTGTGTTTAAGCTTCGTTTATGGTGCGAGCGGGAGGTCCAATATCGCGCGGTCGCGTCTACAGACGCTGCGCCACGCGGATCTTGGCTGATCTCGCCCGAGGGTTGCGCGCAACCTCATCGGGTTGGGCAACCAGGGGTTTGCGGGTGATGACCTTGAGTATCGGCACGTTGCCGCACACGCACACCGGAATCTCCGGCGGACACGTGCACCCCTGGCTCATCTCCTTAAAGTGGTTCTTTACGATACGGTCCTCGAGCGAGTGATACGAGATGACGCAGATACGTCCGCCCGGGTTGAGCCACCTGGTGGCGGCATCAAGCCCTCGTTCGAGCACATCGAGCTCGTGATTGACCTCGATGCGAATGGCCTGGAAACTTTTCTTGGCCGGGTGTCCGCCATGCCGACGAGCGGCAGCCGGGATACCCGCCTTGATGATCTCGACAAATTGGCCGGTGGTTTCGATCGGTTCTTGCTCGCGGCGGCGCACGATCTCGCGCGCGATCTGCGAGGCGAACTTCTCTTCGCCGTAGACGCGTAGAATCCGGGCGAGGTCGTGTTCGTTATAGGTGTTGATGACCTCAGCTGCGTTTAAGGTGTTATTACCCGGATCCATCCGCATGTCCAATGGGGCGTCCTCGTTATACGAAAAGCCCCTGCCAGGGATATCGAGTTGCGGCGACGAAACGCCCAAATCGAACAGGAAGCCATCGACCCCGGGCACCTCGGCCGAGCAAAGCAGCTCGTCCAAGTCGCCGAAGTTGCCCTTCAGCAGCTGGTGCGGAACGCCGGGAACCTCGCGGTCCAGACGGGCGCCAGCGGCCTCGAGGGCCATGTCGTCCTGGTCGACGCCGAGCAAAAGGCCCGTCTCCCCCACCTGCGCGGCCATCTTTACCGAATGGCCGGCACCGCCAAGGGTGCAATCGCAGACAACGGAGCCGCTCTTTAGCCGCAGCGACTCAAGCACTTCGCCGAGCATGACAGGTTCATGCCGATATTCTTGTGTCAAGATCCCACGCTCCATCCGTTACCCGTGCCTTGCCCTTACGAGAAGAAGAGGTCCAGCAGAGCCTCATCGTCATCGTCCTCATCGGCCGCGGCGCGATCCCAAACCTCAAGGTGGTCGTAGTTGCCCACAACCGTGACCTCGCGGTCGAGGTTCGCCTGCTTACGGAGAGACTCGGAAAGACCGATACGACCGGCGCTGTCCACGTCCATCGACGTGGTGCGCTTGTTGATCGCCCTCATGAGCTTCTGGTCATTAATGTCACGCGGGTTAAAACCCTCGTGGCCCTCACGACCCGCGAAGAGTCCTTCGACCCACTTATCGAAGGCCTCGGCAGAGAACACGTACAGAGCATCGACATCCAGGGCTTTGAACACGCGAACGTGCTCTCCAAGCTCCTCGCGAAGGGGTGCAGGCAGGGACAGACGACCTTTTGCATCGAGATTGCGCTCGTATGCACCAGTCATTCCCATGTGCGCCCTCCCCTCGGTTACTCAGATGGCACGTACGCGGGGAACCACCCCGCCTGTCGACGTCATTAATAATATGGGGAAGCGCCCCATTTTTCAACACCTTTCCCCACCCCTTCCCCCACCCCGCCCCACCACTCCACCCACCATATATTGCAAAACACCCCCAATCATATGTTCGAAAACACAATATGTTGTGTTTACAGCAACGGCGGGATGCCACCTGTGGCACCCCGC
>UQNH01000017.1:0-30839 GCA_900542365.1 uncultured Collinsella sp. | reverse complement strand
AACAGGAGGCCACTTAATGTGGCCTCCGTCGTGAGCAGGACTGTAGAGCAGGAAACTTCATCAGTGCCCGCCCCACGGGAAACCGGCGGGATAGACCGGTTTGGATGGGGCTTTGATGCATGGGTGGTCTGTTGGTGGGCAAATGGGTATCATACTGTGGTTATTGCATCGACTCTGCGATGCATGTTTGTATGTTCCCGGCGGTCGGTTTGCCAGAAGCGCCCCGTCGGTTGTTCCAGACCCGTTTCGAAGAAAGGAAACCACACTCACCTATGGCAGCTAAAAAATCATCTCCCTTGAAGATCATCCCGCTCGGCGGCCTTGATGGCATCGGCAAGAACATGACGGTCTTCGAGTGCGGCGACGACATGGTGCTCGTCGACGCCGGTCTTATGTTCCCGGATGACTCCCAGCCCGGTATCGACCTGGTGCTTCCCGACTACACCTATGTTCTGGAGAACGAGGAGAAGCTCCGCGGTATCATCGTTACTCACGGCCACGAGGACCACACCGGTTCGCTTCCGTACCTGCTGCAGGACCTCAACAACAAGGTGCCCATCTTCTCGAGCAAGCTGACGCTCGGTTTTATCGAGGGCAAGCTCTCCGAGTTCCGCATCCGCGCGCCTAAGTTCCGCGAGGTCAAGGGCGGCAGCCATGTCAACCTCGGCGGCATCTCGCTCGACTTCTTCTCGATGACGCACTCCATCCCCGGCGCTCTGGGCGTGTTCATCCGCACCAATCAGGGCACCGTTATGCACACCGGCGACTTTAAGCTCGACCAGACTCCCATCGACGGCGTCACGCCCGACTATGCCGCTATCAGCCGTTTTGCCAAGCAGGGCATCGACCTGCTGCTTTCCGACTCCACCAATGCCACGGTTCCCGGCTTTACCAAGTCCGAGGCCGAGGTTGGTCCCAACCTGTTGCACGCCATCAAGAACGCCCCGGGTCGCGTGTTCGTCGCGTCGTTCTCGAGCCACATCCATCGTCTGCAGCAGATCTGCGATGCCGCCCGCAAGTGCGGCCGTAAGGTCGTTGTGACCGGTCGCTCCATGCTCACGAACACCCGCGTGGCGCGTGAGCTGGGCTACCTCAACATCGATGACGCCGATATCATCGATGCCTTCGATATCGATAACCTGCCCGACGATAAGATTGTCGTCATGTGCACCGGTTCGCAGGGCGAGCCGCTGTCGGCCCTGTCCCGCATGGCCAATGGCGAGCACAAGACGCTCTCCATCCACGAGGGCGATACCGTTATCCTCTCGGCAACTCCCGTTCCTGGCAACGAGAAGGCCGTCCAGCAGGTCGTCAACAGCCTGGCCAAGCTCGGCTGCGACGTGTGGGATAAGAACCGCGCTCTCGTCCACGTCTCGGGTCACGGTAGCCAGGAGGAGCTCAAGCTCCTGATGGCCATGGCCAAGCCCACGTACTTTATGCCGGTTCACGGTGAGGCCGTGCATCTGCGCGCCCATGCGCAGCTGGCCCGCAAGATGGGCATCAAGGACGATCATATCTTTATCCTCGATAACGGCGACACGCTCGAGATGCGCGGTGGTATCGTCAAGCGCGGTACGCCCGTCGAGTCCGGTGTCGTTTACGTCGACGGCCTGCGTATCGGCGATACCGACCCCATCGTCCTACGCGATCGCCAGAAGCTCGCCAACGACGGTATGGTCACGGCCGTTGCCATCGTCTCGCTCAAGCACAAGAAGATCGAGGCCATCGAGTTCTCGGGCCGCGGTGTCTCGTTTGCCATCGACGACCAGTTCTCCGAGGATGCCTCCGCATCCATCATGAAGACGATCGAGAAGGGCAAGTTCAGCTTTACCAGCAGCGGCTCCGATGCCATTCGCAAGGCCGTGCGCGATTCGCTCTCCAACTTTATATGGAGCCGTACGCGCACCCGTCCGATGATCATTCCGGTCGTCATGGAGGTTTAGTTTGGCGCGCGGATCTGCACAAAACGCCAAGGGCAATAAAGCCAACAACCAGCCGGCATCTGCTAAGGGTGCCGGTTCCCATCTGCGTGCCAATAAGGGCCACGAGGCCGAGTTCGATGAGTTCGAGCCTCTGGTCGAGCCCTCGGCCAATCGCGATATCGCCGGCGTGGTCATCGCCGTTTTGGCGATTGCGTCCTTCATTGCCGTGATTTCCCCGGCAACGGCGCCCGTGACGGCCGCTGTTGCCGGTTTCTACCACCTGGGCTTTGGTCTGGGCGCCTACGTGCTGCCGATTGTCATCCTGCTGTTTGCCGCCACGCTCTTTTTGGGCGAGGACTCGCCGCTCAACGTCCGTTCGGTCGCTGGCGGTGCCGTGGTCTTTGTGGCCATTGTCTCCATCCTGTCGCTGATGGTGCCGGGCACGAGCGATTCGTGCGACCTCATGTTCACGCCGCAAAACCTTTCCACCTCGGGCGGCTACATTGGCGCCTTTATCGCCAGTGCCTTGCAAAACGCCCTGGGTAAACCCATCGCCATGGTAGTCCTGCTGGGGCTTGTCGTTGTGGGCCTGGTTATCATTGGATTTTCGGTGGGCGGCGTGCTGCGCTCTGCCCGCGATCGTGCGGCAGATTTTGCCGAACGCCGTCGTTCCGATGTTAACGCGAGCCCGTGGGGTGACGATGGGGCCCTGTCGGTGCCTGGCGCCGCCCGCCCGCATCTGAGCATTCTTCGTCAAAAGGGCTCCGATACTGCCATGACCACGGTCATGGGCAACGATGCGGACCCGGTTTTAGACGATGACGACGAGGACGATGACCCGTTTGTCGACGTATCCGAGTCGGTTGAAGCCGAACGGGCCAAGACCACGCTGTTGCCGCGCCGCCATGCCAAGAAGGGCAAGGTTGCGCCTAAGCTCAATACGAGTGAACCCGACCCGTCTTGGTCCGATAGCGAGATTGAGCTCACCGAGGGCGATGACGAGGACGATGAGGCTCCGATTGAGACCGCAAAGACAACTTTGCTGCCGCGTCGCCATGCAAAGCGCGGCCAGGTAACCGGCCAGCTTTCGATGGAAGACGACCCCGATAAGATCGACGAGTCCGAGCCGCCGTTTTCCGTGAATCCCGTCTCGGCCGCCCCCCAGATCCCCGACTTCCTGAAGCACCCCAAGGTCGCTGACGCCTCAACCTCTACGGCCTCTGCCGCTCCTGCTGCGGCTGACAATGGGGGAGCGAGCGACACCGCAACTGACGCCGAGGGCGAAGAAGAGGACGGCCTCAAGCTTCCGCCGCTCGAAATCCTGCATGCCAACCCGCAGTCGGCTTCTGCCGCGTCTTCGGACAAGGAGCTGGAGCAGACCGCTGAGTCACTGCAATCCACCTTGCTTGAGTTTGGCCGCAGTGCCCGCGTGGTCGGCTGGATCGCCGGCCCCACGGTGACGACCTTTAAGCTGCAGCCCGGTGAGGGCGAGCGTGTGAGCAAAATCTCGAGCCTCGAGGACGATATCGCGCTTTCGCTCGCTGCCCAGTCGGTGCGTATCTTTGCCCCGATCCCCGGCACCTCGCTCGTGGGCATCGAGATTCCCAACCGCAAGCGCCAGAACGTCAATCTGGGCGACGTGCTGCCCTATGTGAAGGGCGGTCCGCTCGAGCTCGCTATCGGCCGTGACGCCGAGGGCACGCCGGTCGTCGCCGACCTCGCCAAGATGCCTCACCTGTTGATCGCCGGTACGACTGGTTCTGGTAAGTCGGTGATGATCAACTCCATCATCACGACCTTGCTCATGCGCGCCCTTCCCGAGGACGTTCGCCTGATTATGGTCGACCCCAAGCGCGTCGAGCTTGCGGGCTATAACGGTTTGCCGCATCTCTATGTGCCCGTGGTGACCGAGCCTAAGCAGGCCGCGAGCGCTCTGCAATGGGCTGTGTCCGAGATGGAGCGTCGCCTGAAGGTTTTCGAGCGTCTCAACGTGCGTAAGATCTCGACCTACAATGAAAAGCAGGCCGCCGGCGAGTTTGAGCATTACGACAACCCGCCGCAAAAGATGCCCTACCTGGTCATCATCATCGACGAGCTTTCGGACCTGATGATGGTTGCCGGCAAGGATGTCGAGGCCTCGATCGTGCGTATTGCACAGCTGGGCCGTGCCGCCGGTATTCATCTTATCGTGGCCACGCAGCGCCCCAGCTCCAACGTGGTGACGGGCCTCATCAAGGCTAACATCACCAACCGCATCGCCTTTAACGTCGCCACGGGCATCGACTCGCGCGTCATCATCGACCAGATGGGCGCCGAGAAGCTCACCGGTTTGGGCGACATGTTGTTCTCCAAGGTCGACTGGGGCAAGCCCCGCCGTATCCAGGGCTGCTTTGTCTCGGATGATGAGATCAACGAGATTGTCGAGTTCGTCAAGTCGCAGAGTGAGCCAGACTACCACGAGGAGATCCTGTCTGCCGTGGCACCTGCCTCCATGTCCATGGCGGGTGGCGGCGGCATCGTGCGCACCGGCGTCGCCGAGCCCCAGGACGACGATCCGCTTATCTGGGAAGCCGCTCATATTGTGGTGGAATCGCAGCTGGGCTCCACATCTGGCCTGCAGCGCCGCCTGAAGGTTGGCTATGCGCGCGCCGGGCGTATTATGGACATGCTGGAAGAAAAGGGTGTCGTCGGACCGCCCGACGGTTCCAAGCCGCGCGAGGTCCTGCTGGATGAAGAAGGCCTTGCCGCGCTGGAATCCGTCGACGCCGAGATGGCACGTGAAGATCGTGAGTTTGGAGGATTCTGATGGCTGCACGCTTTGGTGACATGCTGCTCGAGCAGCGTCGCCGAATGGGCCTTTCCATTCAGCAGGTCGCCAACACCATCAAAATCAGGCCGCAGATCATCGAGTTTTTCGAAACCGGTAATTTTGCATCGATGCCCCCGCGCGGTTATGCCCAGGGCATGATTTCGAGCTACGCACGCTTTTTGGGCCTCAATCCGCGCGAGGTCGTCAACGCTTATTTTGATGAACTCATGGCATATGAACGCGAGACGTCGCAGCAGGGCGGTCGTTTTCAGGACGCCGCCGGCTACGTCAATTCGCGTTCCTCGGTCGACAACGGCCGTTTCCTGATGGTTCAGGGCGGGCGTTCGACGCGTTATGGCCAGCGCCCTCAGCAGGCTGGCTATATTACCGAGTCTGGCTCGAGCGAGGAGATTCGTTCTCAGCGCGATCGTTTTCGCAGCACGCCGGCGCCCGAGGAGCGCGCACTCCCCGCTGCCCGCGGTGTCGCTCGTGACCCTCGTGCCGGCTACGGCGATGGCGGTTATTCCGATCGCGGGTACCGTGGCGTTTCTTCCGGTCGTCCGCGCGGCGGCTATGCAGACGCCGATACTACGCAGGTGACGCCTCGCCTTCGATCTCAGTCGCAGCCCTATAGCCAGCGTTCCTCAGCGGCTCGTTCGGGCCAGCGCAACTACCAGGGTCGTGGCGAGCTCGCCCCCCGCTCGGGTCAGCGCAATATGCAGCGCCAAGGTAGCTATCGCGGACGTTCCGACAATAACCGCGGTCGTATGCCCCAAGGCACTGGTCGCGGTGGCTCCAATCGTGGGCGCGGCGGTGGGCGTGCTCTCCAGAACAACGGTCTCGATCCTCGTATCGTTTACGCCGGTATCGGCGCCGTGGCGCTGCTGCTGATCGTGCTCATCGTGGTGCTCCTGCGTGGCTGCGGCTCCTCGGCGCCCGAGTCGACGCCCGAGACGCCCGTTGCCACCAAGACAACGACTAAAAAGTCTTCCAACAAGACCGAATCCGTCGATGAGGATGAAGATACCGATGAGACGACGGACGAGTCGACCGATTCGGACGCCGCCAAGACGACGGCCAAGAAGGAAGAGAACGAGGTCACAAAGGTCAAGATCTCCGTTGCCAAGGGCAAGACTGCTTGGATTGAGGTCAAGGTTGATGGCAAGTCGGTCTATGGCGCCCAGGCGACCGGCCCCTTTGAGCAGGAATATACGCCCGAGTCCTCGATCGAGATCACCACGTCTAAGCCTTCCGATGTCACCGTTACCAAGAACGGCGAAAAGGTCCGTTACGATACCAAGACCTCGGGCGTGGCGCGCGTGACGATCACCGTTCCCAAGAAGGAGACGACTGATTCCGAGAATGGTGAAAGTTCTGATGGTGCCGACACCACCGACGGCACCGATGCCCAGTCCACGGATGGCGCCGATACCGCAACTGACGGCCAGACGCCCACCGATTCTACCGACTATTCGTACGATAGCTACTAAGCCGTTCGTACGCGAAAGGAAACATCATGGCTAAAGATTCCAGCTTCGACGTCGTGTCCGAGGTCAACATGCAAGAGGTCGACAACGCCTTCCAGCAGACCACGCGCGAGATTTCCCAGCGCTATGACCTGAAGGATTCCGGCGCCACGATCGAGCTTTCGAAGGGCGACAAGCTCTTTACGATCAACGCCCCGGCCGACTTTGTCTCCAAGCAGATCATCGATGTCCTGAGCTCCAAGCTCATCAAGCGCGGCATCGACCTCAAGGCTGTCTCGTGGGATGCTCCGCAGGCGGCATCGGGCGGCACCGTGCGCGTGCTCGGCCATATCGTCGAGGGTATCGACCAGGCGACCGCCAAGAAGATCAATAAGGACATCAAGGACCAAAAGCTCAAGGTCAAGGTGACCATCGAGGCCGAGAAGCTGCGTGTTTCCTCTGCTTCGAAGGACGCGTTGCAGACCGTTATCCAGTTCCTGCGCGACCAGGACTACGGCCAGCCGCTGCAGTTCACCAACTACCGCTAATATCATTCGAAAGGACTGCTCTCCAACATGGATACACCGTTGGGCTCCGTGCTCTACATCACCCTCGGGTGCGCTAAGAACGAGGTTGACACCGACCGCATGCGTTCTCTTTTAACCGCCGCGGGCTACGAGGAGGCATTCGACCCACAGGATGCCGATATCGCCATCGTCAATACATGCTCGTTCCTCGCCTCCGCAACGTCCGAGAGCATCGAGACCACGCTCGAGCTCGCCAACGAGGTTCAGGACGGCGTTCGTTCTTGTCCCATCGTCATGTGCGGCTGTGTGCCGTCGCGCTATGGCGACGACCTGCCTGACGAGCTGCCCGAGGTCGCTGCCTTTGTGAAGGCCGACGAGGAGGACGGCATCGTGGCGGTCATCGATGGCGTGCTGGGTGTCGAGCGTGAGATCGCTGCCTATATTCCGCAAGTCAAGCGCACTGTCGAGGGCGCCGTTGCTTACGTCAAGATTTCCGATGGCTGCAACCGTTTCTGCAGCTTCTGCATGATCCCCTATATTCGCGGTTGCTATCATTCGCGCAATGCCGAGAGCATTATCTCCGAGGTACGCGACCTGGTTGACGGCGGTGTGCGCGAGATCGTGCTGATCGGCCAGGACACGGGTATTTGGGGCACCGACTTTGCCGACGAAGACGTCACCGATGGCTCGCCGCGCAATCTGGCGCAGCTGCTGCGCGCCGTCGCCGAGGCCGTGCGTCCGCAGAACGTCTGGGTCCGTGTGCTCTACCTGCAGCCCGAGGGCATGACTGACGAGCTCATTGAGACCATTCGTGATACGCCCGAGGTGCTGCCCTATATCGATATCCCCGTGCAGCACTGCGACGCGCGCATCCTCAAGGCTATGCGCCGTTCTGGTTCGCGCCAGGAGCTCGAGGACCTGTTCCGCGATCTGCGTGAGCGCATCCCCGGCATCGTGATCCGTTCCACGGCCATGGTCGGCTTCCCGACCGAGACCGACGACGAGTTCCGCGACCTTATCGACTTTATGGACACCGTCGGCTTCGACTACACGAGCGTCTTTGCCTACTCGCAGGAGGAGGGCAGCCTGGCCGCCAAGATGGAGGGCCAGGTCGACGAAGAGGTCAAGCTCGAGCGCGCCCAGGAGGCCATGGACCTGGCCGAGTCGCTCGGTTTTGCCGCCACCGCCGCACATGTGGGCGAGCGCGCCCAGGTGATTGTCGACGGTATCGAAGAGACCGAGGACGGCGCCGAGCTGATCGGACATGCCTGGTTCCAGGCGCCTGATTCCGATGGCGCGGTGCATCTGGATGCCAGCGAGGCATCTGTGGGCGATATTCTGACGGTCGAGTTTACCGATAGCTTCTGCTATGAGCTTATCGGCCATGTTGTGGAGTAGGAGAGCGTCGTGGCAAACGAGAGCAATAAGGAACTGACGAGTGTTTGGACGCCCGCCAACATCGTGACGTGCGTTCGCATCGTCTTTATCCCGGTGTTCATGATTGTGTCGGCGCTTTCTCACACGAGTGTTGCCGGTACAGATTGGAGCACCTTCGACGGCCCGCTCGCCGCCGCTGCCTTCATTCTGTACGTCATCCTGTCGTGCACCGATAAGGTTGACGGCTACCTGGCGCGCTCGCGCAACGAGATTACCGACTTCGGTAAATTCTTGGACCCCATCGCCGACAAGCTGCTCGTATTCTCGGCCCTGCTGCTATTCTTGGACTTTGGTGCCGTGTCGGTTTGGTCCGTGTTCATCATCTTGTTCCGCGAGCTGCTGGTAAGCGCCCTGCGCATGGTTGCGAGTGCCGCCGGCGTGGTCGTTGCCGCCGATAAGCTTGGCAAGTACAAGACGGCGACCACGATGGTCTCCATCTGCGGTTACCTGTGCGTCTTTGCGATGGCCGGCTTGCACCTTGGCCCGCTGGCGCTGACGCTCGGCATCTACTCGGTGTCGCGCTTCCTGTACGCCGTTGCCGTTGTCCTGACCGTTATCTCGGGCGCCCAGTACTTCTGGAACTGCCGCAAGATCGTCTTTTCGGTCTAGGTTCTGGTGGGTATGACGGACTCTTTTGAGCAGATTTCCGCACATAACGAGGAGCTGGCGCGTCATATTGTCGAGCGCGCGAGCGCTCGGGGCGTGACGGTTTCGACGGCTGAGTCGCTGACAGCAGGTATGATCGCCTCGACGATTGCCGATATCCCGGGCGCCTCGGCGGTGCTGCGTGGCGGTGCGGTGACCTACTGCGATGAGATCAAGCATCGCGTTTTGGGTGTTGATCAGGAGACGCTCGACCGCTATACCGCGGTGTCGCATCAGACCGCGCGCGAGATGGCGGCGCGTTCGCTGGAGCTGTACCAGAGCGATATTGCAGTGAGCGCAACGGGTTATGCCGGCCCCGGCGGCGGCACTGAGGACGATCCGGCTGGCACTTTCTATATTGGCTGGGCGTATCGCGCGGCTGATGGGGAAGTGCCGGTCGTGGACTCTGTGCGCTGCCACTATGAGGGCGACCGTTCGTGTATTCGTGCCCATGCGGTCGCGGAGGCATTGGGACGCATTGCCCTTGTGCTTAACTCTATGGAATAGACGTGTTTTAAGGGGCCTTCGGGCCCCTTAAATGTGGAGATAGGGACCCCTGACGAATTTAGCGTTTGCGCTGGTCATAGGTGTATTTTTGCCTTTCTTGTTCTTATTTGCCCCTTTGTGGTCAAGCATTTGGTCAGTGTTTGGTCGGCGTTTGGTTGGGTTTTGGAAAGACTGCCTGCATATGATTGGCCTGAACGGTTGACCACGAACAGCCGTTCGTTTATTATCGATGCAGGTTGTTAAGAGGAGGGCTATTCATGGCCAAGAATTCAGGTCCCGTACGTACCGTTCATGCTCGCACGACGGGTAAAGAGCGCGATGAGATGATCGCCACCACCAAGGCCGAGATCGAGAAGAAGTTCGGTCAAGGCTCCATCATGAGGTATGGTGACGGCGGCCCCGAGCTTGAGGTTGAGGCCATCCCCACGGGCGCTCTGGCACTCGATGCCGCTCTGGGTATCGGCGGTGTGCCGCGCGGCCGTATCGTCGAGATTTACGGTCCTGAGTCCTCCGGTAAGACGACGCTTTCGCTCGAGATCCTGGCCGAAGCCCAGGCAATGGGTGGCGTGGTGGCATTTATCGATGCCGAGCACGCGCTCGATCCCACGTATGCCGCGCGCATTGGCGTGGATATCGACGAGGTACTGATTTCCCAGCCTGATACGGGTGAGCAGGCGCTCGAGATTGTTGACATGCTCGTGCGTTCCGGCGCCATCGATGCCATCGTCGTCGACTCCGTCGCCGCGCTGACCCCGCGTGCCGAGATCGAGGGAGAGATCGGCGATACCACGGTCGGATTGCAAGCTCGTCTGATGAGTCAGGCGCTCCGCAAGCTCGCCGGCTCGCTGTCCAAGTCCAACACGACATGCATCTTCATTAACCAGCTGCGAGAGAAGATCGGCGTCATGTTCGGCAACCCCGAGACCACGACGGGCGGCCGCGCCCTTAAGTTCTTCTCTTCGGTGCGTATCGACATTCGCCGCATCGACAGCATTAAGCTTAAGGATGAGGTTATCGGTAACCGCGTGCGCGCCAAGGTCGTTAAGAACAAGGTGGCAGCTCCGTTCCGTTCTGCTGAGTTCGACATCATGTACGGTACGGGCATCTCTAAGGAGGGCTCGATTCTGGACATGGCTGTCGAGTGCGGCATTTGCAAGAAGATGGGCTCCTGGTTTGCCTATGGCGAGGACAAGCTCGGCAACGGTCGCGAGGCCGCCAAGGCGTTCCTGCGCGAACACCCCGATTGCGCCGACGAGATTGAGCATAAGGTCCGCCTTGCCTGCGGGCTTGAGTTTGACGACGATGCTCCGTCCGAGGTCGAGCTGACCGATCAGCCTGCGCCTGAGGAGTTTGACGAGCTTTACGCCATCGATGGTTCCGCCATGCTCGATGATGACGACGAGTAGCGGTTACGCTCATGTCGTATACTGTGACCGAGGCCACGGTCGTCTTTCCCGATAAGAAGGCGGCCTCCTCGTTCTCGAGCGGGTATGCGTCCAAAAAGCCTTGCGCACATATCGATTGTGAGCTTGAGGGCGGTTTTGAGCGGTCCATTTGGATTCCCGTGCGGGTCGCGCGCTTGTATGTCAAAAATCGCCCCGATCTTCCCTGTGATTGGGATAACTTTCGTGAAGCGGTGCAGCTCATCGAGCGTAAATGTGCACTTACCATGGTGACCGAGATGCTATCGCGCCGCGACCATGCGACGGGTGAGGTCCGTGACAAGTTGGCACGCTACGGCTTTCGCCAGCCCGCGATCGATTTCGCCGTCGAGCGCGCCACCGAGTATCGCTTTTTAGACGAGAACCGCTTTTGCTCGTACTTTATCGAGGAACGCAAGCGGCGCGGTTGGGGACAGCGTAAAATCGAGACCGAGCTCAAGCGCCGTCATGTCGTGCTCGATGACATTCCCGGTTATCCCGAGGATTATTTTGCCGTCGAAGACGATTTGGCGCGTGCGTCAGCCCTGCTCGCCAAGCGGCGTGTTCCAGAGACGCGCGGATTCGAAAAACTGGTTCGGTTTTTGATGGGCAAGGGCTTCTCGTATCACATCGCCGCCGATGCCGTTAAGGCACGTCTCGATGCCGAACGTGAGGAATGTGCGGTTTAGGCGTATGCGTTTTGTGGCCCTGCCGTTCACCGCGTTTTAGCCGCCGTGCTGGGGCCATTTATTTGACAGTTGTTGTGGTTCAACGTACGATAAACACTGTCATTTGCTTTGTGATATGTGCTCATCTGTGATGAGTTTGTTTATATGTTTATCTGTATCCGACCCGCATAAGCTGCGCCCATATTACTCAAATGTCGCGAGCCGTTCGTAAGGACGGTTCGCTTTGTTGTGTAACGAATCCATAAAAAGGAGTGAGCATGCCTATCATCGCAGCGCTCGTTGGCATCATTTTGGGTGCCATCGCCGCCATTGCCTACATGCGCACCGCCAAGCAGGGTAGTCTTCACGAGGCCGACGAAAAAATCCAGTCGGCACACGCACAGGCTGAGTCCCTGATCGGTGATGCTAAGCGTCAGGCCGAGACCCTCAAAAAAGAGGCTCTGCTCGAGGCTAAAGAGGAGATCATCAAGAACAAGCAGGCCGCCGAGGCCGAGGACAAGCAGCGTAAGAACGAGATTCGTACGCTCGAGAACCGCGTGATGCAGCGCGAGGAATCCCTCGATCGCCGCAACGACGCTCTCGACAAGCGCGAGCATCAGCTGTCCAGCCAGGCCGGTCAGGTCGAGAAGCGCTCCCGTGAGCTCGAGGAGCTCTGCGCAAAGCAGACCTCCGAGCTCGAGCGTATCGCCGACCTTACCCGCGAGGACGCCCACAAGGAGCTCCTCGATAAGGTTCGCGGCGAGGTCACCCACGAGGCCGCCACGATCATTCGCGAGTCCGAGCAGCAGGTTCGCGCCGAGTGCCACAAGACCGCCCAGGAGATTCTGTCTCTGGCGATTCAGCGCTGCGCTGCCGACCACACTGCCGAGGTCACCGTTACCTCCGTGCACATTCCCTCTGATGACCTCAAGGGCCGTATCATCGGTCGCGAGGGTCGCAACATCCGGACCTTCGAGCAGGTTTCCGGCGTCAACCTCGTGATCGACGACACGCCCGAGACCGTCGTTCTTTCGAGCTTCGACCCGGTCCGTCGTGAGACCGCCCGTGTCGCCCTCGAGAACCTAATCGCCGACGGCCGCATTCACCCTGCCCGTATCGAGGAGATGTATCACAAGGCCGCCGACCTGGTTCAGCAGCGCGTGCGCGAGGCTGGCGAGCAGGCTGCCTTCGATACCGGCATCCACGATCTGCACCCCGAGATCGTCAAGACCCTTGGTGCCCTGCGCTACCGTACCTCGTTTGGTCAGAACGTGCTTCAGCATTCCCTCGAGGTCTCTGATCTGTGCGGCGTGATGGCTTCCGAGCTTGGCCTGGACGTTGTGACCGCCAAGCGCGCCGGCCTGCTTCATGACCTGGGCAAGGCAATCGACCACGACGTCGAGGGCCCGCATGCCGTCATCGGCGCCGAGCTTGCCCGCCGTTATGGCGAGAAGCCCGTTATCGTCCACGCTATTGAGGCTCACCATGCCGATGTCGACCCCAACACGGTGCTCGATGTCCTGGTGCAGGCCGCCGATGCTGTCTCTGCCTCTCGCCCCGGTGCCCGTCGCGAGTCTGCCGAGAACTACATCAAGCGTCTTGAGAAGCTCGAGGAGATCGCCAACTCCCATGACGGCGTCGAACGTACCTATGCCATGCAGGCCGGTCGCGAGGTCCACGTCATGGTCCAGCCGGACAAGATCTCCGATGCCCAGTCCACGGTTCTGGCTCACGATATCGCCCATCAGATCGAGGAAGAGATGGAGTATCCCGGTCAGGTGCGCGTCGTCGTGATTCGCGAGAGCCGCGCTGTCGATATCGCTAAATAACATGAGCGACGCGAACGAGCTCATCTCATTTATCGCGTCGATGTCGGGGGAGGGCAACCTTCGCGTCGAGGAGAACCTTGGCGAGGGGTATGTCCGCCTCCGCGTTTCGGAGGCCGAGCGGCGCCAGGCTAAGCACGACATTCAGCATGTCGAGGACATCGTCATCGAAATGCTCCGTAATGCTCGCGATGCCGGCGCCGACAAGGTCTATCTCGCCACGACCAAGGAAGATGGCGTCCGCACGCTTGTCTTTCTGGATAACGGTTCTGGCGTTCCGCAGGATATGCAAGAGCGAATCTTTGATGCCCGCGTTACCTCCAAGCTCGAGAGCATGAAGATGGACCGTTGGGGCGTTCACGGTCGTGGCATGGCATTGTTTTCGATTAAGCAGAACGCCGACGAGGCCCGTGTGGTCACGTCCGGCGTCGATCTTGGTTCAGCCTTCAAGGTGAGCGTTGCGGCCGACCGCCTCAGTGAGCGTGCCGATCAGTCCAGCTGGCCCCAGGCCGTCAAGGATGAGGACGGACGTTATGTCTGCGCTCGCGGTCCACATAATATTATTCGCGCTGCTTGTGAGTTTGCGCTCGAGGAGTTGCGTGGTTGCGATGTCTATCTCGGTTCTCCGTCTGAGATTGCCGCGACCCTTTATGCTCAAGCGTCAAGTCGGCTCGATACGTCTCGTCTCCTGTTCATTGATGACGAGAGCGAGCTTCCGGTTGTCGATCGTTTAGGCCTTGCTTCTGATGCCGAGGACTTTATCCGTATTTGTTCGGGTTTGGGTCTTGAGATGTCCGAGCGCACGGCCCATCGCATTTTGGCAGGGCAGATTAAGCCCGTTCGCGGTGTGACCGCGCGTCTGCTGCGCGAGCGTGATTCGTCCTCGCATGCGCCGACTCCTGTCGATCTCGCGAAGGATCGTCGCGGGCTACGTATTGCCAAGGATGACATGGCACAGTTTTCGCGCGCTGTGGAACGCGACTTTAATGACCTTGCCGCCCGGTACTATCTCAACCTTTGCGGCGACCCAAAGATCCGTGTTTCGCGTGATCGAATCACCGTGACCTTTGATCTTGCCAAAGAGGAATAGTGCCTTTACCGAGTCCACTCGGTACGATACAGTTGTTGCAGTTAAAACGTACTTTTAAATGCAGGAGTTTCTTCATGGATTGCCTGAAGGTATCAAGCAAATCATCGCCCGCGTCCGTTGCCGGCGCCATCGCCGGCATGGTCAAGGATGGTGTACCCGTCAACATCCAGTGTGTCGGCGCCGGTGCCGTCAACCAGGCTATTAAGGCCGTTGCTATCGCGCGCGGTTTTTTGATTCCAACCGGTTTTGATATTTCCTGCGCGCCCGTGTTCTCCGACATCCTCATTAACGGGGAGTCGCGCACGGCCATCCGCCTTTCTATCTACGTTCACCAGATCAATCGAGCTGCTATGGATAACGTCGTCATGGATGATGTTAAGCCTGTGGCATAGCTTCTGCTTGCCTTGTTTCGCTCCCCATCGTTAGGACTTATGCACATGGACCAGCGTTCCGTACGCGATATTCTTGCCGGTAAAACCTACTTTATCCGCACCTTTGGCTGCCAGATGAATCAGCACGACTCCGAGCGTGTGAGCGGTCTGCTTGATTCGTATGGCTGCCTCATGGCGCTCGATCCCGCGCATGCCGATATCGTTGTCTTCATGACGTGCTGCGTGCGCGAGGCCGCCGATACTCGCCTGTACGGTCAGTGCAATTCCTGCAAAAGCCTGCCGCCTTCGCCTTCGGGCAAGCGCGTGGTTGCCGTTGGCGGTTGCATCGCGCAGCGCGATGGCGAGGGCCTGCTCACCAACGTCGATAACGTCAATGTCATCTTTGGCACGCATTCCATTGCACATGTGGCCGAGCTCATTGCCGAGGCGTTCCGTGATGGTAAGCGTCATATCCGCACCAATGAGCATGAGGATACGGATGCCATGAGCATGCCGTGGCATCGCGAGACTCAGTATCACGCCTGGGTGCCCATCATGACGGGCTGCAATAATTTCTGCACCTATTGCATCGTGCCGTACGTGCGCGGTCGCGAAAAGAGCCGCCCCTTCGAGGAGATTGTCGACGAGGTGACCGGTTTGGTGCGCCAGGGCGTGCGTGAGATTACGCTGCTGGGCCAAAACGTTAACTCATATGGTCGCGATCTGTTTGGCAAGCCGCGTTTTGCCGATCTGCTGCGTGCCGTGGGCAATACGGGCGTGGAGCGCATCTTCTTTACGTCTTCGCATCCCAAGGACCTGTTGCCCGAGACCATCGACGCCATGGCCGAGACGCCTGCCGTTATGCCGCAGCTGCACTTGGCCGTCCAGTCAGGTTCGACGCGGATCCTCAAAGAGATGAATCGCCGTTATACACGCGAGGACTATCTGGGCCTTGTCGATCGCATTCGCAACCGCATGCCCGATATCGCGCTCTCGACCGACATTATCGTTGGCTTCCCGGGTGAGACTGAAGAAGACTTTGAGCAGACGCTCTCACTTGCCGAGACGGTCCGCTATGCTCAGGCCTATACCTTCATCTATTCCAAGCGCGCCGGTACCCCGGCCGCCGAGATTGACGATCCTACGCCGCATGAGGTTATTCTCGAGCGTTTCAACCGTCTGGTTAAGGTTATCGAGACCACGGCACACGAGTATAACCAGGGTGAGCTTCATACTGTGGTTCCGGCGCTCATTGAGGGAACGAGTAAAAAGAACGACGCGGTCCTGCTGGGCAAGAGTCCCAAGAATCAGACCGTGCATGCGCCTATTCCCGAGGGTTACAGCATCGATCAGCTTGTTGGTAAGATCGTTGATGTTGACGTTGACGTTGCCAAGACCTGGTATTTGTCCGGCTCCGTTGTGGGCGAGCCGCGCTAATGGTTTCTCCCGGGGCAGGTCTTTCCGCCGTTGCGATCGTCGGTCCGACGGCGGTTGGTAAGAGTGATGTTGCCGACCGTTTGGCAGCTCGTCTTTCGTCCGAAGTGCTGTCGTGCGATGCGATGCAAATCTATCGCGGCATGGACATCGGTACCGCAAAGATGGCGCCCGATGAGTGCACGGCGCCGCTGCGTCTCGTCGACATTGTAGAGCCGGGTGTGGCATATTCTGCTGCGCTTTATCAGGCCGACGCTCGCGCGCATGTTGAACGTCTCCTTGGTTCGGGTTGCCTGCCGGTTTTTTGTGGAGGTACGGGGCTGTATCTCAAGGCCGCCCTCGATGAGATGGACTTTCCCTCGGGTGAACTTGAGGACGATCGTCGTGCGGGCTATCAGGAGCTTGCCGAGCGTATTGGCGAGGAAGAACTGCATGCCTTGCTTGCCGAGCGCGATCCAGAATCGGCTGCTGTTATTCATCCCCATAACGTGCGCCGTGTGATTCGTGCGCTCGAGATGCATGATGATGGCGTCTCCTATGCGCAGCAAAAGTCGCAGTTTAGTGTTCCGCACGAGCATTATCATGCCCTTTGGTTTGGTCTGACGCGTAATCGCGAGGTGCTCTACGAGCGCATTAACCAGCGCGTCGATCTGATGTTTGAGCAGGGTCTTGTCGATGAGGTCCGCGGTCTTATGGGCCAGGGGCTGGGAGATGCCCTGACGTCGATGCAGGCAATTGGCTATAAAGAGATCATTGATGCTTTCAATGGCGTGATGAGCATGGATGAGGCTCGCGAACTCATTAAGATGCGTTCGCGTCGTTATGCCAAGCGTCAGCTTTCGTGGTTTAAGCGCGATGACCGTATCGTGTGGTTTGATATGGATGAATGTACGATCGATGAGGTCGTTGAGGATATCCTGCATCGTATTGAGGCTGCCTAATGCCCCGTTTCCCCCTTGTTCCCACGGCACCCGAGCCCGAGCGTGCCATTTTAGTTGG
The DNA here is from genome assembly GCA_900542365.1 of uncultured Collinsella sp. Lineage (GTDB taxonomy): Bacteria > Actinomycetota > Coriobacteriia > Coriobacteriales > Coriobacteriaceae > Collinsella. The sequence goes on along the minus strand of UQNH01000017.1, from coordinate 13,717 downwards.
TGTTGAGTGGCGCGACAATGCATGGCCGCTCGATCGCTCGCTTGATGAGCTGGAGCGTCTTGCCCACACAGCTGGTGCCCAGTGCGTGGCACGCTTGTCGCAGCGTTTGGTAAAGCCGTATCCTAAATCGTTTATCGGTTCCGGTAAGGTTGAAGAGCTGTGCGGCCTGGTGCATCGCATGGATGCCGATGTCGTTATTTTTGACGACGACCTGACCCCCTCGCAGCAATCCTATTTGGAGAAAGCCGTGGGCGAGCCGGTAAAGATTATCGATCGTACTGCACTGATCCTGGATATCTTTGGCCTGCATGCTCAGACGCGTGAGGGACGCCTGCAGGTACAGCTGGCACAGCTTCAATATTTGTTGCCTCGCCTGCGTGGCATGTGGAGCCATCTCGCTAAGGAGCAGACGCGCGGCGGCATCGGCTCACGTTTTGGTCAGGGCGAAAGTCAGCTCGAGGTCGACCGTCGCCTCATTCGTAATAAGATCGCTGCGCTTCGTCGTGAGCTCAAGCAGGTTGAACAGCGTCGCGATGTTCAATCCAAGAGTCGCATTGAGTCCCCGGCGTTTCGCGTCGCGTTAGCCGGTTATACCAATGCCGGTAAATCGACGTTGCTCAATCGTCTGACCGGCTCTACGGTACTTTCGCAGGACAAGCTGTTTGCTACGCTCGACCCGACGACGCGTTCGTATCGTCTGCCCGGCGGTCGCGGCATGACGATTACCGATACCGTCGGCTTTATTCAAAAGCTGCCGCATGGTCTGGTCGATGCCTTTAAATCGACGCTGTCCGAGGTTTTGGGTGCCGATCTAATTCTCAAAGTCGTAGATGCGTCTGACGAGGACTATGAGCGGCAGCTGGAGGCTGTCGACCGCGTGCTTGATGAGATCGGCGCCGGAGAGCGTTTAACGCTGATTGTATTCAATAAAATCGATCTTCTCGATAGCGTCGATCGATTGAGTTTCCGTCGTCGCTATCCGGAGGCCGTTCTGTTCTCGGCCCAAACGGGCGAGGGGCTCGACGATCTCGTCGACCGGATTGCTCGCGAGGCAGCTGCCACCGATGTGTTGCTCTCCGCTGATATCCCGTATCGTGAGGGCGCTCTCATCACGCTGGTGCATGAGCAGGGAACCCTTCTGCATGAGGAATATCTCGAGGACGGCGTTCGCATTGTGGCGAAACTGCCGGCTCGTATTGCACCGCGGCTCGAGCGTTATCGCACCGAGTAGACGATCTCCAAAATGCCCAGAATGATGGGCTGATGCAGCAGATAAAAGGGGAGAGCGTGACGTCCAAGGCTGGCGAGCGCCGGCAGGGGGTTGGCGTAGGCCCAGCTAGGGACGGTCTTATCGATACTCTTCGCTATGTGTGCGGCGAAGTATCCTGCAAGATACATAAAGATAAACGGGATGATGGGGTAGTAATCACCTGAGACAAACCCAGGGCTCGGAAATCCCAGCCACGCCAGGTAGGGGACAGGGTAGATCGTTTTGGGGATGCTCCAGGTGAGGGCGAACAACACAAGGCATAGGGGCATGCCCCATCTCGCCGTTATCTTCTTAAGGACGGGATCGGTCAACGCCACGATGCCGGTGCATGCGGCCATGCAGTAGATGATGCCAAAATTAACCGAATCGTCGAATGAGACAAGTGTTGTTGCCAACCAGACAACGAGTGCTGCTAAGGCGTATTTGGCGGCACGTTTGATATTGTTGCGCGAAAGAGTGCACATCCAACCCGCGATAAACAAAAATACCCAGCTGATGCTGGCGCGCCAGACGTCTTGAAAGACAGTCTGGGTAAACCAAGGCATATCCCAGCCGTACAGGTAGGCGAGATCATAGCAAGCGTGAAAACCTGCCATAGAAATCATCGTAAACCCGCGGACGGTATCAAAGATGGTGATGCGTTTTTGCATTACGAGAACCGGCGCATTAAACCGACAACTTTACCCAAAATAACGGGGTTCGTCGCATAGATGGGCTCCATAGTGTCGTTCTCGGGCTGCAAGCGCACGCGCCCCTGCTCCTTGTAGAACGTCTTGACGGTCGCTGAACCATCAATCATGGCCACGACAATTTCGCCGTTCATGGCACTCTTTTGTTCACGGACGATGATGTAATCGCCATTGAAGATGCCGACATTGATCATTGAGCTCCCATGCACCTCAAGGATAAAGGAACCCTGATCAGTGGCGATTTCGGTCGGGATAGTAAACGTGTCTTCAATATTCTGCTCGGCCAGAATAGGAATCCCTGCCGCGACGCGACCAACGAGCGGTAGCGAGACCGTTCCGCGAGGTGCGGTGGGCTCGTCAGATTTAGAAATTGAGACAGAGGAACCGTCCTCGTTAAAGAGTTCCAGGGCGCGCGGTTTGGTGGCATCGCGCTTGAGTAGCCCGCGCGCCTCCAAGGCAGAGAGATGGGCGTGCACGGTGCTGGGGGAGGAAAGGCCCACGGCAGAAGCCATCTCGCGCACGCTGGGCGGATAACCCTTCTCCTGCTGATATTCCTTGATGAAGTCGTAAATTTGCTGCTGACGCTTGGTAATTTTGCGAGCCATCAGGGCATCCTCTCTACCCATGTCAAACAAATGTTCGAATTTTGCTTGACAGGAACAACTGTTCGAAGATAATAATAACCGAACATTCGTTCTCGCGCTAGACATTTTTGTCCGCGCGGCTTGATAAAACTGTTCTCAGCAAAACACGCGAGAGGAGAACATGATGAACGTAACGAATATGGTCCAGGGAAACCTCGCCCTTAAGCTCGAGACGCCTGCAGAACCCACTTTTACGGTTGTTCAGGGTGGCCGCTCCGGCTTTCAGCCTTTGACCGTAAAGCCTGCGCGCAATCAGCAGGCTGTAGTCGCGCCGGCCCGCGTTGCCCTGAAGGTTCCGACGATTGTCGCCGTCGCCGTTGCGCTTACGCTCTTCTTTGTCCTCGCTATGTCGGTCTTTAGCGCTCGTCACGCCGCGTATGCCGAGTCCGTTTCCAACATTACCTACGGGACCATTCGCGTTCAGCCTGGCGATTCTCTTTGGTCGCTTGCCGAAGAATATCCAATCGAAGGCCTTTCCACGCAAGAGACTTCCGACATGATCCGTAGCGTCAATCATCTGGAGCATGGTTCGCTCGCCGCCGGTGCGCATCTTAAGGTTCCTGCTCGTTCGTAATCATTATCGCGCTGCGCATGGTACCCTTGTTATCGTTTAAGAGGAGGTACCATGCGCTGTCCCAAATGCGGCAAGGCACATACCCGCGTCGTTGATTCCCGTATGCAGGAGTCAAATAACACCATTAAGCGCCGTCGCGAATGTTGCTCGTGTAACTACCGCTTTACAACGTTCGAGCGATGCGAGGACCCTATCGAGGTCATTAAGTCAGACGGAACCAAGCAGCGGTTCGATCGCAATAAGCTGCTCGTCGGCTTGATGCGAGCCACCATCAAGCGCGATATCGACACTAAGAAGCTCAATGAGATTATCGATGACATCGAGGTCGAGCTGCGCTCTCGCACGCTGACGGCCGTCACGTCCCATGAGTTGGGTGACATGGTGCTCAAGCGCTTGGCCAAGATCGACAAGGTTGCGTACATCCGTTTTGCCTCGGTCTACCGTGATTTCAAAGACGTCGATGAGTTTCTGCATGAGCTCGACAAGCTAAGGTGATTCCATGTCCAACATTACCGTCAACATAAAGCGTCTCGACCCCACCGTTGAGCTTCCCAAATACGCCCATCCCACCGATGCCGGCTTGGATTTGCGCTCCAACGAGGACTGCGTCCTGAAGCCCTTCGAACGCCGTCTGGTCTCTACTGGGCTGGCCATCGCTCTGCCCGATGGCTACGCCGGCTTCGTCCAGCCCCGCAGCGGCTTGGCCATCAAGCAGGGCCTGTCTATAGTCAACACGCCGGGCCTCATCGACGCTCACTACCGAGGAGAACTCAAGGTTATCCTCATCAACCTGGATCCCTCCAATAACATTCAAATCAATAAAGGCGACCGCATAGCCCAACTCGTCATCCAAGAAGTCCCCACGGTCAATCTCATAGAAGTAGAAGAACTAGACGAAACCGACCGAGGCAAAGGAGGCTTCGGCTCCAGCGGCATCGCCTAGGGCGCTCGTATCCCTCCCGCCCGGGGCTTACCTATATCATTCCATGCTCAAACATTCTCGCGTCGCTTCGCTCGCTGCGAAACTGCGCGTGGAACGATATAGGTAAGCCCCGGGCGGGCGGCTACTCGCTTGAAACAATATTTACTTTTCTAGTAAGTCGATGCGATAAAGGGACGCCTCCTTTGTCGCATCGACTTACTGTATTTATATTTTCTGGTTCCCCTTTGCAGATTCTACTGGAGGGGAATCTGGTATAGCTGCTAGTACGTAAACGCAGCTTACCTGCGGGAGGCCCCTATATATCGTCCCACGCGCAGTTTCGCAGCGAAGCGAGAATGTTTGAGCATGGGATGATATATAGGGGCCTCCCGCAGGTAAGCGGACATAAAGACGCTAGCGGATATGCGCGGGTTTTCCGCCCCAGTAGAAGCGGCAGAAGGCTCGTTTGCGCTTTTGGGGTTTGCCTACGAGCTCCATGGCGGCGATGGCTATGTCTTCGGCTGCGTGGGGGCGGCGTAGTACTTCGCCGTTGATGAGTAGGGCTTTGAGTGATTCGGGATGGTCGTGCAAGTGACGTAGGGTAACGATGAGCTCTCGTGCGGTGGTGACATGCATGCTGGCGCCCATGCCGGTGAGCATGGTGGTGTTGGCCTTTTCCTGGCCATAGGACTTGCCCAGCAGGATCATCGGCAGATGTGCGCATAGGCACTCGGTGACGGTGAGTCCGCCCGATTTGAGAATTGCCAGGTCGCAGCCGTGCATAAGCGCTGCCATATCATCGACATAGTCAAGAACCGTGACGTTCTCGAGTTTCATGGCATCGAAGAGTGTCTTGAGGCGGGCGGCGTATTCGGCGTCCTTGCCCGGCAAAAAGACGAAGTGCATGTCCTCGAAGCTGCGCAGGAAGGGGAGTGTGTGGTCCATCGCCGCGCGAAAGCGAACGTACGGTTGAGGCAAACTGGCGCCGGCCATTACCAGCACGACGGTCTTGTCGGTGGGGAGGTTGAACTTGGCTAGCTCTTCCTCGCGATTGTAATCCGTGTCGAATCCGGCGCGAATAGGAATGCCGGTAATGCGAATCTTTGTCTCGGGCACCTTGCGCGGACGTAGCGTTTCGGCCATAAATTCGTTGGCAACACAGAATAAATCGGTGTCCTTGTGGGGCCACCAGCCCTCGACTTCGTAGTCGGTCGGCACGCAGATGACCGGATAATCGATACCCGTAATTACGCGGGCGCCCACGGCGACATTGGCTGCTGTGATGTGCGTTGCGACCACGGCTATGGGCCTGCGGCTACGAATATATTCGTTGAAGGCGGGGAACATAATTCGCGACCATGCTGTGCCGCCGCCCCAGAGCAGATGTCCCGTAAGCGTATATCGCCAGGTCAGGTCGTAAATGGGGCGCGTGGCTCCCGTAAAAGAAGCCGCGGTTTTATTGCCGTCGAATTTAATACGTCCAAAATCAAGGATATCGAGTACTTCAATCTCAACATCCTCGGGGATGCCATTGTTGCCGCGGATGAGGTCGAATGCCTGCGCAATCGCATTTGCGGCGGCCTTGTGGCCCGAGCCGACCGAGGCGTGCACGATGGTCACGAGAGGTTTTTGCTGAGCCGAGAGCGTGGTTTTCTTCGATTGGGGAGTGCTGAGCGTAAGCAGGGGAGCGTCGTCGCTCGTCTGCGTCTGATCCATCGATAACTCCCCTTCGACGTTGTAACATGGATTTATCATTGTAGTGCATGAGTGTCACGTTCACGTAAATTTGGGTATGAGCGCAAAGAACGACAACGTTTCGACGAAAGGACGCTTCATGACTACCGATAAGCCGATCGATGTTGCGATTATCGGTGGCGGCCCCGCGGGCTATGCTGCCGCCATTTATGCTGCGCGTGCCAACCTGACGACGACCGTGATTGAGCAGGGCATGTCGGGAGGGCAGATCGCCACAACCAATGAGGTCGAGAACTATCCGGGTTTCCCGCTCCTGAGTGGCGCCGAACTCGGCGAGCGTTTTCAGCAGCATGCAGAGGGCCTGGGAGCACAGGTTACATGGAGCATGGTTACGGGTATCGATTACGATGCCGATGCAGCGTTGTTTACGGTGCATCACGATATGGGCGATACGCTGGCCTCGAGCGTTATCGCTTGCATGGGTGCCACGCCGCGTCCGGCAGGTTTCGCAGGCGAGGATACGTATCGCGGTCGTGGCGTTTCGTATTGCGCGACGTGTGACGGCATGTTCTTCCGTGGCAAGCGGGTCTTTGTTATCGGAGGCGGCAATTCGGCATGCGAGGAGGCGCTGTTCCTGGCCGACATTGCCAGCAGCGTGACCATCGTGCTGCGTCGCGATCAGTTCCGTGCGCCTGGTGGTGTTGTTCAGAAAGTACTCGAAAAGGATAATATTACAGTTAGGTACCAAACTAGTATTGTGGAGCTATCGGGCGAAGCCATGCCAACGACGATCACCTTTAAGGATAATGCATCCGGGGAAACTCATACCGAGTCATTTGAGCCCGGCTCATTCGGCATCTTTGTTTTTACGGGGACGCAGCCCCATACCGAGCTTGTTGAGCATCTAGTCGACCTGGCTCCCGACGGCGGCATTGTCACCGACGATTCGATGGCCACCCGTACACCTGGTCTATTTGCCGCTGGCGACATCCGTTCCAAGCGCTTACGCCAGGTTGTGACCGCCGTTTCTGATGGAGCCATAGCGGCAACCAGCGCATACGCTTTCCTTCGCGCATAAGTACGATAATATATCTTATGTAAGGTTGCTATCTTTAAACATAGTGGTTGGACGATGCATCAATGTGTTGTCCAACCACTTTTACTTGCCGGCTATGTGGTATGCAAAACTAGATAACCTAGAATACAATATAGAAAATGAACGGAGGACCTTTATGAACCACGTTAAACACGTTATTCCGATGTCCGATTCGTCGGTCAGTATTAAGCCTGAGGATATTCAGCCCACGGTGCTGCCCGATGCATTTATTCAGTCCGAAATCGTGCGTAAACTCAATACGTTGAGTCTGCCGCGCTATGACCAGTTGCCCAATGTGACGCTCTATCGCGACCAGGTTATTGAGTATGTTGCGCTGTGGATGGAGCCGCTGTCCATTTGCGTTGAGCACCCTGTCATTACGCCATCGATGATCAATAACTACGTGAAGGTCGGCCTGGTGCCTGCTCCGGTCAAAAAGCAATATGGCCGCGAGCAGATTGCCCGCCTGATCGCTATCTGCCTCTTTAAGCAGGTGTTACCTATTGCTGCGGTGCAGGCACTCTTTAACATTCAGCGATTGAGCTACGATGCCCCGACGGCCTTCGACTATGTGGTTGATCAGCTCGAGGCATCGATTCGAGCGGCATTTTCCGTCGAGCAGACGCCGGTTCCCGATACGGCGCATCAGGTTACGCGTGAGTCGCTGCTCGTGCGCAGCGCAGTTTCGTCCTTTGTTTCGAAGGCGTATCTGATGAGCTACCTCAAGTTCAATGGGTTTAATAGCTAGCCGAAGTATAAAACGGGCGGGACAAAGAGCCATCTGTCGCTTTGTCCCGCCCGTATTTTTGCTTGGTTGGACGTTATTTGCCCGAAGCTACGCCCATGCCGTAGCCGATGATGAGGCCGTGCATCTCGGCGTAATAGGAATCCAGGCCGTTGCAGGGCATGATGATGGTCTTGGAGCCGGGCCAATGCTCGACTATGCGGTCAGTAAGCGCCTGGGCTCCAGCTTCGTTCTCAACGTGATCGATGATGACCTCACCGCCCGTAAAGCCCTCAGCTTCCATGGTGTCGATGATCTTGTTGAGCATCTTCTTTTCGCCACGCGTGTGACCGACGAGTTCGATTTTACCGGCCTCACTCGCCGTGCCCAAAATGCGGATATTGAGCTTGTTGGCAATGACGCCGGCTGCCTTAGGGATACGTCCGGCTTTGGCCAGGTTTTCGTAATTGCACAAGCTGAAGAGGATTTTGCTGTTCTGCTCAAGGCTATCGAAGTATGCGCAAGCGTCCTCGAATGAGACATCCGGATTGCTTGCAAGATAGCGGTCGAACAGCAAGAAAATGAGGTCCATTTTGCCGCCAGCTGCGCGCGAATTGACAAGATGAATATTGCGGTCCGGTTCCTCGGCAAGAACCATATCGCGAGCCGTGGCTGCTGCGTTGTAGCTGCCCGACACGCCCTCAGAGATTGACATGCAGATGGTCTTGTCTGCCAATTTGAAGAGCTCGGCCCACTCCCCTACGCTGGGACAAGCGCTCGAAGAAGCGTTCGTCTCCGCCTGAACAGCGCAGTTGAGCTCATGAACATCGAGCGAAAGGTCATCGATGAATTCACGCTCCCCCACTCGAATTTTGAGGGGTGCGAATGCAAAGGTGGTACGGGGTGCAGTCGGTTGCCAATCGCGAAGATTGCAGCTCGAATCGGAGATAAGTGCCCAGCTCATTGAGGGTCCTTTCTAATTGTTCCTCAACAATTATAGCCGTCTTTCTCATAAATTGAACGGCTATCTAGTTTTGAATACTAGATAGCCGTTCTGTTCATAAGGCAAACGGTAGGCGCAAAAAGAATGGGCCTCGTGACTCAAGATCGCGAGGCCCACGTTCGTTCGCTGCAGTAATAAATTAGTAGCGCACGAAAATGTAATTGTTGTTCATGCCAGCGGCGACGGAGCTGATGATGACGCCCGTTTTGTAGTCGGAAGCATGGATCATCTGACCATTACCGATATAGATGCCGGTATGGTAGGAGTTAACCACAACATCGCCGGGTTGCGGATCGGACACACGGGTCCAACCCATGAAGGTGCCGGTGGTGCCCAGGCGGCAGTAGCGGCCCGTGAGGCAATAGCTTACAAAACCGGAGCAGTCAAAGCTGTTCGGTCCAATGCCGCCCCAAGAATAAACACAACCGAGCTTGCTGTAGGCACGCGAAACAACGGAGCCGCCGTCAACGGACTGGCTCGGCGCCGAAGGGGCCGGAGCCGGAGCGGGAGCGGGAGCGGGCTGCGGCGTAGGAGCAGGAGCGGGCGTGGGTGCAGGCGTGTCGCCGCCACCATTGTTGGTGTTCTCGGTCGTACCGGAGGTGTCGTTGCTCACCGTGGCCTTTTCGGCAGTGCTGGCGTTGATACCCGCCTGCAGCGCGGCGTTGGCCTCGGCCTCGGCAGCAAGCTCGGCCTGCAACTGTGAATCCAGGGAGCTCACGACACTCTGGGCCTCAGCCTGCTGGGCATTGAGCTCGTCGACCTTCTTCTGCGTCGCAGCGACGTTCTTCTCCTGCTCGGTCTGCTTATCGGTGAGCTGCTGCTTAAGGTCCTTGACCTCCTGAATGGTCTGGGCCTGCTTGTCGGACACCTTGCCGTAGTAGAAGAGACGGTTGAGCATGTCGCCCAGATCGTCGACGCCCGTCAGAACCTGAAGGAGACTCAGACCGCCGGTCTTGTATTCACCGGCAACGTAGTTAGAGAGCTTGGCCTGGCCTTCGGCGATCTCTTGCTGCTTTTGCGTGATCTCGCCTGCAGTCTGATCAAGCTCCTGCGTCTGTGCGGAGAGTTCTTCATGAATTTGCTGGGTTTGCGTGCCGATCTGCTCGAGCTTGGTACGAGCAGCGGCAAGGTCGGATGCGGTATCGGCGTAGGCAGGAGCCGCAAGGCCCAAGCCCAAAACACAAGCGAGGGTTGCCGTAGCAGCGCAGCGTGCCATGTTTTTGTGCGTGTTTGCTGTGCGCATGTAGCTTCCTTTCCAGTAACTAAGGGTAACGGCTAGTCCACCGTCACCAGGCTAAAGAGCTCCACATCATCATCAGACGGCGTGAGCTTCTCGCGCGGGTTGAGAAACGCAAGCTCAAGGATACAACCGTAACCGACAAGCTTTGCGCCCATATCTCGCACCAGTTTACCTGTTGCCTCGACGGTTCCGCCCGTCGCGACCAAGTCGTCCAGAATCAACACGGTATCTTTAGAGCTGATAGCGTCGGCATGGATTTCAATGGAATCCGTTCCGTACTCGAGTTCGTAGCTCTGGCTTACGGTCTCGCGCGGCAGCTTGCCCGGTTTACGTGCAGGAACAAAGCCGGCGCCAAGGGCTACAGCCACCGGTACGCCAACCATAAAGCCACGGGCCTCGGGACCCACGACCTTGGTGATTCCCATGCCGGCAAAGTGCTCGGCGAGGGCATCGGTCATGGCTTTGAGCGCCTCGGGGTTGTCAAAGAGCGGCGTGATGTCTTTAAAGATGACTCCGGGCTCGGGATAGTCGGGGATGTCGACGATTTGAGATTCGAAGTCGTACATTGCATGACCTTTCAATGGGTTGCCGGATAAGCGGTAGCTGTTATTTGCCCGCGGTGACAGTGTCGGATTGCGAAGGGGCGACAACCTTGAGCGGCTTTACGAGAGAATCCTCGTGTGAAGCCGGCGCGGCAGTTTCTTCGTTTTTGGCCTTGGTGGACTCGGAGCGAGCGATTTCCTCATCGAGTGCATCGATATCGGCATCCTCGACCACGGCGTTGAGCGACTCAAAAACGCGGTTTTTGAGCAACGCGGTGTGCACGCCTTCCGTCAGGTCGTGAAGCTTCTTAAACGCACGCTCGAGCTTGGCGTCGCGCTCGTCATCGGAGGTGTCCATGCCGAGCATGCTCACGAGCACCTGCTCAAACATCGAGGACTCGCGGTTGGCGGAAGACACGTACTGACGCAGGTTGCGGGGCTCGATATGGAAGCGTGACAGCTCGGAGCAGTAGCGGATGATTGGAAAATCGCGACCATCGACGAGCTCACGATTCTGCGGACTCTTGATGATGCGAATGAGGTCGTTCTCGGCGAGCGAGCGGATAAACGAAATCTCGACGCCCAGCATATCGGGAATGGTCTCAATGGGATGCAGCTTTTGCTTAGTCTCCTTGGGCTCCGTCTTGAGCGGAACATCGGACAGCAAGCCCACCTCGTAAGCGAGCGTTGACAGGTCCGTGGCGTTTTCCAAGCGCTGCTTAATCACGTTGAGCGGCATGTAGCGGGTCTTCTGCAAATGCAGGATGACCTCCAGGCGATCAACGTCCTCCTTAGAGTATTGACGGTATCCCTTAGGCGTACGATGAGGGGTAATGAGCCCCTCATCTTCTAGAAATCTAATTTTTGAGTTCGAAAGATCGGGGTATGCGCCTCGAAGTAGGTTGACGACTTGGCCGATACTCAGATAGTTGCGTTCGGCCATGCCCTACTCACCGGTTTCGATGCGCTCCGGCGTGCTCTCGTGGTAGATGAGCGTAAACGTACCGATCTGGACGGAAGAACCGTCGTGCAGCGGGGCTGCATTGACGATGGCACCGTCGACCCAGGTGCCATTGAGCGAGCCCAAGTCCTCGATGCGAGCGCCGAGGCCCTCGCGGATAATGCGCGCGTGGCTGCGCGATACGGTCATGTCATTGAGGAAGATGCCGTTCGCAGGATCGCGGCCGATGGTGGTCACGTCGTCCTCGAGCTCAAAGGCGGCACCAGTCTGCGGACCCTTGACGATGGACAGAACGGGGGCGGTGATGCGCACGTTGGCCATGAGGTCGGGAACGGTGACGTCGCTTGAAGGCACGCGGAATACGCAGGTAGCGTCAGCAGTCTTATCATTCTGAGGCATATTGTTAACCATGTTGTCCATGACAACCCCTAACTTATCGCGGACGTGCCGCAAATAATGAACCGTACGTAATCATACCCCAACGAATCAGTCTTCGATTTCAGGGTTCAGAAAGTCGATGTCCTCGTCCTCGGGATGCGCGAGAGCCTGTTTAATGGCCACTCCGCCCTTAATGGAATAGATGACAGCCGTGAGCATGGAGAAGATCACGCCGCCGTACACAAAGAAGATGCCGAGGGGCACCGAGCTTCCGTTGAGGCCCGGGAAGGCCGTAAGGGTTGAAGGTAAAAGATGCAGGCCGTCAATAACGGGGAACCCGAGCAGCATGAGCGAGAAGCCGGTCATGAGCAGTGCAGTGGCAATCTTTCCGGGAAAGACGACATCGATGGGGCGACGGTGATAATGACGAACGATAAGCGTGCCGATGCCCAGATAGATGTCGCGGCCAATAATGAGCACGCAGACCCAGATGGGCAGCTCTCCGCGGACCACCAGCCCAAGTACGCCGGTGAACAGCAGCGCACGGTCGCAGATGGGGTCCATGACCTTGCCGAGCCACGAGACCGTCTTGGTCATGCGGGCGATCTGACCGTCCATCCAGTCGGTAGAGGCGGCAACGGCGTAGATAACGATGGCGATGACGCGGTTGTTATCCGTCACAAACAGGTACAGAAATACCAGAGTGAGGATCAAGCGCGTAAAGGTGATGAAATTGGAGATCGTAAAGATCTTATTCGACGGGTAATCGGAAGTGCCGATAAGCTCCTTTTTGATCTTCTTTTTGATGCCCACAGGACTCCCCCGCTGGTTAACGACAAAACTTTCGCTACTATACCCGTTCCGGCGATGTCTATCCAGCGTAAGCATAGAGAGTCCAGACATGAGGAAGGCGCTTTTGGGCGGCGGTGGATTTCACATTCGTGTACATCAGCCTCCAAACATGCCGAAAAATGTCGGTTTTGGAGGGTGATGTACACGTTTTGATTCGGTGATTACATCGATCGGGAAAGTTGTTGCCTTAAGCAAATTAATCATGATGTGCGGGTCGAGAAGGGTTGGCGCCAAAAGAACCCAACGGCCGTTATGGCTTCGTTAGAAACGCGCCCCACCATGGATGGTGAACCCGAAAGGTAAGGCGCGCGGGCACGGTGACTCGGCCCGCGCTCCCGGAAGAGAAAGGATAAACCCATGGGTTACATGCTCGAGACGCGTGGGCTCACCAAGCGCTTCGGCCGCGGCGACCAGGCGCAGGACGCCGTGGCCGACGTGAGCCTTCATATCCGCGAGGGCGAGGTGTACGGGCTGCTCGGTCCCAACGGCGCCGGCAAGTCGACAACGCTCAAGATGATCTGCGGGATGTTGCGGCCGACAGCCGGGGAGATCCTCTTTGCCGGGCACGCCTGGTGCCGCGAGGACCTCTACGCAATCGGCAGCCTCATCGAGGAGGCGCCGCTCTACCCCAACCTCACCGCGCGCGAGAACCTGCGCGTGCGCACCACGCTGCTGGGCCTTCCCGAGAGCCGCATTGATGAGGTGCTCGCCGCCGTGGACCTCGCGGACACCGGGAAGAAGCGCGCCGGGCGCTTCTCGATGGGCATGCGGCAGCGATTGGGGCTCGCGCTGGCGCTGGTCGCCCGGCCACGCCTGCTCGTGCTCGACGAGCCTACCAACGGCCTCGACCCCATCGGCATCGAGGAACTGCGCGACCAGATCCGCGGCTTCGCGGAGGCGGGTACGACGGTGATCGTCTCGAGCCACATCCTCTCCGAAGTGCAGCAGATGGCGGACACCATCGGCATCATCTGCGGGGGGCGCCTCGCCTACGAGGATGCGCTTCGGCCCGGGCAGGACCTCGAGGAACTCTTCATGAGCTTCTGCCGGGAAGGGCGACGAGCGCGCGGGGAGGTGGCGGCATGACGGGCGAGAAAGGCGGCCTGCTCGCGGGCCTGCGCGCCGAG
>UQNH01000016.1:0-32748 GCA_900542365.1 uncultured Collinsella sp. | reverse complement strand
GGCGGCGTCGGCCTTCACGACCTCGGCGGCGGCGCCGGCGGCAACGCTCTTGGCGTCAGCCTTGCCCTGGAAGGCGTCGTTGAGCTTGGCGGCCTTCTCGGCGTTCTTGGCGGCGAGCTCCTCCTGGGAGATCTCGGCCTCCTCGGCGCACTTCTGGGCGTCATAGGCACGGAAGAACGGGTAGTACAGGGCAAAGTCGACGACTAGGATGATGGCGAGCATCACAAAGGCGAGCGGCTGGAAGCCCAGGCCCATGATGGTGCCGATGGGGCCGGGGACGGTCCAGGGCAGGGTGTACATAAAGCCGTTCATGCCCAAGAAGTCGATAAAGACCTTGAGGATCCAGATGTTGGCGATCGGGGCAAAGACAAACGGGACAAAGAAGACGGGATTGAGCACGATAGGTGCGGCGAACAGCAGCGGCTCGTTGACGGCAAAGCACACGGGGACGATGGCGGCCTTACCGACGGCGCGCATCTCCTGGGACTTGGCCAGGAAGCAGAACATAAAGACCAGGACGAGCGTGGCGCCGGTACCGCCCATGCAGACGACGAAGTACTGGGCACCCTGGGTCAGGACAGCGGAAGCGTGCTGGCCAGCTTGGAACGCAGCCAGGTTGTCGGTCATGTTGGCAACGAGAGCGGCGGCGATGGCGGGCTCGACGATCGAGGGACCGTGGACGCCGACGAACCAGAAGAGGCTCATGGCACCGTAGATCACAGCGAGACCGATGTAGCCGTCGGCAGCGGTGAACAGGGGCTGGAACACCTGGATGACGCCCTGGGCAAAGCAGAAGCCAAAGGCAGCGCGGAAGACGATGTCAAAGACCCAAAAGACGGTGATGCAGACGGAGAAGGGGATGATGTCCTTAAAGGTCTGCGAGATGTTGGGCGGAACCTGCTCGGGCATCTTGACGGTGATGTTGCGCTTAATGAAGAACTTGTAGATGATGCCGGTCACAAACGCAGCGATAAAGGCGGTCAGCAGGCCCTTGGAACCAAGGTAGGTGGTGTTGAAGCCGCTGGCGGCGTCCGTGGCGATCGTGTCGCTCGAAAGGAGCAAGAAGCCGATGATGGCCGCGCACATGCACGAGATAAAGTTGATCTGGCTGTTCTTGGGCAGGTCGCGGTTCTGGGCGTCGGCGAAGTGCTTGGCCGTGGTGGCGGCACAGGCGATAGCCAGGATGCCCATGGAGTAGTTGTAGCACTTCCACAGGGCGTTGTTGATGTCATCGGGCCAGTAGAAACCCCAGATGTTGGGGACCGAGGCTACCAGGCAGAAGATGGACGAGAAGATGATGATGGGGATGACGGAGATAAAGCCGTCGCGAATCGCCTTGAGGTACTTGTTGCGGGCGATCGCGTTGAAAAAGGGCTGGCCTTTTTCGATGGTGGCGATGAGTTGCTCCATGCAAAGCTCCTAAGAGTCGGTGGGTTAGCAACGATGGTAGCTTTTGACGTCTGGTTGCCAAAATGTTGACGTTGCCATTTTGCGACACAAAAAAAGATGTGAATCGGTGGCCCCTGTGCCTGTAGACCGTCGATTCCTTGCGTGCAAACGATTGAGCCGCCCGGTGGCTCTGTGTTTGCACAATGGCAACGTTAACATTTGGTCGACAAAAGCCGTTCGGGGAAGCAGGATTGTCGGTGAACGGTAGGTTTTGGGTGGTGAGCGTATGGCGGAGGAGGCGTTAGATATACTTAAAGACGTTTCATTTGACTGCGTAGGGTGCCACCAATGGCATCGTTGACATAGAAAGATCGACCTATGGCCGCTGTTAAAAAATCGGTTTCCGTTAAGGACGTGGCGCGTCTCGCGGGCGTCTCGGAGCAGACAGTCTCGCGTACGGTGCACGATTCGCCCAGCGTGCGCCCCGAGACCAAGGAGCGCGTGCGCGCCGCCATGCGCGAGCTGGGGTATCGCCCCAATTTTGCCGGTCGATCGCTGCGCCGCGGCAAGTTTAAGACCGTCGGCGTCGCCATGTTCAACATTACCGGCACCGGCAACCTCGACCGTATGGAGGGCTTTGCCGCCGCGGCCGACAAACATGGCTATGCCATCACCCTTACTAAAGTAGACGGGCATCCGTATACCCTCGAGAGCGCATCGTCGCGCATGAGCGCGCTGCCGGTGGATGGCATGGTTGTGATCATGAATCGCATGCCGGCGGACTTTGGCACCTTCGAGCCGCTGCCCGGTATGCAGACGGTGCTCGTTACCATGCTGGAGCACCCGCTCTGTTCAACAGTCGATAACGACCAGTTCGATTGCTCGCGCCAGGTGGTCGAGTACTTGCTGGAGCAGGGGCACAAGACCGTGCACTTTATCTCGTGCCCCGAGCGCTCGCTTTCGGGCATGCGTCGCGAGGAGGGCTGGCGCGAGACATTGCGCGCGCATGGTATTGAGCCGCCGCGACTCGTCCGTGGCGATTGGACGGCACAGAGCGGATATGCCGCCGGCCAGGTGCTTGCGGACGATCCGAACTGCACAGCCATTTATGCTTCCAACGATGCCATGGCCTACGGCTGCATTCGCGGGCTCGAGTCGCGCGGGAAGCACGTGCCCCAGGACGTAAGCGTGGTGGGTGTTGACGATAGTTTGGGCGATATCGTGCCCGATCGTCGCCTGACTACGGTGCGCTTTGACAACAAGCGCGTCGGCATGTGGGCGGTCGATAAGATTGCCGGCGCCGAGGGCGCTGCACCCGGTGTGGAGCACATGCTGTTTCCGGGTGTGCTCGTCGAGGGCGATACGGTGCGCGATGTACGCTAGGGTGCGGACCTGTTTGGGTTGCCGCTAACTGTGTTCGAGAATGTTCAGATTGGTTTAAAAACCGTTCACGGGTGAAAAGCAACCGTTCATAGCTCGAAATTACGTTTTGCGCTGTTCTTTTTTGTTTGAATGTTAATGTTCCTGCCATACACAGCGCAGCGCGTATGCCCGGACGCGATGCTCTCCGTTGGTTCATATGTGAAAGGAACGCAATATGGCAACCAAAGAAGAAATCTCGATGGTTGGATTCGAGATTGTCGCATACGCGGGCGACGCCCAGACCGATCTGCTTGCAGCGCTCGATGCTGCTCGCGTGGGTGATTTTGAGAAGGCCGAACAGCTGCACAAGGATGCCAGCGATGCGCTCATCGGCGCTCACGACACGCAGACCAAGCTGCTTTCGCAGGAGGCTGGCGGCGGCGAGATGGAGATGACCTTCATCATGGCTCACGCCCAGGACACCCTCATGACCACCATGATTCTGGAGAAGCAGACCCGCTTTACCATCGATGCCTACAAGCGCATCGCCGAGCTCGAGGCCAAGCTCGCCTAACGAGCCCGCACAACCAAGTCCCCTTCCAAAAGCTCTGCCGCAAACCCGCGACAGGGCTTTTTCTGTTTACCCGGCACCTGGGGACGTTCCTTATCTGCCGGCAGTTTGGGCCACTCCTTTAGTCATTGGGGACGTTCTTAAACGACTAGTCGTTGGGGACGTCTTGGGGTGCTTTGCCGCCCTTCCGTTCGGTTTTTCGATGGGTGGGTATACTTTCCACCGCATTACAGACCGGACTGAGGAGGTATCCAAATGCCGGATAACGGGTCAATACAAAAAAGAGACGCGCACGAGGTGGCTCATGGGCGTTCTGTCCAGATAACCGAGCACACGACGGTAACCGAGCTGCAGCCCAGCCTGTCCGATGTCGTGTGCGCAAACAAAAAGCTGCAGATTGGCTTCATCGTTGCACTCGTGGTACTGGCCTTGCTGTCGGGCTTTGTGGCTCGTCCGCATTTTGCCGATACCAAGACTTGGGACTCCACCATCGAGGTTATCGACCAAAAGAAAGGTAACGTACTGGCGCTCACGGCCTCGTGCGTGGCGCTGTCTGCGGGCATTACCGCGCTGCCGGGTGATACGGGAACGCCGGTTGCCGAGCAGCTCGCACAGCTTTCGGGTAACTTGGGCATCGTGCTTGCCGTGCTCTACCTCGAGAAATACCTGCTGACCATTTTGTGGTCGGTTGGCCTGGGCATCCTGATCCCGTTTGCGCTGGTGCTCTTTGCGGTGTCACTCGGCATTCACGGGCGCTGGAGCACGAGCGCCGTCCTGCGCCGCGTGGCGACTCGCGTGCTGGTGGTCGCCATGATCGGAATGGCGTTGGTGCCTGCAAGCGTTTGGGTGTCGCAGAAGGTCGACGAAACGTATCGCGTTAGCATCGAGCAAGCCGAGCAAAAGGCGGCCGACGCTGCGGGTGCGGCAGATAGCGACAGCTCCAAAGTAAGCAAGAAAAAGACCGAGTCCACAGAGTCCAAGAATGTGCTTGAGCAGCTTGCCGACGGCGCCTCGGGTCTCGTCACGTCGGTAACCAGTGGTGCCAAACAGATGACCGACGAGATCGTGCAGCAGGTGACCGATCTGATCGAAGGTGTCATCGTGATGATCGTGACCTCGTGCGTGATTCCTCTACTGGTGCTCGTGGCGTTCCTATGGCTAGGACACGTGTTGCTGGGGATCGATATCTCCGGTCCCGCGAACTATCTGACGGGTCGTTTTTTGAGCGCTCCGTCCAAACATGCCAAGAAGAGCGGGCAGTCTGAGTAGGCGGCAACGCGATCTTTGGAAGATTAACCGCAAGAAGGGCGGCCGGGACATGTTCTCGGCCGCCCTTTTGTTTGTTGAAAACGCGGTCGCTACGTCTGCGCCGGGCCCAAGTGGTCAGCAATCATCTGTGAATGGTATTTGTTCAAAAAAGAACAAAGATAAACAAATAGTTGTTGCAGTCGATGTTCGAATGTGTTCAAATAAACATGAACAGTGAAGAACCGCACATTCAGATGCCCGGACCTGAACGCGATTCAACACTTCCAAACAGAAACTACGCACCTGCGTATCTCTCAAGGAGGATGTCATGAGGGTTGTAATCGCTTCCGATGCCGACGGTATGTCGATGAAGGAGTCCATCAAGGAGATGCTCATCGCCGACGGTCACGAGGTCGTCGACTATTCCGAGACCCCTGCCGCGGACTTTGTTGATTCCGCGACCGCCGTTGCCAAGGACCTGCTGGAGCACAAGGATTCCCAGGGCTTCGCATTCGATAAGTATGGCGTCGGCTCCTATATGGCCGCCGTCAAGATTAAGGGCATGGTCGTCGCCAACATTTCCGACGAGCGTTCCGCCTACATGACCCGCGAGCACAACGGCTCGCGCATGGTCACCATGGGCCCGGGCGTTGTGGGCACCGAGGTCGCCAAGAAGATCGCCCGCGAGTTCCTGCGCGCCCAGTACGCCGGCGGCCGTCACCAGATCCGTGTCGACATGCTCAACAAGATGGCCTAACGAGAGCCACCGAGAACTCGAACTTCTACCTCTACTTGTGAATTCAGACGAAAGGACGTTCTGATGAAGAAGACCATCGCAATCGGTTGCGACCATATCGTTACGGACGAGAAGATCTATCTGGCCGACCGCCTGGAGCAGGCTGGCTACAAGGTGCTTGACTGCGGCACCTACAGCCACACCCGTACGCACTATCCCATCTACGGTAAGGCCGTGGGCGAGGCTGTTGCCAGCGGCAAGGCCGACTTTGGCGTGGCCCTGTGCGGCACCGGCATCGGCATCACCAACGCCGTCAACAAGGTTCCCGGCGCCCGCTGCGCCCTGGTTCGCGACATGACCTCTGCCCTGTATGCCCGCCGCGAGCTCAACGCCAACATCGTGGGCTTTGGCGGCAAGATCACCGGCGAGTTCCTGATGGCCGACATCATGCTTGCCTTCCTGGAGGAGCCCTACGAGAAGACCCCCGAGCACGATGCCCTGATTGCCAAGATCGATGCCTGCAATAAGGCCGACGCCGAGGCTCAGGCTGACCCGCACTTCTTTGACGAGTTCCTCGAGAAGTGGGACCGCGGCGAGTATCACGACTAAGGGGTTCCGGCGTTCTACCGAACGCCGGACCGGCCGACGCTGCGAAGCCATCTGGTGGGCAATCTGCCGTTCAGCTTCGACGGCATGACCAGAAGGTCAATGCCGCCTCGCTTCACGGCACCTTGCCTCACCAGCTGGCTTCTCGCTGACGTTGAGGTGACCTGTGGGGTTTGTCCTTGTTATTGCGAAGCTTTCTGGTTCGGTAAGCTGCTCCGATAACACGTTTGCTTGCTGAGCTTGTGTGCTTCGTTTTGGCGGTACCTGGCATTCTGCAGCTTTTCAATTGACGGCTCGCGTTTCTGTGAGGGGGCGCGGGCCGGTTTTCTATCAGCCCTATTGACTTGGCGGGCTGTCGTAAGAAAGGGAAGGCTCCTATGGAGTTTGTTCTTGATAACGGTTCTATTCGTGTGGCACTGAGCACGGCTGGTGGATCGTTCACTTCTATTGCGGCCAACGGTCGTGAGTATCTGTGGCAGGGCGATCCGGCGGTGTGGTCGGGCCAGGCACCCATTTGCTTTCCGATTTGCGGCGGCCTTCGTGATGGCCGCGCGATGACCATGGGTGGCCGCGAGGTCAAGCTTGCCCGCCACGGCTTTGCCCGCAAGCAGGAGTGGAAGCTCGAGGAGCAGAGAGACAACATGGTTGCGCTGAGCCTAAGCTCTGCCGACCATGCCGAGTTGCTTGAGCAGTACCCGTATCCGTTTAAGATCGTTGCTCGCTACACGATCGATTCGGAAAAGGTGGCCGTGTCGTACGAGGTGACCAATGAGGGCACCGAGGATATGCCATTCTTTGTGGGTGGTCACCCCGGCTTTAAGTGCCCGCTCGACGAGGGCGAGTCCTATGACGATTACGAGCTCCGTTTTGAGCAGCGTGAGGCCGCCGAGCTCTGTACTGCCGTTCCCTCGACGGGCTTGATTGATGTTGAGCATCGCAGCAAGAACCCCATGATCGACCAGAACCTGCCGCTGACCCACGAACTCTTCGACTTCGCGGAGACCATCTTTGACGTGCTCGAGAGCCGCGTGGTTACGCTGACCAAGAAAACCGAGGACAAGGGCGTGCGCCTGACGTTCCAGGATATGCCGTACCTGATTGTGTGGAGCAAGCCCGAGGGCGACTTTGTGGCCGTGGAACCGTGGGGCGGCCTGTCCACCTGCTCCGACGAGGACGATATTCTGGAGCACAAGCGTGGCTGCCTGGTTGCCAAGCCGGGGGAGACCGTCACCCGCGGCTTTGAGATCGAGATCCTTTAACGAGCTATCGTATGTTTGGGGTGGGTCGTGCCGCCCCGGAACAGGAGTTCAATATGATTCTGACCGTTACCATGAACCCGTCGATTGATACGCGCTATCAGCTCGACAAGCTGGTCATTGACGACGTTAACCGCGTCACGCCCGAAAAGACCGCTGGCGGTAAGGGCCTCAACGTGAGCCGTGTGCTGCTGCAACTGGGAGACGACGTGCTCGCGACTGGTCTGCTTGGCGGCCACATGGGTGCCTATATGGCCGAGCTTATGGATGCCGACGGCGTCAAGAACGACTTTGTGCCCATCGCCGGTGAGACGCGCATTTGCCTGAATATTCTGCACGAGGGTAATCAGACGGAGCTGCTGGAGAGCGGCCCGCAGATCGCCCCGGCCGAGCTCGAGGCCTTTACGGCCAAGTTCGCCGAGCTTGCAGCGAAGGCGGACGTTGTGACGCTTTCGGGCTCGCTGCCGCGTGGCGTCGATACCGGCTACTATGCCGAGCTCGTCAAGATCGCCGAGGAGGCGGGCGCCAAGGTGCTGCTCGATACCTCGGGTGCATCGCTGGAGGCCGCGCTGGAGTCCGACGCTAAGCCTGAGCTCGTAAAGCCCAACCTGACCGAGATTAACGGCCTGCTGGGTACGTCCTTTACGACCGATGATGTCGATGCCCTGCGCGAGGCGCTTGCCGCCGATGGCCGCTTTGCCGGTATTCCCTGGGTCGTCGTCTCGATGGGCGCTGCCGGTTCGGTGGGCTTCCATGAGGGCCGCGCGTTCCGCGCCAAGACGCCCGCGATTGCGGCTGTGAACGCGACGGGTTCCGGTGACTCGACCATCGCCGGCTTTGCGCATGCCATTGCTGCTGGTGCCGACGACGTCACGGTGCTCAAGACCGCCAATACCTGCGGCAAGCTCAACGCCATGGATCCCAAGACCGGCCACCTGGTCATGGACCGCTGGGACGAGATCTACAACAGCGTTGAAGTAACGGAGCTTTAAGGTTACGGCGTTTTACCAAACGCCGTAACGGCTCGACGCTGCGCGGGCCGCATTTGGACAATCTGACGTTCAACTTCAAGGGCGCGACCAGAAGGTCAGCGCCCTTTCGTTTCGCGTCACCTTGTCTCAAATGCGGCCCGCTCGCTGTCGTTGCCAAAACATCGGCGTCGCCGTGGTTGTCACTTGGGGTAGCCATTGGGGACGTTCTTTAATGACTGGTCGTTTAAGAACGTCCCCAATGGCTAAACTCAAAAACGGCGCCCGTCGGCGATGTTGCCGGCGGGCGCCGTTGTCTTGAAGACGAAATGATCCGTTTTCCTTCGTCCCCAGGGGATCATTACAGTGAGTCGATAAAGCGCTGCTGGGCGGCGCGGCCGGATTCGTCCCATTTAAAGACGCCGGCGTTGTCGAGTACGTGGCCAAACACCACGCCGACCTCCTCGTGCAGGATGTCGATGGCATTATCCGCCGTAAGATCGTCGGCGCGGCGAGCAAAAACGTCCTCGGCCCATGCGGCGTGGCTGTGGCAAAGGTCGTCGCCCTCGAGCGCGCTGGCAAGGTCGTAGCTGGCATCGGCCTTGGCCGCCAGCAGGTGCTCGCGGACAGCGCCGAGCTCGGGAACCAAGCGCGGCGGCAAAATCGCCAGGCCCATGACCTCGATCAGGCCGATGTTCTCCTTCTTAATGTGGTGATACTCGGCATGCGGGTGGAACACGCCCAGCGGATGCTCGTCGGTCGTGATGTTGCAGCGAAGCGCCAGGTAGGCCTCGTAGATCTCGCCGCCGGCATTGCCGCGGGAGTCGACGCGGCGGATGACCGGCGTCACGGTGTTGTGCGCCACGCCGTCGGCCGTGTGCGCGATGACGCCCACCGACTCATCGGTCCACTCGCGCCAGGCGAGGATAATCTTCTCGGTGGCATCGAGCAGCTGAGCGCGGTCGT
Source organism: uncultured Collinsella sp. (assembly GCA_900542365.1). Taxonomy (GTDB): domain Bacteria; phylum Actinomycetota; class Coriobacteriia; order Coriobacteriales; family Coriobacteriaceae; genus Collinsella. The sequence goes on along the minus strand of UQNH01000016.1, from coordinate 23,646 downwards.
GCGAGCGCAGTCGCAGCACCGAAAGCGGCCACTGCAGCACGGCACCCGTAACGCCGTCAAAGCCGGGCACGCGAAACTGCGAGACCTCGGCGGCATGCATCATGGGGAACTCGTGCGCGCCGCCCTGGAAGTGGTCGTGCGAAAGAATCGAGCCGCCCACGATGGGCAGGTCGGCGTTGGAGCCAATAAAGTAGTGCGGGAACAGGTCCACAAAATCGAGCAGGCAGGTCAGTCCCTTACGGTCGACGTGCATCGGGCGATGCTCGGAGCTCATGGCAATGCAGTGCTCGTTAAAGTAGGCGTACGGGCTGTACTGGAAGCCCCAGCGCTCGCCATTAAGCTGAATGGGAATAACGCGTAGGTTCTGACGGGCGGGGTGAGCGCCACCGTCGGCTGCGGCGGAGCGTCCGGGATAGCCCTCGTTTTCGATGCAGAGCTGGCAGGCGGGGTACTTTTCGCCCGTGTTCTTGGCTGCACCTGCCGCAGCGATATCGCGCGGGTCCTTCTCGGGCTTGGACAGGTTGATGGTGATCTCGAGGTCGCCCCAGTTGGTGGGGGTGCTCCATTTGATATTGCGCGCGATGGCGGCACGGCGCACGTAGCCGGCATCGCAGCACAGGCCGTAGAACCAGTCGGTTGCGGCGCGGGGCTCGTTGACGCCCATACGCCCATTGAATTCCTCGTTTACAACCGAAGGCCTCGGCATGAGCGCGCCCATGATGCGCATGGCGATGCGGTCGCGGCCCGATGCCGTGTCCTCGGCAGCACCGTTGGCAACGGCAGCCTCGGAAAGCGCGGCAAGCGTGCCCTCCAGGTCAAAGTCGGGCAGAGTGTCGGGGTGCAAGAGCGAGAGTTTCTCAACCTGGAGCGCCCAGGCCATATCGAGCGCCGGCCCCGTAGCGCCGATGCACTCCAGAATGGTGTTGTATGCCCAGATGCGATCGTCCTGGCCGATCATCGATCGATGAATGGCGTACTCGATCAGGTTCTGCGCGGCTTCGCGCACGTCAGTCATTACAGCCATGCCGCGTAAGCCCCCTTGTCAGAGATGGCGTAGTGGCGGGCAGAGCCCTCGCCCAGCCAGCCGTTCATCTTGGCAATGAAGGTGTCGACCAGATCGAGCGGCACGAAGGCCTGGATGGTGCCACCAAAGCCGCCACCGTGGATACGGACGGCGCCGCGGCCGTCGAGCACGTGCTCGGCCAGCGCCAGGGCATACATGGAAGGCTGCTCGGCACCCAGTTTGGCAACAACATTCTGCAGGTACATGGCGGAGCTGGCGCCGGACTCGCGCGTCAGGACCAGGAACTGCTTAATGTCGCCGGCGTTCAGAGCTGCCCAGCGCTTGTCGACCAGGCCGTTCTCGTACCAGTAGTGAACGGCGCGCAGGCAGGCGCGGTCGCCCAGCTTGGCGCGCAGCTCGGGGAGCTTGGCGTCAAAGTCGGCAATGTTTACCTCGCACAGGCGTGCCTTGCCAAACTCGGCGGCGACGTCCTGCATCTCGCGCGGAACGGCGGCGTAGTCGTCGGTAGCCGCCACATGGTCGGCGCCAACCTTAACGAGCACGAGCGCATAACCGTGATCCTCGAAGTTGAGCTCGAGCTTCTGGGTTTTAGGCTGAGCCTGGTCCTCAAAGTCCATGTAGGCGAGGCCGCCCAGGCACACGGCGGCTTGGTCCATCAGACCGCAGGGCTTGCCGTAGTAGTTGTTCTCGGTGCGCTGGCTCATCTGGGCGAGCGCGACGGGCTCAATGGCGGGCGCGCCCCAGAGCGTCTCCATGGCGCGGCCGTACGCGGCCTCGACGGCGGCAGAGCTGGAAAGGCCGCCGCCCGAGGGGACGGAGCAGGTGAAGGCGAAGTCGAAGCCCTGGGGCTCAACGCCCAGAGCAGCGATTTCGTGGGCCATGCCGCGGACGAGGCTCGCGGACGTGCCCTTCTCGGACTCCTGAACGTCTAGCGTGTCGAGCGCGATCTCAAACGTGGGATAGCCCTCGTCGGCAACGCGGACCTTGTTGGAATCGGTTGCCACGGCAATGCCGTCAACGGCGACATCGAGCGAGCCGGCGATAACGTGGCCGCCCTCGTGGTCGGTGTGGTTGCCGCTGATCTCGGAGCGGCCGGGCGCGTGCACATAGAGCACCTGGCGATCGCCGATGGGGCCAAACTCCTCCTCAAACAGCTTGGTGAGCGTGGCGAGTGTCTTTTCGTCGGGGGTGGTCATGAGGGTCCTTTCCTTGGCGCATACTGACGAGTTTTCCGTCGTAGTGAGTACGTTAACAATCTGAAGCGGCATAAACTCAGCATCTACGATGCCGCACGTTACGGGCTATGTTAACGTACTCATAACACAACACTTATCACTTTTTGAGAATCTGGTAATCGGTAGAAATTCAGCCGTGAACGGTACTGCCGTATGGACTTATAAAGCAGAAGAGATGCAGATAGAAAAAGTAGAGTACGTTAACATGCGTCCGACGATAGCGGGCCTCGGCGCGGGATGTATTTCTGCCCGGGCCGGCATTCACGCTATTCAGATCTCTCAAGGGTGAAGGTGATCCTGTGGCAAGGCGCCCGTCCAACGATACCAGTTCGCGTCCGGTCTCCATGGCCGACGTCGCCCGCGCTGCTGGCGTTTCGCAGCAGACGGTTTCGCGCGTCGCCAACGGCTTGCCCAACGTTAACGAACAGACGCGCCGGCGCGTGCAGGCCGCTATGCAAGAGCTTGGCTTTCGTCCGAGTTATGCCGGTCGCTCGCTGCGTGACGGCCGTTACCATTCGGTCGGGCTGTGCGTCAACGATGTCACCAAGTTTGGGAACCTCTCAATGATCGACGGCATCGCCAGCGCAGCTCGCGAGCATAATTGCGCCATCACGCTGGTCGAGATGTCCAAGACCGAGGAGTTTTCGCTTGCCGAGGCCACGCGTCGTATGGCCGCGCTGCCCGTGGACGGTATCATCATCGGCATGAGTCGCATGGCGCCCGATTTTGAGACGTTCGATCCGTTGCCGGGCATTGGAACGGTCATCGTTACCATGTACGCGCATCCGCGCGTGACCACGGTCGATTCCGACCATTACGGCTGCTCGCTATTGCTTATGGATCACCTGTTTGAGCTGGGGCACGAGCAGATTCGCTATATTGGCGGCCCGTCGTTCTCGGTCGACGAGCAATTTCGTCGCGCCGGTTGGCAAGATACACTCGAGCGTAAACACATCGAGACGGTAGAGCCACTCGAGGGCGACTGGTCTGCCAACAGCGGCTACGAGGCCGCTCGGTACTTGGCTGAGCACGACCGCACCATGACGGCGATTTACGCGGCAAACGACCAGATGGCAAACGGCGCCATTGCCGCGCTGCGCGATAGCGGCTTGCGCGTGCCCGAGGACGTGAGCGTGGTGGGCGTCGACGATTCGCTCGACGACTTTGTCGCACATAACGAGCTCACGACCGTTCGATTCGATCTGCATCAGCGCGGGCGCGAGGTGTTCGAGCGCGCAGTTCCCAAGGCGGGGGCATCGGACAAAACCGTCGCCATTCGTATTCCCGGTCAGCTCATCGTTCGACACACCACGGCAGCGCCGCGCGCATAGTTTTCGCAGGTCAACGGCTCGGCGTTGCATATCAATAACAATCGGTAAGGATGCCGGCAGATAGCCGTGACTATGAAGGCGAGTGCTATGATAGACGGGTTCATTTGTCTATCTAGGAGGCTTTGCCTGATGGAGATCACCAAGGATATCCGCTACATTGGCGTTGACGATCATGACATCGACCTGTTCGAGGGCCAGTACGACGTGTCCGAGAACGGTATGGCATACAACAGCTACGTTATCTTGGGCGAGAAGATCGCTGTCGCCGATTCGGTCGATGGCGGATTTGTCGACGAGTGGCTCGGCAACCTCGAGACCGTACTCGACGGCCGCACGCCCGACTACCTGGTCATCCATCACATGGAGCCCGATCACTCCGCCGGCATCGCCGCCTTTATGGAGCGCTATCCCCAGGCGCAGATTGTGGCAAGCATGGGCGCCTTCCGCATGATGGTCAACTACTTTGGCACCGACTTCCCCGAGCGCAAGATGGTTGTCAAAGAGGGTGACGTGCTTGATCTGGGCGGCCACAGCCTGACCTTTGTCGGCGCCCCCAACGTTCACTGGCCCGAGGTACTCTTCTCCTACGAGGCTACCGACAAGGTGCTCTTTAGTGCCGACGGCTTTGGCAAGTTTGGCGCCAACGACATCGAGGATCCGGAAGGGTGGGCCTGCGAGGCGCGCCGTTACTACTTTGGCATCGTGGGCAAGTTCGGCAAGTTTGTGCAGGCCGTGCTCAAGAAGGCCGCCGATTTGGACATCCAGATCATCTGCCCGCTTCATGGCCCCGTGCTGACCGAGAACCTGGGCTACTACCTCGACACCTACAACACCTGGTCGAGCTATCAGCCCGAGGACGAGGGCATCACCATTGCCTACGCGAGCGTCTACGGCCATCTGAAGGCTGCCGTTGAGGAGCTTGCATCTGCGCTCGAGGCTCGCGGCCAGAAGGTTTCCGTCTTTGACTTGGCTCGCGACGACATGGCCGAGGCCGTTGAGGACGCGTTCCGCTATGACCGTCTGGTGCTCGCTTCCATTACCTACCAGGGCGAGATCTTCCCATTCATGAGCACCTTTATCCATACGCTTGCCGAGCATGCCTACCAGAACCGTACGGTGGCGCTCGTCGAGGGCGGCTCCTGGGCGCCCGCAGCTGCCAAGATTATGACCAAGGAGCTCGAGGGTATGAAGGACATCACCCTGACGCAGAACAAGGTGACCGTCCTGGGTTCGCTCAACGACGCCTCGCGCGCTCAGATCGAGGCCCTCGCTGACGAGCTCTCCAAGTAGCGATACGTTCACGTTTAACGCTCAAACCACCACAAAGGGGACGGTGAACCTTTGTGGTGGTTTTTGTTTAAGCGCCGGCGATGAGGAGATTTGGGCGGGCGTTGTCGACGATTTCGGCGATTGAGGTGGCGACGGCGCGATCGGGGTCACGGTCCATCACGATGGCGTTGACGTCGGTCAGCTCGGCAAAGCGGTACATGCCACGTCCGTTGACCTTACTGGCGTCCATGAGGGCGACACTTTGACGAGCAGCACCGACCATAGCCGCTTTGGTCTCGGCCATCTGCGGAAAGTCGGTCGTAAAGCCGCGGCCGGGAACGAAAGCGCCAGGGCACATGACGGCCAGATCGGCATGGACCATTTGGAGCGCCTGCATGGTAAGTGGGCCGTACAGATAGCGATGGCCTTTGCGCAGTGCCCCGCCCAGCATGACGACATCGACCGAGGGCATGCTCTCGTCGATGTAATCGGCAATGGTAATGTCGGCCGTGATGACGGTGATGCCATCGCGCTGGTCGAGCAGGCGGACAAACTCGAGCGCTGTGGTGCCCGAGTCTACGAGCAGGGTGTCACCGTTGCCGACGAGTTCAATGGCGCTTTGCGCGATGGCCTGCTTGGCGGCGACATTGACGTTGATGCGGCGATCCTGGGTGGATACGGTCAGTCGCTTCTGGAGCGACACAGCGCCACCATGCGTGCGGCGCAGCTTGCCGGACTCGGCGAGCGCGTCTAGGTCGGCACGGGCGGTAACGGAGGACACGCCAAAGGTCTGGGCGATTTCTGCCACTTGCACCGAGGCGTTATGTTCGAGCATCTCCATGATGGCGGCACGCCGCTCATCGGCGAAAGCTCGGGTTGTTGCATAGGCCATATCCGCTCCATCATCGTCTGATATTTGCAGGAATTGTGTTGAGTCTATTTTCGTTCATTTTCTTTTTAAGTAAGAAAACGCCTTTCGATTACTTACTTTTTCTATAAAAGAAAGACGTTTAACGCCCAAAATTCAATATCGAACACGCCCACTCAGCTCCAATTCCTTCCGTTTACTTTTCAAAAGCGACTGTATTGACCTGCATGGGCTCAATATCTCGCACATGCATACCCGCTGAATTTCATACAATGAGCGCAGCAAAACGCAAGGTAAAACGCCTTGCGGACACGTACGCCCGATGTCCAGATGCGGGCGAGGGAGAGGAGCAAACGCTCATGGCACTTGTTACCACCGAAAAGATGCTCAAGGACGCTCAGGCCGGCCACTACGCCGTCGGCGCGTTCAACGTCGAGAACCTCGAGTTTGTTATGGCCGTTCTGGCCGCTGCCGAGGAGACCAAGTCCCCCGTCATCATGCAGACCACCCCGGGCACCATCAAGACCGCTGGTCTGGACTACTTCTACGGCATGGTCAAGGCTGCCGCCGAGCGCGCTTCCGTGCCCGTTGCCCTGCACCTCGATCACGGCGATGGCTATGACCGATGCATGCAGGCTTTCCGCACGGGCTACACCTCCGTCATGATCGACGGTTCGCACGAGTCCTTCGAGGACAACATCGCTCTGACCAAGTCCGTCGCCGATGCTGGCCGTGCCATGGGCGTGCCCGTCGAGGCCGAGCTCGGCAAGGTTGGCGGCAAGGAGGACGACGGCCCTGCGGTTGAGGGCGAGAGCCCCTACACCGATCCTGCCGAGGCCAAGGAGTTCGTCGAGCGCACGGGCTGCACCTCGCTGGCCATTGGCGTTGGTACCAGCCACGGCGTGTACACGAGCGATCCGCACATCGAGCAGTCGGTGGTCAAGGCCATCCGCGACGCCGTCGACGTGCCGCTGGTTCTGCACGGCACTTCCGGTGTGCCCGATGAGCAGGTTGCCGAGGCTGTGAAGAACGGCATCTGCAAGGTTAACTACGCAACCGAGCTGCGTCAGGCCTACACCAAGGGCTTCATGGCCTACATGGCCGAGAACCCTGCCTGCTTCGATCCTAAGAAGCCGGCCAAGGAGGGCATGCGTGAGATCACCGAGCTGGTTAAGATCCGCATGACCAACCTCAACTCTGTGGGCAAAGCAGAGTAACAGCAAGGGTACTCCGACTCGCTACATATCCCGGGGAGGGATGAGGGCTTAGTCCCCCAATCGTCCTCGGGCATGCAAAAAGCCTCGCTGCGCACTTCGCGCGGCGAGGCTTTTTGCCCCCTGCGGAAAGATTGGGGGACTAAGCCCTCGTCCCTCCCAGGTTGACCTACTCGAGGTCGTCGCCCTTGTGGCGTTAGGGCGGAAAATAATAAGAAGCCTTCGCGCTGCGGAATGATTTTGGAAACTAAGTACGGGGACCCGCCCAAGCCGTCCTGCTCAATCGCCCTTGTAGCGTTGGGACTGAAAGGGTGGGACGCGTGGGTTATTTGGTTGTTAGGGTTAGTAGGTCGTTGGGGGTTTTGAGGTTGTAGGTGGCGTTTGGGATATCTTGGTGTGATCCCCATGCTGCTCGGGCAAAACTGACCCCTGCTGAAGTTGCGCATTGTTCGTCGTAGACGGTGTCGCCAACGTAGACGACGTTGCCAGGATTCGCGCCCGCACGTCGGAGATATTCGAGCATGGGTGCGGGTGCGGGTTTATGTTCGGTTGTGTCTTCGACAAGGATGATGTGCTCAAAATACTTATCGAAACCAAGGGGTGCAATTTCTTTTGCGTATTCGTCGCGCGCACGTGAGGAGACGATGCCAAGTTTGCAGCCGCTATCGGCGAGTGTTGCGATGACTTCAAGCAAACCTGGAAACACGCTGATGGTGCTTTTAAAGCTGGCGGCAACTTGGCACCAGCGATCCAACGTTGCCTGCGAGTAGATCCCAAGTTTCTCAAGGGCATCCTTGCCGGGTATGCCGAGGGCAAAGTCAAGCTCGTGTCGGGGAAGCGTTTTGCTGGTCTCTTCTTGGACAATCTGGACAAGCGATGACAGAACGCTTTCTTCTGTATCTGCCAATGTCCCATCAACGTCAAATACGATATGGTCAAAGTGCTTCATATGATTGCTCCTCTCTGTTGTTTGCCTGCAAGTTTGATGCGGTGACAGAAGAAAGGCTAGCGGGATTTCTGCCTGGTGCTATCGAGATTCTGCCTCGCTGCTCGATAGCTCGAAGGAGTGCATCCCATTTGTTCTTTAAATACCTGGCCAAGATGGCTTGCTGTCGCAAAGCCGCATTGGCGCGCGACTGTCTGGACCGTTCGCGTGGTGTGTGTCAAAAGTTCGCAAGCACGGTTTACGCGGTATGCGCGCAGATATGCCGCCGGGGTCGTTCCTGCGCAAGCTTCGATAATGCGGTAACACTCTCTTTCGCTTACGCCGGCTGCAGATGCCATCTGGGGCACATCTATAGCGGCTGCATAGTTCGCGCGGATATAGTCCAGGATTGCCTTGAACTGTACGTCGCGGTTGGTCATCCAAGAGGCGTTGTCGGAGGAAAAGAGCGGTTCGGCCTTGGCGTAAATCTGAATCCAGAGCTCTGACAAGCTATTCCGAAGCGCCATCTCGTTCTGCGGCCGTTGAAGGTCGTGGTTAAAGGAACTCTTTAGCAAATCGATAAAGGGCATATCGTCGGGGTTGGTGGGCGACCATTTGAGCACATCGACGCCTCGACATTGCAGTAAAGGATTGATATAGCGCTTTTGAAGGCGTCCCGCGGGATCGCCGAGCATCGACGGCTGAAAGATATGCAACATTTGAATGGCTGGTGCCGAATTGGGTGATTGCAGCGTGCTGTGCAAAACGCCGCCGTTGATAAAGCCGGCGGACCCTTCCTCAAAGCGTACGTGCTCATGAGCCGCGCGCGTTCGATAGTCAATCGCTCCCTGCTCCATGTAGAAAAGCTCAACTTCGGAATGCCAGTGCCAGGGGACGGAATTGCCCGGATAGCGAGCGAATTCTGCGCGTTCGGCAATATAGGGCCAGTCATCGGCGGTCTCGGGAAACGCTTCCTCGCGTCCTCCGCGGTGCAATTCTATGTGATCCATGTTTCGCATGGCATCAGTATAAAGCGCGATGGGCTTAGATTGCTCTTGCCTGTTCGGGGAACGCCTTGTTTAGGGATGCTTGGAGCTTTTCGAACGATGCTCGCAAGTTGAGGTTCTGGTCGGTTGAGCGTTTTGCTTTTGTGGTGGGGGAGTCGAGGAGGCCATTTCTCTGTGTCGGGGGGAAGGAGAAAAGGTCTGCATGTGTTAGGGATGGCTGCTGTGTTGCGTCATTGGAAGAATGCATGCTTATGCGGCCTCCTCGATGTCCACCAAAAGGTTGCGCACAGGGTGTGCTGCTAGGTCCCGTGCGTTGGCAGTATTATGCAGCGGACCGTTCAAAGAAGCGCTAAAGAAAGGCTTAACCTGGTTTGGTGTTACGATGAAACCGCAGGTCAAGGCTATTGAGTAACACTCTTGAAAGGTTTTGGGCTTAAGGGCTTTCTAAGGTTTGTGACGTGGATGTGGCTCGCCTGTGTGGGGCGTGTGAATGCTCGCTGTTAGCGCTGCGGCTCTGCAGCCCGTACCTGCTCGATGACCTTTTCCATCGTGGCGTCGATGCGGTCTTTTTTGAGCTCGCATTCCCAGATGGTTATGGGTGTCCAGCCCATTTGAGTGAGTGCCGCCACGGCAGCGCGGTCGCGCTCGACGTTGCGACGGAACTTTGCCTCCCAAAAATCAACATTGCGCTTGGGCTGGCTCGGGTTGCACTTGGGGCAGCGGTGCCAAAAGCAGCCGTTGACGAAGATGGCGATCTTGCGGCCGGGGAAGGCGATGTCGGGCTTGCCGGGTACCTTCCATTCCAAACGATAGCCCGTAAGGCCCGCGGCCCGTAGGCGCTGACGTACGAGCAGCTCGGGCTTGGTGTTGGCGCGCTTGTTGCCCTTCATGGACTTTTTGATGGCGGCGCGCCGGCGGACCAGTTCGCGCTCGTCAGCGGAGAGGTCCGAGGTATCGATGCCGTCCAGCAGGCCGGGCTTGGGGCGCTTTTTGCTGCGGCGCTTAGGTTTGCGCCTGGGTTTGGCGGCTGTGTTGGGCGCGGCGTCATCGGCGGCGCTTGCCTCAAGCCGGTCTTCCTTCAGCTCAATCAGGGCATCAATGAGCCCCTTGTCGGCGGGCATCCACTCAACGGTGGCAAGCGAGGTGCGCGGAATCCAGCGGATATCGAGCTGGCGGTCGTGCTTCTGAGGCTCATCGGATTCATCGGCGAGCGAGCAGTAGTAGCACTCCATGGAGAGATGAAAATCGGGGTAGTCATACTCAACGGTGTAGAAATCGCGCAGGTTGGTGACTTTTACCTGCAACTCTTCCATAAGCTCGCGGCGTACGGCGTCCTCGGGCGACTCGCCGCGCATGAGCTTACCACCCGGGAACTCCCAAAGTCCTTGCATGTCGCCGTAGCCGCGCTGCACGGCCAGCAGCTCGTCGGATCCTTCCTTGCGAATGATCCCGGCGGCAACATGAACAGTCTTCAACAGGAGTCCTCTCTCAACATCAACACGTGACAGGCTAGCTACCCGTACCTTACACAACGGTAAGGCAAGCGTAAGTCATATCGATGGTAGCCGACTCGGCTTCTTGCGACTATAGATGCCGTAGACTAATCGCAAGAAAGGACTCGGTATGCAAACCACGCACATGGCGACCCCGGTACTGGAGGTCGCGCATCTCGAAAAGGTATATGGAGCGCTGGGCAACGTGACCCGCGCGCTCAACGACGTCAGCTTTACCGTCAACCGCGGCGAATTTGTTGGCATCATGGGCGCTTCGGGCTCGGGCAAGTCGACGTTGCTCAACTGCGTGTCGACCATCGATAGCGCCACAAGTGGCACGATCCGCATCAACGGCCAGGACGTGACGCGCATGAAGCAGGCCAAGCTCTCGCAGTTCCGCCGCGAGGAACTGGGCTTTATCTTCCAGGACTCCAACCTGCTCGATACGCTCACGGCGCGCGAGAACATCGCCCTGCCGCTCACCATCGCCCGCACAAACTCGGCAGAGATCTCGACCCGCGTGCAGGATGTGGCAGCGCGCCTGTCCATCAGTCAGGTGCTCGACAAGTATCCCTATCAGATGTCCGGCGGTCAGCAGCAGCGCGTTGCCGCGGCTCGCGCGCTCGTCACCGATCCCACCATGATCATGGCCGACGAGCCCACCGGCGCCCTCGATTCCAAGAGCGCTCGCCTGCTGCTCGAGAGCCTGGAGGCCCTCAATCGCCGCCTACGCGCTACCGTGCTCATGGTCACGCACGACAGCTTTGCCGCCAGCTACACGAGTCGTGTACTGTTTATTCGCGACGGCAAAATCTTCACCGAGTTGCGCCGCGGCGACACCGACCGCCGAGAGTTTTTCGACCGCATTATGGAGGTCGTTGCCATGATGGGCGGTGAGGGCTCCGATGCTCTGTAAACTCGCTTGGGGCAACGTCCGCCGCGCCGGCCGCGACTATCTCGTCTACCTTTTGACGCTCACCCTGGGCGTCACGGTCTTCTATGCCTTTAACACCATCTCGATGCAGGTTGACATCGCCGGAATCGATGAAAAGGGCTTGGCGCAGGTTATGGGCAGCATGCTCGGCTACCTGACGTACTTTTTGGCCGGTGTCATGGCCTTTTTGATGGTGTATGCCAATAACTTCATCATGAAACGCCGCAAGAAGGAGTTTGGCCTGTACCAGGTGCTCGGCATGGGGCGCGGGCGCGTCGCCACGATCATGGCGCTCGAGACCGTGATAGTATCGGTCGTGGCCTTTGTTGCCGGCATTGTGCTGGGCGTGGGGCTCTCCCAGCTCATGACGTTCTTTACGGCCTCGCTCTTTAAGACGCAGATTGCCAATTTCCACTTTTTCTTCTCGGCGCATGCGTTCAACCTGACCCTTGCCTGCATGCTCGTGATGTTTGTGCTCACGCTACTGCTGAACCTTCGCGCCGTGCGTCGTACCAAACTCATCGAGCTTATGGGTGCCGAGCGTCGCAACGAGAGCATCAAGACACGCAACCCCTGGATCGCGATTGCCATCTTTGCCGTGGGCGTGGTGCTTGTGGGCGTGGCCTATTACCGTCTGCTACGTGATGGGTTCCCGCTAACCGCGACGGACAGCAAGCTGCAAGAGGCTATGAACCAGTTTGGCATTACGACCGCTATGGTTACAGTGGGCACCTTTGCCCTGTTCTGGGGACTCTCGGGCATGCTTATCAAGCTGTTGCAGAGCCTGCGCGGCGTGTATTGGCGCGGACTTAACATGTTTACCGTGCGCCAGCTTGCGGCCAAGGTCAACACGGTGTGCTTTTCGATGGGCGTCATCGCGATGATTCTGTTTTTGGCCATTACCTCGGTGACGTGCGGTATGTCTATTGCCAATGTGATGAACGAAAACCTGGAGCGCTATAACCCTGTTGACGTGTCTCAGACGTATGTCTATTACACGCCCGAAACGCTCGACTACTACAAGGAGTATGTCAATCCGTCTGAGGCCGATCGCATGGTGCTGGCCGATGCAACGGTCGATTTGTACGCTGCATGGCATGGCGAGCGCAAGTCGGCGGACAACAACGACGAGACCGGCAAAAAGGTCAATATCGCCGATGTTGCCGGTGAGCATGTGCAGATCGATTCGTATCTGAGTTACCCGCTTGGCGGCTCGGGCCCCTCGGTGGTGGCGGGCGAGATGTGCAAGGCCATGGGCGAAAAGCTTCCCAAGGCGCTCGAGGGAAGCAACGCCGATGCGATGGGTCTGTATGTGACGCCGGCGAGCCAGTACAACAAACTGCGCCAGATGATGGGCGAGGAGCCGGTGAGCATTGGCCGCGACCAGTATTTGCTCACGTGTGATATGGGCGGTGAGCTGGGCGACCTGTACACCAAATACATGGCCGGCGGCCATACCCTCACCTTGGGCGGGCATGAGCTCAAGCCCGCAACCGATAAGTCGGACGAGGACACGGCGGCCATCGCCAACTCGGCGATGGGCAGCAATCCCGGTACCGTGGTCGTAGCCGATGAACTGCTGTCCCAGCTTAATCTGCAGCCGTATTCCAGTAATCTGCTCGTTAATTACAAACAGGGTATGGATACGACCGAGGCAGACGAGAGCATTAAATACACCTTGCTCGATAATCTGCTCGTTGACGGCAAGGAGCCGGGGTCGTGGGGAGTCTTCATCACGCGTTCCGAGATGTACACGCAAGCAGCGCAGATGAACGGCATGATTAGCTATCTGGCCATCTACATTGGCTTTGTACTGGTCGTTGCGTGCGCGGCAATCCTATTGATCCAGCAGCTCTCCAATGTGGCCGACGGCAGCCGCAGCTATCGTGTGCTGGCACAGATCGGCTGTGACGACCGCCAGATTCGTCATTCGGTGATGGCGCAGCAAGCGGTATTCTTCCTGTTCCCGCTGGCAGTGGGCTTGGCGCACTCCTTTGTGGCGCTCAAGGTGATCATCGAGCTGGTGAGCGTATTCGGCGATATGAGCATCGCCGGCACCGTGGGCCTCACCTGCGCGATTTTCCTGGCGGCCTATGGTGGCTACTTCCTGGTAACGTACCTCATGAGCGCCGGCATGGTACAAGCTGCCATCGCCACCCGCTACAGCGAGTAGCAGACGGGTAAAACCATCGCAAAGCCACTGCGAACAGCCGCCGCGAACGGGGTTCGGACCCCTTTCGCGGCGGTTTTTTGCCTTTCTGGTGCGCCTCAGATGCAAGTGAGTAGACTTTCTTGGATTTGCCGAGCACACCGCGACAAGTGCCCAATAAAACCGCAGGTCAGGGCTGTGTCGATTTGGGGCGTGCTCGGCCTTCTGCAAAAAGCCTACTCACTTGGTTTTCGCTGTTAGAAGGCCGTCGCGAGGGAAAGCAGTTCCCTCGCGACGGCCTTCACGTTTGCCCAGATAAAACCTGCCAAAATAAACCTGTCCCTTTTTGGTAGGTTATCGCTTCCAGAAGTGGAGGATCAGCGTCGTGCGGTTTTGCTGCTCGGTTTTGACCAGGATGTTGTGGATGTGGGTCTTGACGGTGCCCACGGCAAGGAATAGCTCGTCGGCGATCTCTTGGTTCGATTTGCCCAGCACAACCAGGCGCATGACTTCGGTCTCGCGGTTGGAGAGCTTGTAGGCGTTGCGGTAGAAGGGCATCTGCTCTTCGATGTGTCGATCAAGATCGCTGACGTTCTTTTCCTCGGGTGCCTCCCGCATGCGAATCGAAAGCACGTGATAGGCATAGATAATCAGCAGAATCGCAAAGTAGCACGCAAAGATGTTCTCGCTAAAGTTGCGCTCGGATAGGTACAGCTGCAGCCAGGAGGGTGCCAGGCTCATGGGAACAACAAGGATGTTGTAGAAATCCTCGGCAACGATGCAACCGACCAGAATGGCGCCGATAATGAGGTGCTTTCGTTGATTGTTGACGCGCGCCTTAAGCTCGACCTGCGTGCTTTTATGCGCCGTCCAAAAGATATAGAGCCCCACAAATACAAGGAATGCCTGACGTATCGTGTAGTAGAGCCATTGATGCATGGGGCCGTAGGGGACAGCGACAATGATCAGCAGCTCGCTCAGGAAGAACGTTGCGACGGGAATAACAAACTGCTTTTTTGAATGTTTGTCGAGCAAGTCCATGGCAATGAGCCAGATAAAAGCTTGTGAAGCGGTCGCCACAAGGGTCCGCAACACAGGCATGGTAATTGAGTAATAGTCGCTGGCCGGAAAACTCTGGTTTTGCAGCGTGTATTCGAAAAAGAAAATCTCGGTCATCTCGATGGCATAGCAGATAAATACGCCGCTGCCATAGATAAAGAACCGTCGACGAGACGAGGCATAGGCGGCAAGCGAAAGCACTGCCGTCACAATACAAATCAGGAGTATCGCTAGGGTATAGAAGAACATCAGAGTGTTCATCTGCCACCGTCCCATCTCATTTCGTCTATGGCCGAGCCCTGTATATCTTGCGGGATATAGACGCCTCAACCCATCGTTTCATTGCGGATTAGGCGCCGAGTTACAGCATAGCGATATACCGTTCGCGGTTCCAGATAGTAAACCCCCTGCAAGCTCGCTACCTGCGGGTTTATATTGGTTTAGAGGGGGTGTAACTCCGTGAACGGTCTTTAATCCCGAATAAACTAGGTAAAAATTGCATACGGGTGAATGATGGTCTTGTCAACACGAGGCGTGATGTTCGAGCGTCTCATAGTAATAGTCGGCAAGACCGGCGGAAAGGAAATCGACATGGCACTGCCTAAGGATTTCATCGACACCAACGACTTCACCAAAGAGCAGATCCTGGCTATCGAGGATCTTGGCCTGGCAATGAAGAAGGCCATCAAGGTTGACGGTTATTATCCGCACCTGCTCCGCAACAAGAGCCTTGGCATGATCTTCCAGCAGGTCTCCACCCGCACCCGTCTTTCCTTCGAGACCGCTATGACCGACCTTGGCGGCCATGCTCAGTTCTATGGCCCTGGCACCATCCAGCTCGGCGGTCACGAGTCCCTGGGCGACACCGCTCGCGTTATGGGCTCGCTGCTCGACATCATGATGGCTCGCGTTGACCGTCACAAGGACGTCGTCGGCCTCGCCGAGGGCTCCGCTGTGCCCGTCATCAACGGCATGTCCGAGTTCAACCATCCCACGCAGGAGATGGGCGACCTCATGACCATGCTCGAGAACCTCCCCGAGGGCAAGAAGATCGAGGACTGCACCCTGGCCTTCATCGGCGACGCCACCCAGGTCTGCGTCTCCCTCATGTTCATCGCCTCCAAGGTCGGCATGAAGTTTGTCCAGTTTGGACCTAAGGGCCACCAGATCCCCGACGGCGGCCTGCACGTTGGCACCGTCGAGGAGCGCGCCGAGTTCGGCAAGCAGATGATGGCCATCGCCGAGGAGAACTGCAAGGTCTCCGGCGGCTCTGTCGTCATCTCCGACGACATCGAGTGCATCAAGGGCGCCGACTTCATCTACACCGACGTGTGGTATGGCCTGTACGACGAGGAGGTCTCGGGCGAGAACTACATGGACGTGTTCTATCCCAAGTATCAGGTCACCATGGACATGATGAACTTTGCCGGCCCCAACTCCAAGTTCATGCACTGCCTGCCGGCCACCCGCAACGAGGAGGTCGTCGACGAAGTCATGGACGATCCCGAGCGCTCCCTGTGCTGGGTCGAGGCCGAGAACCGCAAGCACTCCATCCGTGCTCTCCTTGCCGCCCTGGGCAAGCGCACCCCGCTCAACGACGAGGGTGTCGAGTACTCCGCCAAGGCTGAGCTCCACGCCGCTCTCGAGGCTCTCGAGCAGCTCTAAGCCTCAAGGCTTCTAAAAGCACGTTTGCGGGCGGCGGATGCTCGTCTCCTGTCGCCCGCTCACCGAGGCCCAAGCAATTGCCTTAATACCTTAGGGCCTCGGATCTGTCCAAGACTGAGCGAAGGAGCTCATCATGAGCGACGGAAAGAAAAAGCTTTCCTTTTTGACGGTCATTTCGACCATCATCTGCGTCGTCTTCGTTTGCGAGGCCGCCGCTCCTGCTGCTGCCATTGGCAACCAGCAGTTCTTCTGGTGGATCTTCCTGATCCTGACCTTCCTGCTTCCCTACGGCATGGTTGTCGCCGAGCTCGGTACCACCTATGACGGCGAGGGCGGCATTTACGACTGGGTGCGCGATGGCCTGGGCGACAAGTGGGGCGCCCGCATCTCGTACTACTACTGGGTCAACTACCCGCTGTGGATTGCCTCGCTGGCTACCATGTTCCCCGACATCCTGGGCATGGCCTTTGGCGTCGAGTTCAACTTGGTCGCCAAGATGGGTATCGAACTTGCCTTTGTGTGGATCGTCTACCTTATGGGCCGCTCAAAGGCGGCCGACTCCGAGTGGGTTCTTAACGGAGGCGCCATCATCAAGGTCGCCGTCGCCGTTATCGTTGGCGCCCTGGGCATTTGGTATGCCATGGAGAACGGTTTTGCGAACGACATGTCCGCTGCCACCTTCCTGCCCGAGCTCACCAACACCAACGCTCTCGGTTACCTGTCGATCATCATCTTTAACTTCATGGGCTTCGAGGTCATCTGCACCATGACCGACGACATGGCCGATCCCGCTCGCGATATCCCCAAGGCTATCATCGTTGGTGGCCTGTCCATCGCCGTGATCTACCTGTTCGCTGGCTTTGGCATCGGCGCTGCTGTGCCGGCCGATTCCATCGACCCCGACTTTGGCATGATTGTCGCAGTCCAGACCATGGTGGGCGACTCCATGATCTTTAAGGTCATCTGCATCGCCTTCCTGATCACCTTGTTCGCAAACATGGCCGCTTGGTCCTTCGGCGTTAACTCCGTTGCTCGCTACGCTGCCGAGCACGGCAACATGCCCAAGGTCTTCGCCTCGATGATCTCTGACGACGATATGCCCAACGGCGCCAACCTGGTCAACGCCGTCGTTGCCTCCCTGGTGCTGTGCCTGCAGCTGGTTCCCATCGACGCCATCTCCAACGGTGTCTTCTGGATGCTCTTCGGCACCTCCGTCGTCTTCCTGCTGCTCACCTACATCCCGATGTTCCCGGCGTTCCTCAACCTTCGTAAGAACGACCCGAACCGCGAGCGCATCTTCACGTTCCCGTTTAAGGGCGCCATGATGAAGGTTATGCTGGCCATCCCCTGCATCGAGCTGATCCTGGCCATCGTTGCAACGCTGGTTCCGTTCTCCGTCGATGAAATTGGCGACAAGGTCCCGATGATCGTTATCTTCATCGTGCTTGTGCTCATCGGCGAGGTTGTCCGCGTCGTCAGCGCCAAGGGCCGCGAGACCGAGTACAAGGGCCTCACTCCCGAGCTGGCAGCTCAGCGTCTCGCTGAGGAGGCCGCCGAGGCCGAGGAGAACTAGAGCACCCGGTTCTGGGGCTCCAACCCTCCTCGTGTACCAACGCGCGCTTCGTCGGGCTTGTCGCTCCCGACTCCGGGCACTCTAGCCTCTTCGGAGACGTGCCCAAGCGACAGGTTTGCTAACCATTCCCCGGGGTGGGTGTGAGCGATAGCTCCGGTAACCACCGCCCACCCCAATCTCTCTTCCGTATCCTTCGTGCGTTTTGTCTCCGCGCACTTGGTTACGTCGTCGCTTGCCGGTGCGACTCCGTGAAAACCGGCGCCGGGCGCCCCGACCCTTGCCGGGGAACGGGCGCCTACCATCTCTTGGTTTTAGGCTGCGGGTAACCCGCCCGCAGCAAGCGATCGTTCGATTTGGAGGATATCTTATGCGTACGATCACCGAGTCCGAGTCCACCCCCAAGGCCGACGGCTTCTTTATGCCCGCTGAGTTCGCCCCGCAGGATCGCGTGTGGATGGGTTGGCCCCACCGCACCGACACCTGGGCCCACGGCGCCAAGCCGGCTCAGAAGCAGTATGCCGCCATCGCCCGCGCCATCGCCGAGTTCACCCCGGTTACCATGTGCGCCAACCAGGTCGACTATGCCAACTGCAAGGCCGTCTTCGAGGAGGACGAGAACGTCACCGTCATCGAGATGACCACCGACGACGCCTGGTTCCGCGACACCGCCGCCACCTACGTCATCAACGGCAAGGGTGAGAAGCGCGCCAACCACTGGCACTTCAACGCCTACGGCGGTCTCGTCGACGGCCTCTATTTCCCGTGGGACAAGGACGAGCAGATCGCCCTTAAGATGGCTGAGCTTTCCGGCTGCCGCCGCTATCGTCCCGATGACATGATCCTCGAGGGCGGCTCCATCACCGTTGACGGCGAGGGCACCCTTGTCGTGACCGACCAGTGCCTGCTTTCCCCGGGCCGCACCTGCTCTGCAGTGCTCGAGGAGGAAGAGGATCCCGAGTCCATCTGGCCCAAGTTCCACAAGAAGTTTGAGCCCTGGAGCGAGGAGCTTCGCGCCTACATGGACGAGCACCTCAAGGATTACCTGGGTGTCGAGAAGGTCATCTGGGTCAAGGAGGGCATCGACCCCGAGGAGACCAACGGCCACATCGACGACGTCGCCACGTTCATCGCGCCGGGCGTCATGGCCTGCATTTGGACCGACGATCCCGAATATCCGTTCTACGAGCAGTGCCACGCTGCCTACGAGACCCTCTCCAACGCCGTCGACGCCAAGGGCCGCAAGATGAAGGTCTACAAGCTCTGCATGCCCGTGAACCCGCTGTTCATGGACCAGGCTTCCTGCGACACCATCGACGCCGACGAGAACGCCGAGCCGCGCGTCCCCGACGAGCCGCTGATCGCCTCCTACATGAACTACCTCGTGACCAACCACGGCGTTATCGTCCCGCAGTACGGCGACGAGAACGACCAGCTGGCCGTCGACACGCTCCAGAAGATCTACGACGAGGTCTGGGGCGAGGGTGTCTACAAGTGCGTCGGCGTTCAGTCCGAGCAGGTCGTCTTCGGTGGCGGCAACATCCACTGCATTACTCAGCAGGAGCCGTCCGCGTAATTGTCTGTCTTCCCGAGGCACGGCACCTTCCCGTTCATTCGTCGCTTGCGTACCAAAGTACGCGGCGCTCCTCTTTCACGGGAATCTGCCGCACCTCAGAAACCCAGCCGATCAATCGGACGGTCGGTGAATCGGACCATCTCGGGGCATTGATGGTCGGTTTATTCGATGTCTTGGTCGGCTGGGTTTTTCTTTGGGCACTCCGTTGCCTCCACTTCGGAGTGTCCGCCTCTTTGATTGAGTACGCGTCTGATCTGGGATTTATTGCGGGTTAGGCCAATTGTTCGCTTGAATTTCCCAGGTCAGACGCGTCTTCAATTGCTGATAGTTTCCGGTTGCGAGCGCGACCGTTTTGATCGGAGTATCTATGTACCAGCGTATCGTTATCTACACGCGCCTGTTCCGCGAGCGTTGGTCCAACAATTGCATCCTCTCTTCTCTTTGGGATGGCACCTGCACCGGTGACGCGGCCTGCAACCCTACCTTGGGCTGCGCCTTCGGTACAGATGCCATCCTTTTTGCTGTAGGGGGAGCGTGCCGTGGCAGGTAAAAAGTTCTCCCTGTTCGAGGTCATCCTCTCGGTTATCTGCGTCGTTTTTACCATCGAGGCGGCGGCTCCGGCATCTGCCATGGGTAACGTGCAGTTCTTCTGGTGGATCTTCCTCATCATTACGTTTTTGCTTCCCTATGGCCTGGTGGTGGCCGAGCTCGGTACGGCGTTCGATTCCGAGGGCGGCCTGTACGATTGGGTTCGTCTGGGCTTGGGCGACCGTTGGGGCGCCCGCTGCTCCTGGTGCTATTGGGTCAACTTTCCACTGTGGGTGGCAAGTATCGCCTGCATGTTTCCCAGTGTCATCAATGCGGTATGGGGCATCGATTTTTCGCTTGGGGTCCGAATTGCCATCGAGCTTACCTTTGTGTGGGGCGTCACGGTCATGGCAATGCAGCCGGTGGCCGAGGCCGATTGGGTCATGGATGGCGGCGCCGTCATCAAGGTGCTCATTACCGCCGTGGTGGGAATCATCGGCATCTGGTTTGCCTGCAACAACGGCTTTGCCAACGATATGTCGTTTAAGACCTTTGTCCCCGATCTGGGAGACACTAACTCACTGACGTATCTTTCAATCATCCTATTCAACTTTATGGGCTTTGAGGTGGTCGCGACCTTTGCCAGCACGATGAAGAACCCATCGCGCGATATCCCCAAGGCGGTTATCGCCGGTGGCGTTGCCATCGCGGCGATCTACATTATCTGTGGCATCGGTATTGGAGCCGCGGTTCCCACCGAGCAGCTTTCACTCGATTCGGGCATTGTGGACGCGGTTGCCGCCATGGTGGGGCGCGCTCACCCGCTGACGATGGTCGTGGGCGTGGCCTTTCTGGTAACGCTGTTTGCCAACATGATCTGTTGGAGCTTTGGCGTCAACAACGTGGCGAGCTATGCCGCGCGCCATGGCAACATGCCGCGTCCCTTTGCGCTGGTGTCCAAGAAGACCGGCATGCCCAACGGCTCGGCACTCATTAACGGTTGTTTTGCCAGCTTGGTGCTGCTACTTCAGATTCCGCTGGGTGAAGGTTCCGACGTCTTTTGGGTCTTCTTCTCGATGAACGTCGTCTTTCTGCTCATGAGCTATATCCCGATGTTCCCGGCGTTTTGGCGCCTGCGTAAATACGACGACCGCCCGCGTGTGTTTCGCGCGCTCTTCGAGGGCAAGGTGCTTGCGGTAGCGCTTGCGGTGCCGGTGGTAGAGCTCGTGCTTTCGATTGTTGCGACAACCGTGCCGCTTAACAGCTCGCCCGCCGAGATGTCAAAGTTGCCGATCCTCATGGGTGTGGTGATCGGCGTGTTGCTGGGCGAGGTTTCGCGCCTCATATCGCGCCGCGGCCGCAGCATCGACAATCCCGGCGTTGGCGCAAGGGGGACAGGTCGCTTTGCACCAAAACAGTAGCGCCGCGAGTTGTGCGGTGCTAGATGCATCTTGGATTACTGCTCACGCTGCTCGGGATCAGATGCGAGCTTGGGTGCAAAGTAGGGGACGTGGCCCAGGTAGGGGCAGCTGTCCTCGCGTGATTCGACGACGCAGGGGATATCTTCGTAGGTGAGTGAGTCGCTCAGGCGGGCGATGGTCTTGGCGGCAGGAGCGACGAGCATCTTGAGCGGTGCGATAGGCGCCATGGCATCTCCTTTCTTGCATGCGACCCGTGTTTTGGCGCGAATGTATACGCCGCCAGTCTAGCATTCCGCCGAGGAGAGCTCCAAACCACCACAAAGGGGACAGGCACCTTTGTGGTGGTTTTGGTGTTTGACCAGATAATACCTGTTATCGCTCCCGGGCAGTCGTTGGGGACGTTCTAAAACGGTTATATGTCACTATCCAATAACGCCTCTGAACTGGGCCACTATTAGATTATGGAAAACACTACTGCAAGATTATGGCAAATGATACTGTCAGATTATTGCGTGTGCTGCTGTAGTCGTCGGGGGCCTGCCTTATGAGCGCCGGCATGGTGCGAACTGTCATCGCTGCCCGCTGCAGCGAGTAGCAAGCGGGCAAAACCGCCTCAAAACCAGCGCGAACAACCGCCGCGAAGAGGATCGGATCCCTTTCGCGGCGGTTGTTCGCCTATCTGGAGCGCCTCAAAACCAAGTGAGTAGGCTTTTTTGGATCTGCCGAGCATATCACGACAAGTGCTCAATAAAACCGCAGGTCAGCGCTGTGGCGATTCGGGGTGTGCTCGGCCTCCTGCAAAAAGTCTACTCACTTGGTTTTGGCTGCTAGAAGACTGCCGCGAGGGAAGGCAACTTCCTCGCGGCGGTTGGCGTTTACCCAGATAAAACCTGCCAAAATAAACCTGTCCCTTTTTGGCATGTCCCTTTTGGCGTGGCTGATTGCTTTGGGCTGTCTTGGAGAAAGCCCGTGAGGCGGCACTCAAGCTAATCCTGCGTGTCGCCTCCGTACATGTAGACGATAAAGCCGTCGCCGGTGTCTTGGCTGTGATCTTCCAAGATGCGCTTCATGTTGAGGTGCTCGTAGAACTGCCAGTCGGAGCTGCAGTCGCTCATCAGGAAGAACTTGGTGCAGCCTGCCCGGGCGAGCTCGGCGCGCGCAAGGTCGATGAGCGCGCGGCCGAGCCCCTTGCCCTGCCACTCGGGCACGATGATGATGAGGTTGAGTTGGCCCTGGGCATACTCATTGCCCGTGGCGGCAAAGCGGTCGGCCGTGGCCTTCTCGCGGCTGTCGCCAAAGAGCGAGCCCTCGAGCTTGGCGTCGGCGGTCTTCGCCATCTCGGTTGCCTGGGCGAACA
Organism: uncultured Collinsella sp.; assembly: GCA_900542365.1. GTDB lineage: Bacteria > Actinomycetota > Coriobacteriia > Coriobacteriales > Coriobacteriaceae > Collinsella. The sequence continues at coordinate 1,021 of UQNH01000016.1, read as the reverse complement.
TCTCGTCGTAGCAGGGTACCCACGTGGGGTTGGTACGCGGCTTGCCGTCTTCGAAGATGCCGATGCAGCAGGCGGCGATAATGCGGCCCTCGGCCTCGGCGACAAGCGCGATGGGGGAGCGCTGCAGCTGCATGGCGATGTTAAAGCGCGCGCAGAAATCGGCAGCTTCGACGTCGCCGCGGTTGCGCAGCGTGTTGCACCACAGCTGGTTGTAGATGGCGGCGATGCCGGTCAGGTCATCAAGTGTGGTGGCGCGCAGGGCTACGTTGTCAAGGCTCATGGAGGCTCCTTCCGGGTTGGGTCAGGCCACCTCTGAGTGTGACATGGCCGCAGGGCCGCCGCATCAACCATTCGGTAGACGACCCCCGATCCCACGGGGGCGGAGAGATAGTCATTGGGGACGTTCTTAAACGACTGGTCAAACAAGAGCGTCCCCAACGACTACCTCAAGGAATGTCCCAGACTGCCGGCAGAAAAGGAACGTCCCTAACTGCCGCATCCGGAGCAAGACAACGCCGCAGGTAGAGGACGGACAGACACTATGACCCAATCCAGGGGCACGGAAACGACAGGAGCCCCCGCTCGTGACCGCGGGTCGGGGCTGCGACAATGTTGTTGAAGTGCCAGAGGCGCAGCCGCGCCGCAACGAGGTTGGGAGGCTCCCGTGCCTAGATATTCTACCGCCTTCGGAATGGACGTACACCTCAGGTCCACCACCGTCTGCGCGCTCGACGCGGAGACGGGCGAGGCCGTGACGAGGAGGTTCCGCGGCAACCCCTGGGGCGAGGTCGCGGAGTGGATGTCGGGCTTCCCCGGCCCGTCGCTCGCCGCCTACGAGAGCGGCTACCTCGGCTTCGCCCCGCAAAGGGAGCTCTCCGGGCTCGGCGTCGACTGCGTCGTCGCGGCCGTCTCCAAGGTCCCGAGGTCGGCTGCCGACCTCTCGTCCAAGAACGACCGCAACGACGCGGCCAGGATGGCCAAGGCGATACTGTCGCACGACGTCACCCCGGTATGGGTGCCG
>UQNH01000015.1:0-33187 GCA_900542365.1 uncultured Collinsella sp. | reverse complement strand
CTACCGCTGCCCGCTCGTGTTGGGCTCCGCCACGCCCTCGGCCGAGGCCCTCGACCACTGCCGCTGTGGAACGTATAACGGCACCACTTGGACGCGCGTCGAGATGCCCGAGCGCCCGGGACACGCCGTGCTGCCCGAGGTCCGCATTGCCGACCTGCGCCGCGAGTTTTCGCACGGTAGCCGTTCAATGTTCTCTAAACCGCTGATGGAAGGTTTGGAGCGCGTTGTAGAGCACCGCGAGAAGGCCGTGCTGCTGCATAACCGCCGTGGCTTTGCGCCGTTCCTGATGTGTCGCGAGTGCGGCTGCGTTCCCACCTGCAACCACTGCTCCACCGCGCTTACGTATCACGAGCGCACGCACACGCTGCAATGTCACACATGCGGATCCTCCTGGCGCGTGCAGCCGTATCCCGCGCCCACGAGTCGTTGCCCCAAATGTGGCAGTCGCTACCTGGCAAAAATGGGGCTGGGCACGCAGCAGATCGAGGACGCACTGCACCAGATGCTGCCCGAGGACGTCGCCATCATCCGCATGGATGCCGATTCCACGCGCGGCAAGGATGCGCACAAAAAGCTGCTCGAGCAGTTCGATGCTGCCGATTGCGCCGTGTTGCTGGGCACCCAGATGATCGCCAAAGGCCTTGACTTTCCCGAGGTCACGCTCGTGGGTGTGGTCAATGCTGACTTCGCCCTCAAGCTGCCGGATTTCCGCGCAGGGGAGCGCGCCTATGATTTGCTGGAGCAGGTTGCGGGCCGCGCCGGCCGCGGCGATCGCCCCGGCGAGGTGATCATCCAGACCTACCTGCCCGATGACCCGGTCATTCGCGCCGTCGCCGAGCACGACCGCTCGATCTTTACCGACTATGACCTGGGCCAGCGTCGCGACGCGCTCTATCCGCCGTTTGTGCGCCTGGTCAATATCTTGGTGTGGTCGGCGAACGCGGATGACGCGCAGGATTACATTGGGCGTATCGCAAAGCTCCTCAAGCGCCGCTGGCATGCCGCCGCGCCCGACTTTTTGCGGGCGGGGAGTGCCGTGCCGCAGGTGCTGGGCCCGGCTTCGTGTGTAATTGAGAGAGCTAAGGACCGTTACCGCTTCCATCTGCTTGTGAAGTCGCCGGTAGGGTACCATGTCTCTGATGATATCGACGCCTGCCTCAAAGAGGTAGGCTCTGTGCGCGGCGTGAGCGTGAGCGTTGACGTCGACGCCTATGATTTGATGTAACAACCCGAAAGGATGGCCATGGAAGCCAACGGAATCGTACTGTCGCCCGACCCTCGTCTGCGCCAGGAGTGCGCCGTCATCGAGGAAATCACCCCGGCGATCGAGGCGCTTGCCGAGAAGATGAAGAAGATGATGTTCGAGAACGCCGGCTGCGGCCTGGCTGCCCCGCAGATCGGCGAGCTCATTCAGCTCGTCACCATCGACTGCGACTATACCGATAAGAACGACTACGACCCGTACGTGCTCATCAACCCTGTCATTGTCGAACAGAGTGACCATCTGGTGCCCTATAGCGAGGGTTGCCTTTCCATTCCTGGCATTAGCTGCGAGATCGAGCGTCCCGACCATGTCGTCGTCGAGGCTTACGACTTGGACGCCAACCTGATTCGCTATGAGGCCTCAGGCGACCTGTTCTGCGTGTGCCTGCAGCACGAGATCGATCACCTGCACGGCAACACCATGTTCGAGCGACTGAAGCCGATGCAGAGGCTCAAGGCAGTCAAGGAGTACCAGGACGCCCTGACCCGCGGCGCTCGACCGGGCGAGACCGAATAGGTTAATTGTTAGTCCCTGGGATGGGGCCCACACATATCATCCCGTGCTCAAACATTCTCGCTTTGCTGCGAAACTGCGCGCGGGACGATATGTGTGGGCCCCATCCAAGGGGACTACGTTGTCGCTCTTCGTTTTGCCCGGGTGCCGTCGGGCCAGGGAAGGGCGTCTTCGCTGATAATTGCTTTGTTGGAAGAGCTGCTTTTATTGCGGCTCTTTATTTGGTTTTGGGTATATTTGTTCTTGTTGAATTGTTCTTGCGGATGGGCTGGATATTTGGCTTTCCGCTGCTCTTTCTAGCCGTCTCGGCTTTGGTTGAGAGGAGACAATCTTTATGCGTATTGTGTTTATGGGTACGCCCGATTTTGCGGTGCCTTCTTTGACTTCGCTTGTTGAGGCTGGGAATGAGATTGCGCTTGTTATTACTCGTCCTGATGCTGTTCGCGGGCGTGGTAAGAAGCTTGAGCCTTCTCCTGTTAAGGCCAAGGCGCTTGAGCTGGGGTTGCCGGTTGTTGAGGCCAATCGTATGACGCCTGAGGTTGTTGAGGCGCTTCAGGTTGCGCAGGCGGATATTTTCTGTGTGGCTGCCTATGGCTGCATTTTGCCTGATGAGGTGCTTCATATGGCGCCGCTTGGTATTGTGAATGTTCATGCTTCGCTGCTGCCTCGTTGGCGTGGGGCTGCTCCTATTCAGCGTGCCATTCTTGCTGGTGACAAGGTCGCCGGCGTTTCTATTATGCGCATTGGGCATGGCGTGGATACCGGCGCTTATTGCGCCCAGGCGTCTACGTCGGTTGCCGGTAAGCATGCTGAGGCGCTGACTATGGAGCTTGGTGAGCTTGGCGGCAAACTGCTTGCCGACACGCTTCCTTCTCTTGCCGATGGCACCGTCGTGTGGACTGAACAGGATGAGGCACTCGTTACCCATGCTGCCAAGATTTCTAAGCAGGAGATGCGCTTGGATCCGCAAATGACGGTGCTTGATTGCGTGCGTCATGTGCTGGCCTCGTCCGATACCGCGTCTGCTCGTTGCGTGATTGCCGGCAAGACCGTGCGTGTGCTCGATGCTGCGGCGGCTGATGTGTCGCTTGGCGAGGGTCAGGTTCTCGTTCAGGCTAAGCGTGTTTACCTTGGCCTTTCCGATGGCTCTGTTGAGTTGCTCGAGGTTAAGCCTGATGGCAAGCGTGCTATGGTCGCTTCTGCTTGGGCTGCTGGCCTGCAGGGTGCCGATCTTACGTGGGGTGTACTGTCATGAGCAAGTTGTCTCCCGCGCGCAAGCTTGCGCTCGATGTGCTGATGGAGGCCGATCGCCGTGGCATGTATGCGCGTGACGTGCTGTCCTCTCGCGCATCGGCCAAGGCTATTGACCAGCGCGATTCCGCTTTTGCGGCTCGTTTGGCACTTGGCGTTGCCGCCACGCAGGGTATTTTGGACGAACTGCTCAATCAGTTTCTTGATAAGCCCAAAAAGGTTGCGCCTCGTGTTCGCATGGCGCTTCGTATCTCGGCCTTCGAGATGCTCTATCTGCATACGCCGGGCCGCGTTGCCGTGAGCCAGGGTGTTGAGTTGGTACGTAGCGGTGCTAAGTCTGCCGCTGGCCTGGCGAACGCCGTGCTGCATAAGGTTGCGGATAACGTCGAGGATTTTGCTACTGCGTCCGATGTGGATGAGTCCGAGCGACGCTTGGTTCGTCTGTCGCGCCTGATGGGTCTTCCTCGCTGGCTGTGCACTCGCATCTTGGCGTCGTTCGATACGCCCGAGGGCGCGCTCAACTTTGCCGGCAATCTGGCGCCCGCACCGCTCGCTTTGCACGAGAACGCCTTTGCGACCATGCCCGACCCTTATATTTCTCAGCTTGTTGCGCCGGTGTTCCCGGGCTGCCATGCCCCGGTTGATGCGCAGGCCACGGTTGCATCGGGTGTGTTTGAGCGCGCTGCGGCTGTGGCCTCGGACCTCAATGCCCAGCTTATTGCGACCGCGGCGACCCGTCCCGGGCGCTGCTTGGAGATCGGCGCCGGTCGTGGCACCAAGACCTATGTGATGATGTGCCAGGCCAAGCGCGCCGGCTATGACCGTCAGCATACCGCGCTCGATCTGCACGATCGTAAGTGCGATCTGAATCTCGCGCGCCTGCATAAGGCGGGTATCTCGGGTGTTCGTACGGTGTCAGGCGATGCCTGCGAGCTCAATGAGGTGCTTACGTCCTTTGACGCGATGCTCGGCGAGCCTGCCCTGTTCGACACGGTCTTTATCGATGCACCGTGTTCTGGCACTGGCACCATGCGCCGCCACCCCGAGATTCCGTGGCGTCTTACCGAGAACGACGTTACGACTGAGCTGCCCCGCCTGCAGCTGACGATGCTCAAGGAAGCCGCCGCGCGCGTGGCTGCCGGCGGTGAGCTTATCTATGCCACCTGCTCGGTTTTTGATGAAGAGAACACGCAGGTCGTGGATGCCTTCCTTGCTTCTCCCGAGGGCGCCGGCTTTACCGTGGCGCCGCTCTCCGAAGCCCAGATTCTGCAGCTGCCCGAGTACGATCATGCCAAGAGCCTCGTCACCCTGCGCCAAAACGCTCGAGGCCTCTTCCAAAGCGTGCCCGTTAACGCCGACTCCTACGACGGCCACTTCTGCGCCAGGCTGGTGCGCAACTAATACGGCACCCGAGGGTTGACCCGCTTGCCATGAAATGGGCCTATCTACTACATTAAACCCATTACCCCCAACCATGCCGAATTTAGCGAATTCAAAACCGCAGGTAGACGGCTCGTCGATTTTGTAAAAACGCAGGTGTGCTCGGACTATACGGGTCAAACGTAGTAGATAGGCCGTTTTCGTGGCGCAACCCCAGACCAGTCGCCGGGGCGTTGTTCATTCCTGAAAAAATTCAACCCCGCGATCGGGCTTGATCGCGGGGCCACTTGTCACTAGTGGCTATGCGGGCAGTTAGCGCAGCAGCCGCTGGTGGCGCTGGTGCTGGAGCCGCCGCTTCGCTGGTCGGTGTTGTAGAAGCCGCTGCCCTCAAACTTGATGCCGCTGGCCGAGAACGTCTTGGCGGCCGGAGCGCCGCAGTTGGGGCACACGACCTCGGGGGTCTCGGACATGGGATGCTCAACCTCAAACACGTTGCCGCAGCTCGAGCACTTGTAATCGTAGCGCGCCATAATACTTCCTTTTCAGCACAAAGCGGGCAGATTACTCTGCCCGCAAAAATTCAAACGTCTGTAACTGTACCCTATATCGGGCGTTTTATCACGCTTCGCCCCAGAATCTATGCGTGTTGCGCAGGAGCTGTGCGGTTTTGCTCTCGGCGGCCGCAACGTCGGCCTCGTCAGCCTGCCAGGTCCAGTTGCCCGTGGCCACGCCCGGTACGTTCATGCGCGTGTCGTCGCCAAGCCCCAGCACGTCCTGCAGCGGCATCATCACCAGGGGAGCGTCGCTTGTCAGCGCGTCGCTCATCAGCTTGGCTGCCACCTCAACACCGCTCGGCTCGTCGCCGCCCGCAAAGGAGCGCGTGCACCAACCCGCGAGCGTCGACGTGTCATGCGTCGATGTGTACAGGATCTTGCCGGGCGTAGGGTGCACGCCGCAACGAACGTCGTAATCGCTAAACTCCAGTACGTCCATACCGGGGAAGCCGCAAGTCGAAGCCATGGCGCGAACGCCGAGCGTCAGGTAACCCAGATCCTCGGCGATAAAGTTGAGCGGACCCAGCTCGTCATAGGCGGTCTGGAACAGGTCCTTGCCCGGGCCTGACAGCCAACGCCCGTCGGCGCAGGCCTTACCCGCGGGAATGCTAAAGTAGCTGTGGAAGCCCAGGAAGTGGTCCAGACGCACGCGGTCGTAGAGCGAAAACGCACGACGCAGGCGATCCATCCACCAGCGGTAGCCGTTCTGCTTCATGTGGTCCCAGCGGAACGTCGGGTTGCCCCACACCTGACCCTCGGGCGCAAAGTTGTCGGGCGGCGCGCCCGAAATCTCAATTGCCTTGCCGGTATCGGACAGCCAGAAGTTCTCGGGCTCGCTCCACGCGTCGGCCGAATCGTCCGAGACATACATAGGGATATCGCCGATGACCTCGATACCCTTCTTGTGCGCATAGTTCATAAGCTCGCACCAGGCTAGGTCAAAGCGGTACTGCATGTACGCCTGCAGCTCTGCCTCGTCGTGGAAACGCTTGTCGTCAATCAGGTGCTCGTTGTAGCGCGCGACATCCGCCGGCCAATCGTGGCGCGACTCGCCCTCAAAGTACTTCTTAACGGCCATGTAGACGCAGTATTTCTCGAGCCAATCGGCGTTGCGATGTTTAAACGCGGTGTAGAGCGGATCGGCATCCTCGCCGCCGTGGGCCTTCCAAGTCTCAAAGTCGGCCGCCAGCTCCTTTTGGCTCTCGGGCAGCAGGTCAATATTGCCCGCAAAGGCCGAAGGCCCGGCGTAAGGGGAGCGGAAGAAGTCCGTGGGGTTGACGGGGAGAACCTGCCAGTAGCGCATGCCCATGGCGGCCAGATGGTCGATAAAACGACGCGTGGGAGCGCCGATCGTACCGGGCTTGCCGTCGTCGGTCGGCACCGATGTGATATGGCACACAACGCCTGCGCCGTGATCGAGCGGCTCCTGCAGGCGCTGCTCGGGGTGGTGATAGATTATCGACGATCCCAGCGGGTACAGGTCGAGCGTGACCGTGCCGTTGTGGATCTCGCACTCGTGATCGCTAATCACATCGCTCGCGCATTCGCCGAGCGCCGGAATCGTCACGCGGTGCGAATTGCGCAGACTACGGTTGATGATGACGGTCGCGGACTCGCCGTCTTTACCGGTGCGCGTATAGGCGAGTACTTCGTCATTGAGCGCGAAGGCCTTAATTTCACCGTCGATCATAAACGGCAGCGCGCGGCGCACAGCAGATGCGTTCTTGACGATCGCAAACGTATCGAAGTCGTGCAGGTTTTCCTTGGTCGGCATGGTGCGGCGGTTGCCCGGATCGGTAAGGCCCTCCAGGCCGTATTCGTCGCCGTAGTAGATCGAAGGCACGCCGGGGAAGGTCATCTGCATGAGCGTTGCAAGCCAAAAACGGCTCTTGGCCAGGCCCATCGCGTTCTCGTCCAGACGCCACTTGCTGCGCTCGCACTCGGGCAGCTGCGACTCGTCGGGGCCGCCGCCGAGCACCGAGATGATACGCGGGCGGTCGTGGCTCGAAAGCAGGTTGAGCGCGCAAGACAGGGCCTCACGCGGATAGTTCTCGCGTAGGGTCTCGATATCCTCGGCAGCTTGGTAGGCGTTTTTGTAGCCCATCAAAAAGCCGATGACCATGTCGCGGAAGGGGTAATCCATGGCAGAGTCCAGCTCGGAGCCCTGCAGGTAGCGGCGCATATGGCCGTAGCTAATCTTGTTGGAGGCGTCCTCCCAGACTTCGCCGAGCAACAGTGCGTCAGGCTTTTCGGCAAGCACGGCCTTCTTGATCTCGGCCAGGAAGTCGTCGGAAAGCTCGTCAGCGACGTCCAGGCGCCAACCATGGGCACCGGCGCGCAGCCATTTGCGGATCACGCCGTCCTTACCTAGGAGCTTCTCGCGTACTAGCTCGGACTTCTCGTTGATGGCCGGCATGTTGCCCACACCCCACCAGCAGTCGTACGAGCCGTCCTCGTGGAAGGTAAACGCATCGCGCCACGGCGAGTCCTCGCTCTGCCACGCGCCCACGCCGGGGTAGTTGCCGTAGCGGTTGAAATAGATCGAGTCGTCGCCCGTGTGGTTGAAGACGCCGTCCAGAATAACGGAGATGCCCAGCTTCTCGGCTGCCTGGCACAGCTCGGTAAAGTCCTGCTCGGTGCCCAGGATCGGGTCGATCTTGGTGTAGTCGGCCGTGTCGTAGCGGTGGTTGCTCGCGGCCTCAAAGATGGGGTTGAGGTAGATGGCCGTAAAGCCCAGCTCCGCGATGCGGGGCAGGTCATTTTGGATGCCCTTGAGCGAGCCGCCGTAGAAGTCCCAGGTCTTGATGGAGCCGTCCTCGGCGCGCTCGTATACGGGCGGCTCGTTCCAGTCCTCGATCATGCGGCGCTGGATTCCGTTGCGCGGTTTTTCGACTTCGGCCAGCGTGCGCTCGCGCCAGTTTTCGTCGCGGGCATAGCGGTCGGGGAAGATCTGGTACACCATGCCGCGCTCGTACCAGGCGGGGCGGTTGTCGCGGTGCTTATAGACGGTGATCTGGAACGAAGGTACCTCGGCGTAGTCGTAGGTTACGCCTTCGCCGCCGGTGCGGCCCTGCGGTGCGCCCAGGCGAACCTCGGGCTGGCCCTCGATATTGCAGATAAAGCTGTACCAGATAAGACAGGGCTCGGTACACTCAAGCTCTACGGAAAATATGCCGTCGCCTTCATGCGTCATGGGATACCGAGACTCGCCGATCTCATCGACCCAAGTGCGCAGGGTGAGCGTTGCCTGGTTGGGGTCGGCATCCTCCAAGATCACCGAGAGCGAAACGGAAGTGCCAGTGGTCACAGCGCCAAACGGAGTGCGAAACTGCGGCAGGCGGCTGTTGTGTATCAATCTCATAGTACGGTCCAGTTCAATAGAATCATGGCCTGCTGGCCATGGGCTTTACGCACAGGATGTAAGTATATCTGTTGTACACAGGCTGTATAAACAACATCCGTTTACCATCGGCGAACGGTTGTCCTAGAAAATCGTTTTACCAACTATCCACAGAGAAGGGGCGCCCGGTTGGAGCGCCCCTTACTTATGGTTTGATGAGGTTTTGGATCGTCTGTGGGCTAGCGGCGCTTGCGGGTGGCCGTTGCCTTGCGGACGGACGTCTTCTTGGACGGCGCTTTTTTCTCGGTCGCGGCGGCGGGGGAGACCGGGGGCTCCTTGGCGGGTTCGACCTTAGGCTCGGCCTTTGCCGTAGCCTTCGGAGCGGTTTTCGGTGCCGGCTTGGGCTTTGCCTCGGGCTTGGGCTCCTCTTTGACGGCGGCGGGCTTAGCCTCTGCCTTGGCAGCTGCGGCCTTGGTCGTGGACTTCTTGGCCGTCGTCGTTGCGCGCTTGCGCGTGGTGGTCTTGGCGGTCGGCTTGGCCTCGACAGCTGCCTTGGCCTTAGGCTCGGCGGCTGCCTCCTTAACCTTGACGGCGGGCTTTGTGGCAGCCTTCGGAGCGGCCTTGGTCGCAGTAGCCTTGGCGGCCGTCGACTTCGTTGCCGTGGTCTTCTTGGCAGCTGTTACCTTCTTGGCGGTCGTGGTCGCCTTCTTGGCAGCGGTCTTTGCCGGAGCCTTGGCGGCCGGCTTGGCCTCAGCGATCTCGGCCTTTACCTCAGGAGCGACCTCGGGTTCGGCGGCCTTCTTGGCAGCGGCGGTCGTGCGCTTGCGCGCGGTCGTTGTCTTGGCAGCGGTGGTCTTGCTCGCAGCGGCCTTCGTGGTCGTGGTCTTCTTAGCCGTCGTCTTACGAGTCGCGGTCTTCTTTGCCGCAGGCTTTGCAGCAGGCTTGACCTCAGCCTCTGCCCCAGGAGCAACTTCAGCCTTCACCTCAGGCTCGGCCTTTGCGGTCTCAGCCTCAACCGGCTTCTCCTCGGCCTCAACCGGCTTCTCCTCGGCTTTGGGCTCTTCAGCGGCCACCGGCTCAGCAACAGCTTCAGTCTCGTCGACAACAGCCGCAGGCCTCTCAATCTCCGGATGCATAAAGAAGTACAGGTCCAGATACTTGTCGGCCGAGCGCGTCCAGCTAAAGTCCTGGCTCATGGCCTGCGTGACCAGCTGGTTCCAGGCGTCGCGGTTATCCCAGAACAGACGCGCCGCGCGGAACACCGCGTCGCCCATCTCGTCGCCGTTAAAGTTGCTAAACGAGAAGCCCGTGCCCTCGCCGGTAAACTCGTTGTACGGGATCACAGTGTCCTTCAGGCCACCGGTCTCGCGCACGATGGGCAGGGTGCCGTAGCGCATGGCGATGATCTGCGACAAGCCGCAGGGCTCAAACTTCGAAGGCATTAGGAACATGTCGGCGGCGGCATACATGCGCTGCGACAGCGCAGGATCGAACTCGATGCGCGCGGCCATGGTTCCGGGGTACTTGTCCTGGAAGTAGCGCAGGCCGTCCTCGTAGTCGCGGTCGCCGGTGCCCAGCACCGCTACCTGCACGCCGCCGGCCAAAATGCGGTCGAGCGCGTACATGACCAAGTCCATGCCCTTCTGGCGCGTCAGACGCGTGACCATCACCATGAGCGGGCGGTCGTCGCGAACCTCGAGCCCCAGCTCTTCCTGCAGCTTGGCCTTGCACACGGCCTTGCCGGAACGGTCTTCAACCGTATAGTTAGCGGCAATGCGCTTGTCGGTCGCCGGGTCAAAGCCTGCCACATCAATGCCGTTCAGGATACCCTGCAGCGCGTAGGAACGCTCGCGCAAAACGCCGTCCAGGCCCTCGCCAAACTCGGGCGTCTGGATCTCGTTGGCATAGGTGGGGCTCACCGTAGTGATGGCGTCGGCATAGCGCAGGGCGCCCAGCATGTAGTTGATGCTGCAGGCGTCGCAACGCAGCTGCGAGGCGGCCGCCGGAATATGCGCCACACCAAGGATGTCCTCCATCACGGTGTCGCTAAACTGGCCCTGGAACGCCACGTTGTGGATCGAGAACACGGTCTTGACGCGGTCGTACAGCGGCAGGCCCTGGTAGAACTCGCGCAAGAACACGGGCGCCAGTGCCGTCTGCCAGTCGTTGCAGTGCAGGATGTCGCACTCAAAGCCGGCCGGCAGGTGCTGCAGGCTCTCGGTGATGGCCTTGGCGAAGAACGCAAAGCGCTCACCGTCGTCAAAGAAGCCGTACGGATAGTCGCGCGCAAAGTAGCGCTCGTTGTCGATGAACATATAGGTGACGCCGTCGTGCTCGAGCTTCTCGAGTCCGCAGTACTCGTTGCGCCAGCCCAGGCTCACGTAAAAGTCGGAGAAGTGCTCCATCTGTGCCTTGTACTCGTCCTTGATGGTGGCGTACTTGGGCACCATCACGATAACCTCGGCGCCGGCGCGCACAAGCGCCGCAGGCAGCGAGCCCGCCACGTCGCCCAGGCCGCCGGTCTTCACAAACGGCGCGCATTCGGCCGAGGCAAACACGATCTGCATCTTTTTGCTGGAATCAGCCATATTGTCTCCCATGTTGCAATTCGAGAATAGCCGCCTGGCGCTAACCGGGCGGCTATTCTACATGTTACGAGCGATGTTGCGGTGCCAACGTTAACGTACGATGGTGGTGTCGGAAGTTAACGGAGCCTTGCCCAGCACCAGGATGTTCTCGGGCGTGCCGCGAAGCTCGGTGTTGGTGGGGACCACGTTGTTCTTGTCCAGGATGGCGTTCTCAACGCGTGCGCCGCTCTTGATGATGCAGCTCTGGTTGATGATCGAGTTGGTCACCGAAGCGCCCTCCTCGACCACGACGCCGCGTGACAGGATTGAGTTGCGCACGGTGCCCTTGATGATGCAGCCGGCCGAGATGATCGAGTTGCAGGCGTGGCTGCCGGTCGCATAGCGCGAAGGCGGCACGTCGTGAGCCTTGGTCAGGATCGGGCGCTCGGGATCGAAGAGCTGGTCGGCCACGGTCTGGTCGAGCAGGTCCATGCTGCGGCGATACAGCGACTTCTCACTAAATATGCCCACAACCTCGCCCTTGTACTCGTAGCTGCACACGTCGATGTTGCCAAAGTCGCCCTGGAGTGCCTCGAGCAGGTCCAGATAGTCGGCGGCCTGGTAGTGGTCGATAATCTCGAGCAGCGTCTCGCGGTTGACGATGCAGCAGTCCATAGACGCGTTGTCGCCGTACACGACGCCGGCGCTCACGCCCGTCAGGCGGCCGTTCTCGTTAATCTCGAGTTTGGTCTCGTCATCGACGTTGCGCGTGGCCTTGCAGTACACCACGGTCATTTGGGCGCCGGAGTTCTCGTGCGCCTCGATGATGGTGTTGAGGTCCATGTTAAAGATGATGTTGGTGCCCATCATCACAACATAGGGATTCTCCGAGCGCTGGAACAGCGTCTTGTTGGAGATGATGTCGCGCAGCAGGAAGCGCATGCCGCCCTTGGTGGTGCCGTACGCGTTGCCGGGCACCATGAACAGGCCGCCCTTCTTGCGGTCCAGGCCCCAGTCCTTGCCCGAGCCCACGTGGTCGATCAGGGAGCGGTAGTTGCCCGGCATGACGACGCCGACGGTCTTAATGCCGGCATTCATCATGTTGGACAGCGGAAAGTCGATCAGGCGGTAGCGGCCCAAAAACGGAACGGACGCGATGGGGCGGTCCTTGAGCAGGACGCTGCCGTAGGTCGAAGAGTAGTTAGCGGTGATATAACCGATGGCCTTGCGATTGATCATCGGATCATTCCCCCTTCCCGATAACGACGTCATTTCCAACGACGGCCGTATCCTTGGTGGTATCGACAGAGCCGAGCTTCACGCCCTCTTCGACCGTGGAGTTCTCGCCCAGAATAGCGCGGCAGATGTGCGCGCCGCTCTTAACGTGCGCACCCGGCAGCAGCACGGAGTCCTCGACCACGGCGCGCTCCTCGATGATGACATCGGTCGAAAGGATCGAGTGGCGAGCGGTGCCGTAGATCTTGCAGCCGTTGGAGACCAGGCAGTCGTCCAAGCGGCCGTCAGGGCCAATGTAGTGCGGCGGACGCGTGGTGATGTTGGACATGATGGGGAAGTTCTTGTCGAACAGATCGAACTCGGGGTTGTTACCCAGCAGGTCCATCGAGGTCTCATGGAAGCTGGCGATGGTGCCAACATCCTTCCAGAAGCCGTGGAACTCGTAGCTGTACAGGCGCTTGTTCTCGCCGAGCAGCTTGGGGATGATGTCCTTGCCAAAGTCGTGGCTCGAGCGCTGGTCCAGAGCGTCCTCCTCGAGCGCCTCGATCAGCACGTCGGCCGAGAAGATGTAGATGCCCATGGAAGCGAGGTTCGAATCGGGCTTCTCGGGCTTCTCGGTGAACTTGGTGATGCGGCCGTCCTCGGGATCGGTGGTCAGGATGCCAAAGCGGCTGGCCTCCTCCCACGGCACGGGCATAACGCTCACCGTGAGGTCGGCGTTGTTCTCAATATGCGTCTTGAGCATCTTGCGGTAGTCCATGCGATACAGGTGATCGCCCGAAAGAATCAGGACGTACTTGGGGTCGTTGGCCTTGATGTAGTCGAGGTTCTGCGTAATGGCGTCGGCCGTGCCCGCATACCAGGCGCCGCCGGTCTGCGTCTCGTACGGCGGCAGAATCGACACGCCGCCGTCGCGGCTGTCCAGATCCCACGCCTCGCCGGAGCCCACGTAGGCATGCAGCAGGTAGGGACGGTACTGCGTCAGAACGCCCACCGTGTCGATGCCCGAGTTGGAGCAGTTGGAGAGCGAAAAGTCGATAATGCGGAACTTGCCACTAAAGCTAACCGCCGGCTTAGCGATCTTTTGGGTGAGTGCCCCCAATCGGCTGCCCTGTCCTCCTGCGAGGAGCATCGCGATGCATTCTTTCTTACTCATCGATTTCTCCTTCTGTCATCGATGTTCCTAAACCCATTAGCGACGGGCGCGGCGCTCGGTCGCGCCCGTCGAGTAATGCCGTGCGGCAAAGGGAGCTCGCGCGCCTTTATGCGTGCCAGATCTCGTCGCGGTACTCGCGAATGGTGCGGTCGCTCGAGAACCAGCCGGAGGAGGCGGTGTTGAGCAGAGCCTTGCGGTTCCAGGTCTCCTGGTCACCGTAGCTGTTCGTGAGCTTCTCCCAGGCGTCGACGTAGCTGCGGAAGTCCGCCATGACCAGGTCGGGGTCGTTGTTGTTCATGAGCTCGTTGTAGATGCTCTCGAAGTTGCCCGAAAGACCCGCAAAGGTGTTGTCCTTGAGCTCGTCCATCACGCGGCCCAGACGCTCGCGGTCGCCGTTGAGGGTGTCCCACGCAAAGTAGCTGTTGGATGCCCAGAGCTGCTCGACCTCGGGGGCGGTCAGGCCAAAGATGGCCTCGTTCTCGCGGCCGGCCAGGTCGGCGATCTCGATATTGGCGCCGTCGAGGGTGCCCAGCGTAATGGCGCCGTTCATCATGAGCTTCATGTTGGACGTGCCCGAGGCCTCCTTGCCGGCCGTGGAAATCTGCTCCGAGATCTCGGCGGCGGGGTAGATGAGCTGGGCGTTGCTCACGCGGAAGTTGGGGATAAAGCAGACCTTCATGACCTCGTTGACGCGGGCATCGTTGTTGATGACGTCGGCCACGGAGTTAATGAGGCGGATGGTCTCCTTGGCGAAGGTGTAGCTCGAGGCAGCCTTGCCGCTAAAGATGAAGGTCGTCGGCGTCACGTGGAAGTTGGGATCGGCGATGCGACGGTTGTAGATGTCCATCACCTTCATGATGTTCATGAGCTGGCGCTTGTAGGCGTGGAAGCGCTTCACCTGAACATCGAAGACGGTGTTGGGGTCGATGACCAGACCGGTCTCGGCCTTAACGTAGGCGGCCAGGCGCTCCTTGTTGGCGCGCTTGGAGGCACCCACGGCCTTCAGGAACTCGGTGTCGTCCTTAAACTCCTTGAGCTTCTCTAACTCAAAGGCGTCCTTGAGCCAGCCGTCGCCAATGGCCTCGGTTACGAGCTTGGCGTAGGTGGGGTTGGCCTCGGCAAAGAAACGACGGTGCGAGATGCCGTTGGTCTTGTTGTTGAACTTCTCGGGCGTCAAGGCATAGAAGTCCTTGAGCACGATGTTCTTGATGATGTCGGAGTGGATCTTGGCCACGCCGTTGACGCTATGGCTGCAGATCACGGACAGGTTGGCCATGCGAATCTCGCCGTCCCACAGAATGGCGGTCTGGCGCAGACGCTCCTGCCAGCCCTCCTGCGTGGTGTCGAACGACTCGTGCCAACGACGGCTGATCTCGTCGATGATCTGGTACACGCGGGGCAGGAGCTTGGAGAACGTGCCGATGGGCCACTTTTCCAGGGCCTCGGGCAGGATGGTGTGGTTGGTATAGCTCACGACCTGCGTCACGATGTTCCAAGCGTCATCCCACTCGAGCTTCTTCTCGTCGATGAGGATACGCATGAGCTCGGGGCCGCACATGGCGGGGTGCGTGTCGTTGGTGTGGATGGCTACAAACTGCGGCAGCAGCTCCCAGTTCTCGCCGTGCTCCTTCTCAAAGGTGTCGAGCAGGCTGTAGATACCGGCCGAGACAAACAGGTATTCCTGCTTCAGGCGCAGCAGACGGCCGTGCTCGCCGGCATCGTTGGGGTAGAGGATGGCGCTGATGGCCTCGGCCTCGGCGCGCTCGGCATCGGCCAAGGCGTAGTCGCCGCGGTTGAAGGCCTCCAGATCGAAGTGCTCCTCGACCGGCTCGGCGGCCCAGACGCGCAGCTTGTTGACGGTCTCGCCGGCATAGCCCACAACGGGGATGTCATAAGGAACGGCCAGGATGTCCTGCGTGTCCACCGTGCGGTAGAACGTGCGGCCGTTCTCCTCAAAGCCCTCAACGTGGCCGCCAAACTTAATGGTCACGGCCTTGTCCTGACGACGGACCTCCCAGGGATAGCCGTGGGTGAGCCACTCGTCGGTGGCCTCGACCTGGCTGCCGTTGACAATCTCCTGCTTAAACAGGCCGTAGCGGTAGCGCATGCCGTTGCCGTAGCCGGCAATGCCATCGGCTGCCATGGAATCCAGGAAGCATGCGGCCAGACGGCCCAGGCCACCGTTGCCCAGCGCCGGATCGGGCTCCTGGTTCTCGATGACGGACAGGTCAAAGCCCATGTCGTCGAGCGCCTCGGCGACCATGTCGCGCACGCCAAAGTTGAGCAGGTAGTTGTCGAGCAGGCGGCCGATCAAAAACTCGATCGAGAAGTAGTACACGCGCTTTTTGCCCTCGGCGGTCACGCGGGCGTCACTCTTGGTGGCAACGGTGCGCGCCTTCTCGGCCACGAGCTTGGCCAGGGCGTTAAAGCGGTCGAGGTCGCTGGCGGCCTCGACGCTCTTGCCGCTGATGCTCATGACGGCATCGCGATAGAGCTCGGTAAACTCCTGCTTGTTGTCGAAGATCTTATTCATACGTTCCTTTCCCCCGGGAGTTGTTCCCCGAAACGGTTATGACATGTATCCTACGCCCTCGCGGGGCGGGTAATTACAGCTGTAACGGTTTTGTTACGCATCCTTGGCAGACGGCTTAACAGAAGCAGACTTGGCCTTGGTAGCGGCCTTTTTGGCCGTGGTGGACTTGGCCGAAGCCTTGGCAGCGGGCTTGGTAGCCTTCGCCTTAGCTGGAGCCTTCTTAGCAGCCGCGGCCTTGGGCTTTACCGAGGACGAGCGCTTACGCGTCGCCTTCTTGGGCTCCTCAACCACGGGCGGCTTGTAGCTGCTGGGGCCGCGGCGCTTAAGCACTACGCCTGCCAGGCCGGGCACCTTAATCTCAATGGAGTCCATCTGCCCGTTCCAGGGATAGGGCTCGCTCGAGCAGGTGTAGGGTTCCTCGCCGGCATAGCCGCTGCCACCGAACTCTGGACGGTCGGAATCAAAGATGACCTCCCAGTCGCCCTCGCGCGGCACGCCCACGCGGAAGCTCTCGTAGCTCGCCGGGTCAAAGTTGATCAGGATCACCAGGTCGTCATCGACGTCCTCGCCCTGGCGCACAAAGCTCACGATGGACTGCTTGGAGTTGTCCGCGTCGATCCAGGTAAAGCCGTCGTCGTTGTAGCCGCGCTCGTACAGGGCGGGCTCGGCGGTGTACAGGTGGTTGAGCGCCTTGATAAACGCCTGATGATGACGGTGGGTCTCATACTCCTCGGTCAGGAACCACTGGATGGACTCGTAATAGCGCCACTCAATAAACTGGCCGATCTCGTTGCCCATAAAGTTGAGCTTGGCGCCGGGGTGCGTCATCTGGTAGAAGGCCAGCGTGCGCAGGCCGGCAAACTGGCGCCACCAGTCGCCCGGCATGCGGCCGATCAGCGAGCACTTGCCGTGCACGACCTCATCGTGGCTCAACGGGCAAATGAAGTTCTCGGTAAAGGCATACATGATGGAGAACGTGAGCAGGCCGTGGTTGCCGGGGCGCCACGGAAAATCGGTCTGCATGTAGTGCAGGGTGTCGTTCATCCAGCCCATGTCCCACTTGTAGTGGAAGCCCAGGCCGCCGTCCTGCGGCGGATAGGTCACGAGCGGCCACGCGGTGGACTCCTCGGCCATCATCATCACGTCAGGGTAGTGAGCCTCAACAGCGCAGTTGACCTGGCGGATAAACGCGCTGGCATCCAGGTCCTCCTCGGTACCGTACTTGTTGAACTTCTTTTGGCCGGGATCGTCGATGCCAAAGTTGAGGTATAGCATGCTGGACACGCCGTCCATGCGAATGCCGTCCACGTGGAAGTTCTCGAGCCAGTACAGCACGTTGGAGACAAGGAAGGAGCGGACCTCGCCGCGGGCGAAGTCGAACTTGTGCGTGCCCCAGTTGGGGTGAATCTCGTGCTCAAACAGCATATGGCCGTTAAAGGTGGCAAGGCCGTGGGCGTCGGCGCAAAAACCGCCGGGCACCCAGTCCATGATCACGCCGATGCCCGCCTCGTGACACGCATCGATAAAGTGCATGAGCTGCTGCGGGTTGCCGTAGCGCGACGTGGCGGCGTAGTAACCGGTCGTCTGGTAGCCCCAGGAGCCATCGAAGGGATGCTCCATGAGCGGCATGACCTCGATATGCGTGTAGCCCATGTCGCGCACGTAGTCCACGAGCTCCACCGACAGGTCGTCGTAGGTGTAGAACTCGCCACGCTGCGCGGGGAAGGGATCCATGGGACCGGGGTAATTGCCGTACTCGTCCGGCTTGCCCTGCGGCGCATCGCCGTGGCGCTTCCACGAGCCAATATGCACCTCGTAGATGTTCAACGGCTGTGACATGTGATTGTGGCCAGCGCGGCGCTTGAGCCATGCGGCGTCGTTCCACTTGTAGCCATCGAGGGTCCACAGCACGCTCGCCGTTCCCGGAGGGCACTCGGCCTTAAAGGCATACGGATCGGCCTTGTAGAGCTTTTCGCCCTCGTTGGTCTCGATAAGGTATTTATAGAGCTGGCCCTGCTCGGCGCCAGGAATAAAGCCTTCCCAAATAGCGCTCGTATGCACGGGCACCAGAGGGTTGGCTTCCTCATCCCAGTCGTTAAATTCGCCAATGACATGCACGCTCTTTACATCGGGCGCCCAAACGCAAAAGCGCCAGCCGCGCGTACGGTTCTGCGTGTCGGGGTGCGCGCCCATCTTTTCCCAGCTGCGCTCCCACGTGCCGATGCCAAATAGATAGACATCGTCCTTGGTGAGCTCCGGTGCGTGCGGGGCGGCTTTACGGGTTGCGGGCTTTTTAGCCGTTGGCTTTAGCTTTGTATCGCTCACGTTAGATCCCATCATGACGCGGCAGCGTGTTGCCTTGGTGACTAGATGCGAAAGGTCCAAGGCTGCACGAATCGAAGGGACGGCGATAGTTCTATGATTCGTTCCACCTCGCGTGCTCGGTGGAACTTTCGGCAGAAACTACGATAACACCTGTACGTTACTTTTATGAAGGAAAGTGGTTTTAGGGCGGCGTTTAATCGGTAAGCGCCATGTTTAGACCACTGGCAGAATTGCGATGGTAAAACTCTTGACAGTTTTACCAATAAGGGTTTTTTGATTGTTGGTTTGACGTTTGGTAAAACGTTTTTAGCAGGTTGTTTACCATTTGACATCGAAAGGTACATTTATGTCCCAGACCGCCGCTCCCAATGTCGCTTTTATTTTCGATTGCGACGGCACACTGGTTAATAGCACCCCCGTTTGGGCCTATGCCCAGCCCGAGTTATTGCACCGCCACGGAGTTGACGTGACGGTCGACGATTTTGCCCAGTTTGAGCATCTTTCGCTGGAGGACGAATGCCAGGCCTACCACGACACGTGGGGCATTGGCGCGAATGGCGAGGAGCTGTATCGCGAGCTGAGCGAGATTCTGATCGATGGCTACTCCAAGGTGCCGCCACGTGAGGGGCTCCTGGCATTTTTGGAGCAGGCGAAGGCGGCGGGCATTGCCATGTGCGTTGCCACTTCCACGCCGGCCGAGCTGGTGCAGTCCGCGCTCGCAGGTGCCGGGCTCGATGCTTACATGGAGTTTGTTACCACGACGGGCGAGGCGGGACGTTCCAAGCAGTTCCCCGATGTGTACGAGCTGGCGCTGCGCCGCCTGGAGGAGCGTCACGGGTGCAAGTTTGAGCGCGCATGGGTGTTTGAGGACGCCGTCTTTGGCCTAAAGAGCTCTGGGGTCGCCGGCTTTAAGCGCGTGGGTATTTATGACCCGCACGGCCGCATGAAGCGCGACGACGTACGCGCCAACTGCGATATCTTTATCGACAGCTATGAGGGGCTGGATTTAGCTCGCGTGCTTTCGTTTGAGGGATAGGCGAGGGCTGTGGCTTGCAAGGTATTAGTGGTCTGCGGTTCGCCCGTGGTGACGAGCGCGGATTTGTTGCATAGGCTAGCAGGGGAGTGCGACCACGTTGTCGCCGTGGACCGTGGACTCGACGCGCTGCTGGGCGCGGGACTGGGCTGCGACGTGTATGTGGGGGATGCCGACACGGTGAGTGATGCTGGTCGCGCACTGGTCGATGCCGCCGAGGCCTTTGAGGTAGAGCGCCACGACCCCTACAAGGACTACACCGATCTGGCGCTGGCGCTCGATTCCGTCCGCCGTCGCTGGCCGGGTGCCGAAGTGGTTACGACCTGCGCCACGGGCGGCCGTCCGGACATGGCGCTTTCCGTACTGGGCCTGCTCGCAGGCTACGAGGACGCCCCCATCTGGGTTGCCGAGGACGAGACCACGGCCCGCATCCTGCACGGAGGCGAATCGTGGGCCATCGAAGGTGCCGAAGGCAAGACGTTCTCCATAATCGCAATCGCCCCCAACACCGAGGTAAGCGAACACGGACTAGAGTGGGAGCTAGATCACGCCCCGCTGGGCTTGTTAGCCGACACGGGCATCAGCAACGTCGTCAGGTCAACAGCCACAATCCAAGTCCACACCGGAACCGCCATCGCTTACCTCTACAAGTAAGGTCTATCGCATCAGGGTTTTATCGGGACGGTGGATAGAAATAAGCGCTCGAAGAGTGATTATTTCTGCCCCGTCCCAGGAAAACCCGTAAGTAAGAGATTCAACCCAAAAAAGTCCTTGCATCAAAGAAAGTCTTCCCCTATAATATCTCCTCGTCACGGGGGCGTAGCTCAGCTGGGAGAGCGCTTGACTGGCAGTCAAGAGGTCAGGGGTTCGATCCCCCTCGTCTCCACCATCGTGAATGTAAAGGACTTCGGTATTCCGAAGTCCTTTTTTCATGCCGAAATATCTCGAGGCACAAACCCTCACCCACACCAACAAAAGTTGCACAATTTATTTCCCATGTCTGTACATAGTTTGTTATACAAACGCGATTATCAGTGTAGATCGCCGTTCCATATGGGCTTCAGGAACGCGCCTAATCACCGTTAGCATCCCATTAACCTGCATCAACGTGAACAACATCCCAAAATAACCCCCTTAAGCACGCTAAATGAACAATATGTTGTCCAACGCAGCCTAAATCAGTTTCGCTAACAGCTTGTGCTAGGATACCTAACGTTACATGAGTTCAACTGTGCTCACGGCTCCAGCAAGCCATAAAGCGCAGGGTCGATCAGCATCCGGCCGTAACGGCGGTGCCAGAAACACCACGAGCTCCAATAAAGAAGTCATGCAACGTTATTTATCTGCATTTTGTAATTCCATGATGCAATTAATAGCATGCATGCCAATAAAAAGCAGTTTTACAGCTGTTTGCGTGCGGTCCAGTTTTGTACCCGCTTGACTGGGTCGCACGCAGTCAGCTGGGGATGCGGTCTTTTTGCGATACACATCCGCCTCTCTAGCAGCTGCACTTATACATACCGTTCACGCTGGGGCAGAGCCACGTGCTTGTCTGACTGGGCTCAGGGTTTGAATATGGAGCGCCTTCGCGCACAAGCGCCCTGGCGAAGCCATACCCAAACCCCGTGAGCCACACGTAAGACAGTAAGGGGGTGGTGCTCGTGTGGTATGTGATTCAGGTCATTAACGGTCGCGAAGACGTAATGCGCGAGCGCATCGAGCGTGTGGTGCCGTCTGGCGCCCTGCAGGAGCTCTTTTATCCCCAATATCAGACCGAAATCAAGGTACACGGCGAATGGGTTAACACGACCAAGCCGTTGTTCCCCGGTTATCTCATCTGCGATACGGCAGACCCCCGTACCGTGCAACAGTATTTGCTGCGCATGGACGACTTTGCACGGGTGCTATCCCAGGACGGTCAATTTGTTCCGCTGGCAAAAGAAGAGACCCAGTTCATTGGCAATTTTACCAATAGGGGAGACCGTGTGGTGCCCATGAGCGAGGCCCTAAAAGACGGCGATCAGGTTGTAGTGACGGCTGGTCCGCTGTTGGGCCACGAAGGCCTTATCAAAACCATTAACAGACGCAAGAGCACCGCCTTTTTGGAGCTTAACTTGTGCGGCCGACGCGTAACCACCCGTGTTGGCCTTGCTGTGCTTTCAGCCGAGCAACGTGCAATGCGCAACCTTAAAAAGGCGATCGTCTAACTACAGGCAATCGCTGTATAGATCTAGGAGGATCCCCGATCTGGGGAAGAAGTGTTGGAAGAGAGCGTGTCGGATAAAACTCAATATGCAACGGATGCGCCTGCGGGTGCGGCGCTCATCGCTCAGGCCATGGGCCGGCGCGAGGGCGCCGGCCGCTACAAGGCCATGCAGTCCATCATGGACTGGGATCGTTCGCGCCTGATCTACCGCGCCGTTAAGCGCGCCTTTGACATCGTGTTCAGCGGCTGCGTGCTGGCCGTCATCGCCGTACCCAGCCTTGTGCTTGCCGCGGCCATTCGCCTGGAGAGCGAGGGCAACCCCTTCTACAGCCAGATCCGCGTGGGCCAGACCCGTCCCGACGGCAGCCTGTCCACTTTCCGCATGTGGAAGTTCCGAAGCATGTACAAGGACGCCGACGAGCGCCTGGTGGAGCTCAAGGAACAGAACGAGATCGCCGGCGCCATGTTCAAGATGAAGGAGGACCCGCGCGTCACCAGGATCGGCCGGTTCATCCGCAAGCACTCCATCGACGAGTTCCCGCAGTTCCTCAACGTGTTCTTGGGCCAGATGTCTGTCGTGGGCCCGCGCCCGCCGCTGCCCAACGAGGTTGCGGAGTACACCGAGTACGACCTGCAGCGTCTGGCAGTAAAACCAGGCATTACCGGCTGGTGGCAGGTCACTGAGCGCAACTCGACGGGATTCGACGGAATGGTCCGTCGTGACCTTGAATATATCGCCAAACGAGGCGCTTTCTTCGATTTGAAAATAATCCTACTCACAGTGATTGAGGTTGTCAGCGGAAATGGCGCTTGCTAAAGAGACAAGAGTGAAACACGAAGACGCCAGTTCAAGGGCTGTTCTTCCCGGGCGAATTGAAATCTTGGGCGCACCCGTCGACCCATGGACGATGGAGCAGACCGTCGAGGCGACCGACGCCCTCATCAAGGAGGGGCGCTTCGCCCACCTAATCGGCGTGAACGCCGACAAGCTGCTGCAGATGCGCGACGATCCAGAGATGGACGCATGCGTGCGCCGATGCGAAATCGTGAATGCCGATGGCGCGTCCATGGTCATGGCCGCCAGGAAGCTGGGCGTGGACCTGCCCGGGCGCGTGGCCGGAATCGACCTCATGTGGGAGTTGTGCGGACTGGCTGAGCGCGAGGGGCACAGGGTCTACCTGCTGGGCGCCAAGGCCGAGGTGGTCGCAAAAACCGCAGGGGTACTGTCCGAGAGGTATCCCAACATTGTCCTCGCTGGCTACCGTGACGGCTACTTCGGCGACGACGAGTTCGACGCCGTGATAGCCGAGGTTGAGCAGACTAAACCCGACATTGTTTTCGTAGGCATTACCTCGCCCAAGAAGGAGCGCCTGATCGAGCGTTTCCGCGAGCTGGGCGCAATGGGCGCATTCGTGGGCGTGGGCGGCTCGTTCGACGTTGTCTCCGGCAACATCCCGCGAGCCCCGATGTGGATGCAGCGCGCGAACCTGGAGTGGCTCTTCCGCATGATGCAGGAGCCTAAGCGCCTGGTGAAGCGCTATCTAGTCGGTAACACCCGTTTCTACATGCTTCTCCGTAAGGAAGCAAAGAGGAGCAAGGCCAATGGCTAAGAAGAAAGTAATGCTCGTCTTCGGCACCCGCCCGGAGGCGATCAAGATGTGCCCGCTCGTCAACGAGCTGAAGGCACGCACGGATGAGTTCGAGACAGTCGTCACCGTGACGGGCCAGCACCGCGAGATGCTCGACCAGGTGCTGCGCGTCTTCGGCGTGACTCCCGACCACGACCTGGCGATCATGAAGCCCGGCCAGACGCTGTTCGACGTCACGTGCGACGTGCTGCTCAAGCTCAGGGCCGTCCTCGAGGACGAGAAACCCGACGTGGTTCTGGTTCACGGCGACACCACGACCAGCTTTGCGGCGGCCCTCGCGTGCTTCTACCTTCAGATCCCCGTGGGCCACGTCGAGGCGGGGCTGCGCACGCACGACATCTACAGTCCCTGGCCGGAGGAGTTCAACCGCCAGGCGGTCGACATCGTGAGCGAGTACTACTTCGCCCCCACGGAGGCGAGCAAGCAGAACCTGCTCGACGAGGGCAAGCCTGAGTCCAGGATCTGGGTCACCGGCAACACCGGCATCGACGCCCTGCGCACCACCGTTCGCGATGGCTATACCCACCCCGAGCTCGAGTGGGCGGATGGCTCGCGCCTCATCCTCATCACGGCGCACCGCCGCGAGAACCTGGGAGAGCCAATGCACCGCATGTTCCGCGCCATCCGCCGCGTTATGGAGGAGCATCCCGACACCAAGGCGATCTACCCCATCCACATGAACCCGCTCGTCCGCAAGGCGGCGCACGAGGAGTTGGACGGCTTCGACCGTCTGCACATCATCGACCCGCTCGAGGTGCTCGACTTCCACAACTTCATGGCCGCGAGCCACCTCATCCTCACCGACTCTGGCGGCATCCAGGAGGAGGCGCCTAGCCTGGGCAAGCCGGTGCTCGTGATGCGCGACACAACTGAGCGCCCCGAGGGCGTGGCCGCCGGCACGCTGAAGCTCGTCGGCACCGAGGAGGACGTCATCTACCGTGAGTTCAGTTGCCTTCTCTCCGATCAGGCTGAGTACGAGGCTATGAGCCGCGCCTCGAACCCCTATGGTGACGGGCATGCGAGCGAGCGGATCGCGGACATACTGGCGGACGGTGAATACCGTGGGTAAGATACGCGTGCTTCTCCTAGTGAACCGTTGGTACCCGGACGGTGGCGTTGAGAACTTTCTCGAGCAGCTGGTGTCTGAGACCTCGGGTTCAATCGACTACGCGATAATGTCTCTCACCACCCGCGTCGACTCCGATGCTGCCTGCATCAGGATCGGGCCGGTTCTGAGTTCCGAACGCGTGCAGGACATGTTCGCTCAAAGCTCCTCTATAGCTTCGGTCATGCGGGAGGGTCATTACGACGTCGTGCACATCCAAGCAAGCAACGGCAGTGCCTTCTTCCTTGCTGACATTGCAAAGAAAGCGGGGATCCCCCGTCGCATAATCCACTCGCACAACGCGGGGGCCGAGATTTCTGGTAACCCGTTGAAGAGGGCCGTGGGCGCAGCCTGTGCGTCGCTCTTTTCAGACGCGCCGACCGATTTGTGGGCCTGCTCGGCGAACGCTGGCGAATATCTATTTGGCAAACAACCGTTTAACGTCTACTTTAATGGTATTGATCTCGTTAGGTTCGCCTTCTCTGAGCAGAAGCGCGCAAACATACGCGGCGAGCTCGGCGTGGCTGACGGCGAGTTCCTGCTTGGTAGCATCGGCCGCATAGCCCTGCAGAAGAATCCGCTTTACCAGCTTCAGGTGTTCTCCGAGCTGCGCAAGCTCGTTCCCGGGGCTCGCTTCTGCATGGTTGGCAGCGGCGACATGGAGGTCGAACGTGATGCTGAGGCCGAGCGACTCGGTCTGGGCAGCTCGCTCATAAAGGTATCGAGGACCTCGGAAAGCGACGCCTACTATTCGGCTTTCGACGCACTGCTATTGCCCTCCCTCTTTGAGGGCCTGCCCTTCGTTGGCATCGAAGGGCAGGCTGAAGGTCTTCCCATATACGGCTCCGACGTGCTTCCTCGCGAGTTGTCCATCACTGACAGAATCTTATTCGCGTCCACCGACGAGGCGCCTTCCACCTGGGCGCGGCGTATCGCCGAGGGTATCGATAGGTATCGTATTGAAGAGCGCCCTTCGTATGCGGAAAAGATGCGCGCCGCCGGCTTCGACAGGGAGGCGTGCTTCGCAACGATTGCCATGGCCTACCGGGGTGGTGGCCGATGATACAGAGGCGCACTAAGGTCCTCATGGTGGGGCCCGCACGCAACGAGCAAGGCGGTATCGCGACCGTCATCAACGACTACTATAAGGCTGGCATCGAGGACCGCTGCGACATTACCTTTCTGCCGTGCACAGGCAAGGGGAGCAAACTTAAGAAGCTCGCGCAGGGTGTCTATGCCCTGGCGTGGGTTAAGCGACACTTGAGGGGCTTCGACGTGCTGCACGTCCACATGGGCGGCGGCAACAGCTTCGCCCGGGAGCGTTTCTTCGCCATGGCAGGTGTCGATGCCGGGGTGCCGACAATTCTGCACGTGCACGACGGCCTCTTTCGCGATACCTACGCGAATGCGCCCGAGAAGACCAGGTCGGACTACCGCAGGGTTTTCTCGGCGGTAGATAGAGTGGTCGCTCTTTCCGACTCATGGAAGGAGTACTTCTCCTCCGAGATATCAGGTTCGGACAATGTCGTTACGATTCCCAACGGTATCCACGTCCCCGAGGATGTAAACGATCACAAGGAGCCGAACACGGTGCTGTTTCTGGGACACTTCGATGACAACAAGAACGCCACCGTACTCATACGCGCGATTTCTAGGGCGCGGGAGATCGTGCCTGGTATTCGAGCATATTTCGGTGCGGACGGCGACGTGGAGGGTGCGAAGGCGCTTGTTGCCGAGCTGGGCTGCGAGGACGCGTGCTCGATCTTGGGATGGGTCGGCTCGCGGGAGAAGCAGGCGCTGCTGGACATGTGCGCAATCTACTGTCTGCCGTCCAAGAACGAGGCCTTCCCCATGGGGCTCTTGGAGGCCATGGCGAACGGCTTGGCGGTCGTTGTGACCCCCGTGGGCAGCGTGCGTGACATCGTGGAGGACGGTAAGACCGGCGTTTTCGTTCCCGTCGATGATATAGATGCCCTAGTGGAGGCGATTGTGACACTATGCCGCGATAAGAACGAGCGCACCCGCGTTGCGAAGGCGGGTGCCGACATGGTGCGCGAGAATTACAACCTCGGCGCTGTCGTGTCTGAACTTGTAGGTGTTTATGAGGAGCTTGCTGGAGGTGGAACCGTTGACGCCTAAGGTGCTGCATTACTGCTGGTTCGGAGGAAAGCCCCTACCGCAAAAAGCTCAGGCAAACGTTGAGCGCTGGCAGGAGCTTATGCCGGATTATGAGATTGTCCGATGGGATGAATCGAACTTTGACGTTGATGAGTGCCCTTATGCCCGGGACGCTTACAAGGCAGGTAAATGGGCATTTGTGAGCGACTATGCGCGCTTCAAGGTCGTTTACGACAACGGCGGTACCTATATGGACATAGGTAGTGAGCTTCTGAAGTCAATCGACCCGCTTGTCAAAGAATCGGGGTTCACTGCATGTGACTATGAGTCGCATGCAGTGAACCCCGGCCTAGTGCTCTCGGCTGGGGCTCACTCTGACTTAATCGGCGAGGTCCTTGAATCTTACCGAAATCTTGATTTCGTGGATTCCATTGAGTTCCTGTATTCCCATACCGTTAATCACATTTTCGGTGAGGTTCTTGAACGCTATGGCTATCAGTGAGGCGTAGACGCTCTATGGGAGTATGACGGTTTTAGGGTCTATCCGAGTGAGTACTTCTGTCCAAAGCTCGACTTCGGTGGGTTTAAATGTACTAGTCGCACGTACTCCACCCATGTCAGTACCGCGAGTTGGTTGCCGGCCGGTGAGCGGTTTCGGATTGGCTTCATCAACAAGTGGGCCCCCTACGTGGGCGATTTCATTGCACGCAAGATCGCTCGTATTCTCTCGTTAACGTTATATAAGGGTGATACCCGATGATTACGGTATTCACTCCCACCTACAACAGGGCTTATTCGATAGCCCGTCTGTTCGACTCGCTTCAACGCCAGACTTGCAAGGATTTTGAGTGGGTTGTTGTGGATGATGGATCCACAGATGAGACGACTTCTTTGCTCGCAGAGCTTAAGGCAAATGCGACATTCCCCATGCATTTCGAAAGGCAGGAAAATGCCGGCAAGCATGTAGCGATTAATCGGGGAGTGAACCTTGCTCGTGGAGAATGGTTTTTTATCGTTGATTCCGATGATTGGCTACCGGATGATTCCATTGAGGTGAACTTGCGATATATCGCGCAAGTCGCTGATGACGATTCTTTTGCTGGCGTTTCCGGTGTGTGCGCGCGCGCTGACGGCTCACTGCTTCTTGGGGAGTCTGGCGTGTCTTTGAGCGACATGGATGAGAAGACGGTTGAACGGTTTACCGAGGAGTACATAGACTCTACGTCGTGTGATTTCAGGTTCAAATACAAGATGCCGGGCGACAGGGCAGAGATTGTGCGCACTGAACTAATCAAGCGTTTTCCTTTTCCGCGTTTCGAAGGCGAAAGATATCTTTCTGAATTCTATCTATGGCAGTCGATATCGGAATTGGATCTCAAGATTAGATGGTTCAATACGCCGACGTATTACGGCGACTATCTGGAAGATGGTCTTACGACCAATATGAAGGAGGTTATGCTGAAAAATCCGAGAGGGCGTTCTTTTATTGATGATTTCACGTTGGGGACTCACGTTCCGATCAAGATGAAACTGAGATCTGCTGTTAATTATCTCCGGTACGGTAGTTATGCCGGCTGTGGTATAGGTTCGCTTGTATCCAGTTCTTGCCATCCTCTGATTGTTCTACTCGCCTTGCCTTTCGCCTGTTTGTTTCCTCTTAGAGGTGATGTTGAATGACGGGAAAAACGATTTCCCTAAGAAGTCAAGTTCTTGAGACGCGTCTTTTTACTGTCGTTAATCTCTCTGTTTTCTTACTTGTCGCTTCGGTATTTGCTGTTTCTTTTTATCTACGAATGGGATTGAGCTCGGAGTTTGCGTATATTAACCTATTATTTTATGTTCCTTTGATTCTTCTAGCTGCTAAATGCGGATGTCGAATCGGGATTGGGCCTTTGATGTTTTGGCTCTTTCTGCTTTCCCTTTTTTTGGTGACCGAGCGAACGGCTGGCTCTTCGTTTCGGGACGTAGCGAAATTCTCCTTTCTTTACTGTTTGCCCCTATTAGTCTGCCAGCTGAGATTTGGCTCGTCGCAGGATCAGCGTCGGGCTTTGGCCAAGGCAATAATTAGAACATCAAACGCGTTCGTATTTCTTGTTTTTGGCATTCTTGTGCTCGATTGCTTTACGGGTTCCGCTTGCATGGCGGCAATATCAAATGCGGCTATGAAAGAGATGTCTGGATGGGTTTCGCCGGAAATTTCATCGAGGCATGTCTCCATATGGGGCCATTATCTCAGCACAGCAGGGTTTTATCTCGTTTTTTACTATATGAATATTGCATACGAGCGAATCGTTGGTGAGTCGTTGGTCAACATCAAGCTCTTGTATGTAGTTGCGACATTAGGCATCCTCTCCACAGGCGGTAAAACCGCCATTGTGATTTACCTGTTATCTGTAATTTGGCTTAACACTACTAGTAAGGATGCGATTAAGAACGCGATTGCCCTGAGCGTTTTTCTTGGCGTGCTTTATTTTGTCGGCGCGTTCGATGTCGTGCTTGATCGTTTTGGTGCGTCAGATTTATCGAGTGGAAGGAACGGCTCAGTTGAGCTTGTCCTTTCTTACGAAACTCCACGTATTTTCTGCGGATACGGTGAGGGTTACACCGCGCATTTCACTTCATTTATCGACAGAGGCACGGTATCTATGTTTTCCGAGTATTCCCTCTTGACGCTCGCATTTAAATTTGGACTTGTATTTGCAGTTGGTGCAGCGTTTCTTATCTTGCTGCCATCAATTAAGACCTCTGTTGCAACGGGAAACTATTCTATTCTGTTCCTGGGAATTTTGATGCTTACTTACTTCTCGACCTTTAACGGCATGGCCAATATTCCGGATGTCTACCACGTTATGGCTTTATTTTGCTTAGTGCTTAATCTGCTGGGTGAACGCACCTCTAAAAATGACTCTGTCGACTCCGCAGTCAGTGACGTCATCGGCCCGAAGGGTTTATGAGATGGAGATGCCTTCAGTGAATTCAAACGCCCCATTAGTCAGTGTCGTGATCCCGACATATTCACGTTCTGACATGCTGACTCGGGCAATGGAAAGTGTTAATGCCCAGACTTACCCCAATATCGAGATTGTTGTCGTAGATGACAATGGTAAAGGCACGAATCAACAGCTTGAGACTCAAGCTCGTGTTCTTGCATTCGAGACTCGGCCGGGCGTTGAATTGCACTATGTCGTTCGCGAAAAAAACGGAGGCGGATCGCTTGCGCGTAACACTGGCATCGATGCCTCAAAGGCCGATTTTGTTGCCTTTCTTGACGATGATGATGAGTTTCTACCGCGCAAGCTAGAGCTGCAGATGGAACCAATGTCCGATTCTAATGTCTCGTTGACCTATGCGCACTGCAAGGGCGTCCAACCCGATGGCACAGAGATTTACTACCGCCGAGTCTGCAATGGGGTGCCTGTTTTTGAGCAGGCCTACTGCGGCTGTATTGCGGCGACGAGCCAATGGCTGGCGCGCAAGGATGCGTTACGGAGCGTCGGTTGCTTCAGCGATACGCCTGCGAAGCAGGACTCCATTCTCATGTTCAAGCTTTTGATAGCGGGCTTCCAGATCAGATGCGTCCCCGAGGTGCTCTCAGTCTACTACGATGACTTAGGGACGGTGAGGATAAGCACGAGCGGCAAGTCTTTGGCGGGGGAGCTGAACTATGATCGGCTCATACGGGAGTATTCTGGGATGTTTACGCTCAACCAAAGGCGTCGTGTAGAGCATGCGATGCACTATCGCGTCGGCATGATGCTCGTTGGAATGAACGCGAGTGCTGAGGGCGCAGTCCAGCTATTATCCTCGTTTGCGCTTGCTCCCTTTGCTTTTATACATAAAGCATATCGCGTTGTTGGTCATAATGCGAAGCAGGCTCTTAAGAAACTTAATGCTCATCGTGGTTAGGAATTGCATGTTATTAAGAAAAGCCGCTCGCTATGTTAGGCACCCTTCGCTTGTTGGGTTCGAGATTGAGAGACGTTCCAGGCTGCGTGAGGTCAGTAAATTTGATTTTCGCCCTTACACGAGCGCACCTATCAGCAATAATACATATATATCTCTTACAAGCTATGGGGCGCGTCTCAATGCGGTCCATATGGCCATCCGTTCCCTACTCATGCAATCAGTGAGACCCTCAAAGGTTCTGCTTTATCTTGATGAGTCTATCCAAAGGGACACGCTTTCCGATGATTTGCTTGACCTTGAACAATATGGTCTTGAAATCAGAATGGGTTACGAGGATTTGGGGCCGCACAAGAAATATCTCTTCGCATTTCAAGAGTTCCCGGACTCGCTCATTATCACAGCGGACGATGATCTCATCTATCCAGCAGATATGGTCGAATCGCTTCTCACGGCCCACGAGACTGTTCCCTATTGCGTTGTGGCAAGGCGCTGCCATCTCATAGGGTTTGATGCTGCGGGAGATTTACTTCCTTATGAAAAATGGGGCTGGGAGCATAAGGACGCTTTTTCAGTCCCCAGCCGCCGGTTGCTTGCAACCGGTGGCGCCGGGGCGTTGTATCCTGTCGCAGCCTTCGACCTCGCATCGCTGGATATAGAGGCCATACGTGGAGTAGCCTGGCCTGCAGATGACCTTTATCTCAAGTTCTTCGAGCTCGCCAACGGCATCGAGGTGGCATATGCTCCGAACAGACAGAATCATCCCTATCAATTGGAGGGTCCTCGTTCAGACGCTCTTTGCAACGCGAATGTGGCGGGAGGGCGTAACGATGCCATCATGGCCGAGCTCATGTGCCGATATGGATTGAGACCATCGTATTTCGAGGAGGGATATCGTGTGACTTCTTCCTAATGTTCAGAATAGGCTTTCGCAATCCAAGGCTAATGCATGGCTTGAGACTAACATGCGGGAACTGAGGGGGATCGGCTCTCTCGGTTGAGCGACGGCCGACGTAGCGATTCATTATCCTGAACATATATTCATCGGGAGGGGCGTATGTCAACGGAGGGATGCTGGCTGCCTCGGATGCGCGAAAGACGTCATTGGGCGCGACTGAATGTTGCCTATGGTTCTCTCATGCGTACGGACATGCATCCCCATGAAAGACTTGATAAACCGATGAATGCGCAAAGCAACGTTGGGTTGAGAAAGTGTTGGGCAATGACGCTTGGATCGTGTGCTGCGTACAAATAATGTCCGGCGTCACTGTTGGTTCGCACGCCATAGTGGGTGAAGTAGTCGTGCGTAATTTCCCGGAGCGACCGGTTGTTGGCGGCGTGCCGGCGCGTGTAATCCACAAGAGGAATAGATATACCAGGCCATTGAGGCCGCTAAAGTTTGGAATATGGAAAGTGTCTAAATCAAATACGGGCATGCGCAGTGCTGCCCTTATGCAGTTTGGGTCTAAGTATATCAGCATGGGTGCTCAACTCGTGATAACGGCCGTGCTGGCAAGACTGATCTCGCCGGGTGATTTTGGGCTTATGGCTATTGTCACGGTGTTCACTGGGCTATTCAGCTTGCTTTCTGATATGGGTGTGGGCACTGCTATCGTGCAGTATCGCGACCTTACGGAACGTGAGTATGGCGGTCTATTTACATTTTCGGCACTTTTGGCTGCAGGGCTTTCTCTGGCCTTTTGTGCCGCATCGCCATTCATCGCCGCAGTCTACGGAGACACCCGGCTTGTGCCCTTGTGCCTTGCCTCGGCCCCCGCGCTGCTGTTCTCCACGCTCAATATGGTGCCAAATGGCCTTATGCTCAAGGAGTTGCGCTTCGCCGCAATTGGCGTACGTCTTGTGGCGGCTACAGTAGTCTCTGGAGGGGTCGCAATCGCGGCCTCCGCCTTGGGTGCGGGCTGCTATGCGCTCGTCCTTCAGACTGTGCTATCTGCGGCGGTGGTGTTCTTCTGGAACATTGTAGCGCGACCAATCAGGCAGATAAACGCTCATTTCATTTGCACGCTTAAGAAGATATTCTCCTATTCTGCTTACCAGTTTGGGTTCAGCTTGGTCAATTACTTCTCACGCAACCTCGATAACATGCTCGTCGGCGGTATACTGGGAACTGCGGCCTTGGGCTTTTACGATAAGGCTTATAAATTGACAACCTATCCCATGACAGCGTTCTCCAGCGTCATAGGCTCGGTCATCCAGCCGTTCATGGCAGAGCATCAAGACTATGTCGACCGCATCTACGAGTGCTGGATGCGTATCGAAAAGCTGCTCTCGCTAGTGGGTGTTGCTGTGGCGGTGGTATTCAGCTGCGCTTCGGCGGAAATCATTGCTGTCTTCTACGGGCCAGGATGGGAGCAAGCCGCGCCGGTGTTCGCCGTGCTTGCTGTGTCGGTCTACTTCCAGATGATGGGCAACCCTTCGGGTGCTTTTTTCCAGAGCATAGGACGCACCGATTACATGTTTAAGGTTGGTCTTGTGAACACCGCGATCACCATTTCCGGGCTGCTGGCGGGCCTGGCTGGCGGCTCCATCCTCACAGTGGCTTACGGCATCTTCGCAGCATACTGCCTTCATATGGTTCCTCTAGCGTATTTCCTAGTGAAACGTGGCTTCGGCAGACCTTACTATTGCCTGCTAAATTTCTTGCCTGAGATTGCTGTTGGCATCGTGGGCATTGCTGCTGTTGCGGGAGTTGGCGCCTTTATACCCATGGAAGATGTTTTCATCTCTCTCATCGTAAAGTTGTTTGTGAGCAGCATTGCGCTAATCACTGGATATGCGCTCACTGGCCAGCTGAAATACCTCACGGCTCTAATTAAGAGATAGCTCATTCTGATCGTTCCATCACGTATGGCACCTTGAAAACACCAGATAGAAAGAAGATACCCATGAAGATCGCTGTCGCCGGCACCGGCTACGTCGGCCTGTCCCTCGCCGTCCTGCTCTCGCAGCACAACGAGGTGCA
This sequence comes from uncultured Collinsella sp., assembly GCA_900542365.1. Classification (GTDB taxonomy): domain Bacteria; phylum Actinomycetota; class Coriobacteriia; order Coriobacteriales; family Coriobacteriaceae; genus Collinsella. The sequence goes on along the minus strand of UQNH01000015.1, from coordinate 71 downwards.
CGCGCTGGATATCGTGCCCGAGAAGGTCGAGAAGATCAACAACTTCGTGTCGCCCATCCAGGACAACGAGA
>UQNH01000014.1:0-34798 GCA_900542365.1 uncultured Collinsella sp. | reverse complement strand
GAGGGCCGTGGCGGGCGCCGTCGCGGCAGCGGATTCCGTCGCGGCGCCTTGCGGTGCCACGATGTCGAGCGCAATCGGTGCAAAGGCGATTTCTTCCAGATAGGCCTCAATGGTCGGCTGATGCTTTTTGAGCTGCGCGATGGCAAAGCGCGAGGGGGCCTCGATCGTGAGCGTATCTTCGGTTAGGCTTATGGCGCGCGATTGCCCCAGCATGTTGATGAGGCGTGCATCTTGGCCGTCGCGCTGGCAAAAGGCGATGGCATCCCCCAGGATGATGCTTGCTTCCTCGTCCACTATCTCTCCCGTTCTTTAGCTCTGAGCTCGCACGCGAGCGGCGCCGAGTTCGGTCAGATGGTATTTCTGGCCATGCTTGATGACCAAGCCGGCCTGCGCCAAGTCATTGAGCGTGCGTGACCAAGTGGGGGCCGAGTTTCCAAACGCCCTCGCCAGATCGGTAGCACCGCACGCTTGATTTTGCGCCAGATAGCCCAGCGCGGCGTTGCCGCGATCGCTTACGAACACGTCCGGTTGTGGCTGCGCATACTGATTTGCTGCATTAGGATACATCATTTGAGCTGCTGGTTGTTGAGAACTCTGCATCGGCGGCATTTGCTGTTGAAAACTTTGAGGCCACTGTTGGTAAGGCTGCGGAGGCATCTGCTGGGCCCAGGGGTTGTACTGCTGCTGCGGCATCTGCTGGTACGGCTGCTGATATCCCTGCTGGTACTGCTGCGGGAACTGCTGGCCATACCCCAGTGGCTGCATCTGCTGATATGGATATCCCTGTTGGTACGGCTGATAGCCCATTTGCTGGCTACCCGGTGCCCCCGTCGCCTGCTGCACTGCTGCTGTATCCTGATCCGCCAGCGGCATGGCCTGTGGCACGTTTGGCGGCATCGACATCGACGCCGCCTGGGGCTCTTGTGTAGGAAGCATTCCGGGCTGCTGCATCTGTCCCACGCGGGGCTGCATCTGTTGCGTTGCCATGGGCTGCTGCGCAAAAGCTCCCGGCAGGGGATATGCGGGCTGCTCCGTCTCGGGCCGCACGGCAGCACCGCGCCCGCCGGCGCGTTCGATTTCCTGCACGCGTTTAGGGTCCAGGCTTACCGTAACCACGGTGCCGTTGCCCATATTGTCCTCGATGGACACGGCCCCGCCGGCGTTTTCCAAATACTCCTGCACCATGGGAAACCCTGCTCCTGTTCCACGGATATAGCGCTTCATCTTGCTGTTTGCGCTGGTAACGCCAAAGTCGAAAGCGCGCTCCTTGTCGTCGATGCCGGGTCCTTGATCAGCAAAGCGGATGGTGTCTCCGCCGTCCAGAATCGAGATGATGGGCTCGGCAAAGTGTGCGTGGATAAAGTTTTCGACAATCTCGCGGATGACCATGAGCGAGATGTGGCCACCTTGCTCTTTCATACACTGGTAGACGGTGTTGGTCGTCTCTTCCAAATACGTGCGGACATCTTGCGGATCAATGACGATCACACGCGGTGTCGACAGCATGTCGTCATAGACGGCGATGCGCGCGGCGTACATGGCTTTTGGCGCCTGCGTGGTCGTCTGCTCGCCTTCCTTACGCTCTTCGCGCACGCCGGTGATGTGCTCGTTGTCGGGTGCCGGGTCTCCGGAATCGACCATGGTGTAAAAGTCGTCAGACATGCCGCTCGCAATCTTTCAAAAGGTTTCGAACAAATAGTAGCTCACCGTGCAATGTTTCTCATCTTTCGACAACTTTTCAAAACCTGTTGAAAACTTTGGAAAACGGACGAAAAGTTCTCAACATTGCCAACATGACCTGTTGAAAACTCGATGAAATATCGTGAAAAGTTGCCATGTACCGCTAAATCGAGCTCGGCTTATGGGGGAACCGTGTGAACTGCGCAACCTTTTACCTTTGATTTCTTGACATTTGAACATTGATTTCCCTACAATCTTCAAGCTCACGTGTCTATATCTGCGTCCGCGCCCCCGCGGACACTCGAAATGCAGCAGGAGGAACTTAAGATGAAGCGTACGTATCAGCCTAATAAGCGTAAGCGTGCCAAGACCCATGGCTTCCGTGCCCGTATGGCCACCAAGGGTGGTCGTGCCGTGCTCGCCCGTCGTCGCGCCAAGGGCCGCAAGCGTCTCACTGTCTAGCAGCGATACACACATCTCGCATGAAGACTATTAAGTCTCGGCAAGATTTCGAGCATGTGTTCAGTCAGGGGCGTCGTTTCAATCACCCTCTGATTCGAATGACCATATGTGAATCGGTTGGCGAAGGCGACTCCGGAAGGGTCGCCTTCGTTGGTGCTAAACGGCTCGGTTGTGCTGTCGTGCGCAACCGTTCTAAGCGTGTGATGCGCGAGGCCGCCCGCAGCTGTGGATTTCCCGTTGCGGGTTATGACATCATCTTGTTCGCAACTCCCAAGACGAGGGTTTCCTCGCCGCAGGAGATGGACAATGCATTGCGTTCGCTTATGAAACGCGCCGGCGTTGCCGGGGAGGAGCGATGAGCAATCACGTTTTGCGACGTGTTGCCATCGCTCCTATTCGCATATATCAACAGGTTATTTCGCCCTTATTGCCTGACGCCTGCATTTATTACCCAACGTGCTCGCAATACGCCGTCCAGGCGATTGAGAAGTACGGTGTTTTGAGAGGCTGCTGGCTTGCCGTGAGGCGCATCGCTCGCTGCAATCCCCTGCACGTCGGCGGTTATGACCCTGTGCCCTAGCGGGCACTCGCTATCGGAGGAAAACTTACATGTGGGATTGGATCGTTAACATCCTTTTCGAGCTGCTCAAGCTCATCCAGACCTTTGCGGTCGACTGGGGCCTGTCCATTATCATCCTGGTGGTCATCATCCGTCTGCTGCTGACGCCGCTTATGCTCAAGTCGACTAAGTCGACGGCACGCATGCAGGTGCTGCAGCCCAAGATGCTCGAGATCCAGGAGCGCTATGCCGACGATCCCCAGCGTCAGGCCGAGGAAATGCAGAAGTTCTACAGCGAGAACAAGTTCAACCCGATGGCTGGTTGTCTGCCGCTGTTGATTCAGATGCCTGTCCTGTTCGCCCTATTTACGCTGCTGCGTAACCTGCCGGACTACTTTAACGACGGCACGTTCTCGTTCTTTAATATTCTGCCCGACCTGACCACCACGCCGAGTGCCTCCTTTGCCGATGGCTTTATGGTCGCGCTGCCTGCGCTGGTCTGCCTGATCCTGTTCGCTGTCCTGACCCTGATTCCGCAGCTCTATATGTCGCGCAACCAGACCGGCCAGCAGGCTCAGAGCATGCGTATGATGGCCGTTGTCATGACGGTCATGATGCTTTGGATGGGCTGGAGCCTTCCCGTTGGTGTTCTGCTGTACTACGACGTCTCGTCTGCTTGGCAGGTTATCCAGCAGATTTTTGTGACGCAGAAGGTCATCGACAAGGCGAAGGCCGATGAGGAGGAGCGCCTTAAGAACGCGCCGCTGCAGGTTGAGGTCACTCGTCGCGAGAAGAAGCCGCGCCCGCACAAGAAGAAGTAGTGGGATATCAATCTTATTTAGGTACCTAACTTTTGGAGTACGTTATGTCTGAAGAGATCATCGAGGATATGCTTGAGGAGGTTGCCCCGCAGGTCGCGGGCGATTATCCCGAGATTGCACAGCGCTACAAGGCTGGTGAAGAGCTGACTGATGAGGAACTCGACACCATTGCCGATGTTGCGATTTCTATTCTGCGTTCCATCCTTTCGCACTTCGATGCCGCCAACTCTCCTATCGATGAATATGAAGGCGATGAGGGCGAGTTGATTCTGGATGTAACTGCTCCTGATCTTGCTGTTCTCATTGGTCGCCATGGACGTACGCTTGATGCCCTTCAGGTTATGTTCTCTTTGCTAGTGAGCCGCAAGCTTGGCTTTAGGTATCCGGTTGTAGTGGACGTCGAGGGATACAAGAGCCGCCGTCAGGACAAGGTTGCCTCCATGGCTCAGTCTGCAGCCGAGCGTGCCATCCGCACTCATAAGAGTGTTTCGCTTCCGCCCATGAATGCCTATGAGCGTCGACTGGTTCACATTGCACTTCGTGGCAATGATGCCGTCGATACTCATTCTGAGGGTTCTGACCCTGATCGCCATGTGGTGATTGTTGCTCGATAATCTGCTCGAGCTTATGCTAAGGGGACGTGGTTTCCACGTCCCCTTTTTTTGTCAAAAGTTCTCGATACACTGATTTTTGTCAGAAAGGAGCTTTCGTTGTTAGTACTTACTGATCAGCAGGCTGACAAGATGTTGAGTCGTCTAACTTCTTATTGCAAAGAGTATTCCTTGAGCGTAACTGATGTTGAGCTGAGGAACTGTATTCAGCATTTGGATTTGGTTCTGGAAAAAAATAAGACAACCAATCTTACCCGTATTCTTAACGTAGAAGATGCTGCAGTACTTCATATCCTCGACTCGCTTGTTTTGCTTCCCTATATCAATAAGGCTCCTGAGGGAGCTTTGCTCGATATGGGAACAGGTGCGGGCTTCCCTGGTATTCCTTTAACCATAACCACGCATCGTAAAGCTACTTATATTGACTCTGTTGGGAAGAAGGTTGATGCTGTCAATTCTTTTGTTGATGCTCTTGGATTGAAACATGCTCATGCGGTTCATGATCGCCTTGAAGAATATGCTCGAAGCCATAAGAAGCAGTTTTCTGTCGTAACCGCCCGTGCACTGGCTCCTCTACCGATTCTTGTTGAGTATGCGGCTCCGTTCATTAAAGACGGAGGGCTATTTGTTATCACCAAGGGTAATCCTTCGTTTGAGGAGCTTGCTTCCGGCATGTCAGCAGCTAAGATTTGCGGCTTCACTTTGCTTCTGAATGACGCAATCGATTTGCCTGAGGGCTTGGGCCACAGGGAGTTTATTGTATTTCAGAAGAGTCATCCAGCATCCGTTTCATTGCCTCGTGCAAATGGCATGGCAAAGAAGAATCCGCTTGCCTAGATGTTTCACGTGAAACATAATGGATACTAACAACTTGCAGTGTTTCACGTGAAACATGGCGGTTGATATCGAATCGGAATGTTTCACGTGAAACATCCTCCGTTTGACAGCTTTAATACACACCAGGAGGGACCGTGGGATTTCGCGACGTTAAGCGTTCTAAGAACGCAAAAGACACGCGTATCATTGCAATCATCAATCAAAAAGGCGGCGTCGGTAAGTCAACGACGGCTGTAAACCTTGCAGCAGCACTGGGTGAGCAGGGTCGTAAGACACTGATTGTCGATTTTGATCCGCAGGGAAACAGTACCAGTGGGTTTGGAATTGAAAAAGAAGACCTTGATCACTGCATCTATGATGCATTGTTGAATGATGTGCCGGCAGAATCGCTTGTTCTTGATACAAATTGCAAAAAGGTATTCGTAATTCCAGCTACGATTCAGCTTGCAGGTGCCGAAATTGAGCTCGTAAGCGCAATTGCTCGTGAAACCCGCCTCAAAGATTTGCTTGAGCCGATTCAGGACGAGTTCGATTTTATTTTCATTGACTGTCCTCCTTCGCTCGGCCTGCTTACTATCAATGCCTTGACCGCAGCAGATAGCGTTTTGATTCCAATCCAGTGTGAGTATTACGCACTCGAGGGCGTTACGAAGCTGCTTGAGTCAATGAAGATGGTCAAATCACGTCTGAATAAGGGCTTAGACACCTATGGCGTGCTTATGACCATGTATGACTCACGTACTTCTTTGTCGAATCAGGTTGTTGAGGAAGTTCAATCGTACTTTGGTGATAAGGCGTTTAAGACGCTGATTCCCCGTACGGTTAAAATCTCTGAAGCTCCGTCTTTTGGAGAACCGGTAATTACCTATGCACCTCAAAATAAGGGTGCAAAAGCGTATATGAACCTTGCAAAAGAGGTGATCAAGCGTGCCTAGTGCAAAGAAACGTGGTGGATTGGGACGCGGACTCAATGCTTTGGTCTCAGAGGCTGAGTATGAGACCGGTGGTTCTGCTGCATCTGCTTCAAATGTCGCATCTGAAACAAAACTACCTATTGAGGATATCGTTCCCAACCCTAATCAACCGCGAATTCACTTTAATGAAACTGAACTTCGCGAGTTGAGCGAGTCAATCCAAGAACATGGCGTTTTGCAGCCGCTCTTGGTTCGCAAGCATGGAAACGGCTATGAGATTATCGCTGGTGAGCGTCGTTACCAGGCGTCAAAGCTTGCTGGTCTTGAGGAACTGCCTGTCATCATTAAAGATGTTAATGATGAAGAGATGCTGGCTCTTGCTCTTATCGAAAACCTTCAGCGTTCTGATCTGAATCCCGTCGAAGAGGCTAAGGGCTATCGCCAGCTCATCGATGCTAGCGGTATGACCCAGGAGGCATTGTCGAAGGCCGTAAGCAAGTCGCGCTCTGCAATTACAAACTCGCTGCGCCTTCTCGATCTCCCCGAATTAGTTCAGCAGATGATTTTTGAGGGTAAACTTACTGCTGGTCACGCACGTGCGATTCTTGCAGTTCCCTATGAGGATGCTCGAATTCGACTTGCAGAGAAGGTTGTTGCGGAGGGCCTTTCCGTAAGAGCGACAGAAAATCTTGCTCCATTGTTTTCTGCCGGAGAGACGCCTAAGACGCCGAGGCCTGCAACGCCTCAGTCTTTTAAAAAGGCTGCGCGTGTACTTCGTCAGGTATTTAATACCAACGTGCGCGTGAAGAGCTCGCGTGGAAAGAATAAGATTGAGATTGAGTTTAAAGACGAGGAAGAGCTCTCTCGTATTCTTGGTGAAATGATTCAGTTTGATCAAGGAGGCCACGATGAGGAATAAGATTATTACTGCGATTGCGTTGGCGACGACTGTCGCGGCTGGTGCCTTTGCTGGCTTTAAGATCGCGACAGACGATGAACTTCGAGGTCGTTTGCTTCGTAGTGCGCATGATATCGTTGATACATCCAAGAAGAAAATGGATGTTATGACAGAAGATGTTGCCATGCGCACTGCTCAGGTAACGAAAAATCCTAAGATTAATCAAGGTTGGGTTAGCAACCAATGGGAAAATGTAGGCTATTAGGTACCTAACAATTACCCTGCATATTTTAAGCGGCCCTTGTCTGATTCATGAGACAAGGGCCGCTTATTTTGTCCGTAAAAAATGGGAAAGGTAGCAGCTGCTCCAAAATTGAGGTCAATAAATGAAACGGCCCCGGTTGCATATCCTGCAACCGGGGCCGTTCGATGTTTCACATGAAACGTTTTGGAGTGCGACTCCCCTATGCGTTCTTCTGAACTTTAAAGCGCTGTTTCAGCTGTCAGCAAGCGGCGTCAATATCGTTACCACGGGAGTTACGAATCGTGGTCTCGATGCCACGGGACTCAAGACGACGCTGAAGATCCTCAACCTTATGAATCGGCGACGGCTTGAGCGGGCTGCCCTCGATGTCGTTAAGTTGAATCAGGTTAACGTGGCACAGCGTTCCCTCGCAGAAGTCGCAGAGTGCCTGCATCTCGGGATTCGTATCGTTGACGCCTTCGATCATGGCATACTCATAGGTCGGGCGGCGGCCAGTCTTCTCGGTGTAGAGCTGAAGCGCCTCGTGAAGGCGAAGCAGCGTGTACTTCTTAACACCGGGCATGAGCTTATTGCGCGTCGACTGGATGGCGGAATGCAGGGAAACGGCAAGCGTGAACTGCTCGGGGATATCGGCAAATTTGCGAATACCGGGAATAACGCCGCTGGTAGAGACGGTGAGGTGACGAGCGCCGATGCCGATGCCATCGGGGTCGTTGAGGATACGCAGTGCCTTGAGAACCTCGTCGTAGTTGGCAAACGGCTCGCCCTGGCCCATGAAGACAACGCTTGTGGCACGCTCGCCAAAGTCGTTGGATACATGAAGCACCTGGTCGACGATCTCTTGAGCGGTCAGAGAGCGCTTGAGGCCGTTGAGACCGGTAGCGCAAAAGGCGCAGCCCATGCCGCAGCCTGCCTGGGTGGAAACGCAGACGGAAAGCTTGTTACGACGGGGCATGCCGACGGTCTCGACGGAAATGCCATCGTGGTACTCGAGCAGATACTTGCGCGAGCCATCTTTGGAAACCTGCTTGGTGAGTTCAGTCGGCGTATCAAAGGCAAACGCCTCTTTAAGCTGCTCGCGGAAAGCCTTGGGAAGATTGGTCATATCGTCAAACGAACAAACGTTCTTCTCAAAGACCCATTCGATGAGCTGCTTCGCGCGGAAGGCGGGCTGGCCAAGTTCGGCCACGAGCTCGCGAATATCGTTTTGGCTCAAGTCGCGAATGTCCTGAGATTTAGTCTTGGGATTCATGGAAGCCTTTCGATTTTGGGGAAACGTAGAGGGTATCGCTACAATATGGTATCAGCTGCAGAAATTATAGAGGAGGAGTCTGCCCATGCCGGGTAAAAGCCTAGAGAACATGCACGTAGCGGTCTTGGCGGGCGGTCATTCCGCCGAGCGCGAGATCTCGCTCGATTCGGGAAAGAACGTTGTGGTGGCACTGAAGGAAGCCGGCTACACCTCGGTGGAGCTGCTTGACACGGCCGCTGATGACTTTATGGTAACCATGGCGACCGGCGGATTCGATGTGGCATTTATCGCCATGCACGGCGCCGGCGGTGAGGATGGCGCCATGCAGGGTGCCATGGAGACCCTGGGTATCCCCTACACGGCCTCGGGCGTACTTGCCAGCGCCTGCGGTGCCGACAAGGAGGTCTCTAAGCTCCTATACGCCAAGGCGGGCATTCCCATTGCCCCCGGCCTTGCGCTCGAGGTGGGCGACGAAGTCGATATCGATCATATCGTCGAGGTTTGTGGCGAGCGCTGCTTTGTGAAGCCGGCCGTCAACGGTTCCAGCTATGGCATTTCCCTGGTCCATGAGCCCTCCGAGCTGCCCGCGGCAATCGCCAAGGCGTTTGAGTACGGCGACAAAGTGCTGGTCGAGAAGTGCATCGAGGGTACCGAGGTCACCGTCGGCGTATACGGCGAAGATGACGTGCGCGCCCTGCCGATTGTCGAGATTCGTAAGCCCGAGGACTGCGAGTTCTACGATCTGGACGTGAAGTATGTCGACCCTACGGATATCCATCGCATTCCGGCGCAGATTTCACCCGAGAATTACGCTCGCGCTCAGGAACTTGCCTGTGCCGCTCACAAGGCCCTCGGTTGCCTGGGTATCTCGCGCAGCGACTTTATTGTGAGCGAGGACGGCCCCGTTATCCTCGAGACCAATACCATTCCCGGCATGACCGATACGTCGCTGTATCCGGATGAGATCCGCCACACCGACGACATGACGTTCCCGCAGGTCTGTGACAGCCTGATCCGTATGGGCCTTCGTCGAGCGGGCATTGCATGCTAATCGAGGACGCGGTTTCGTCAGGAACGCCGCAGTTTGTCATCGACTCCTATGCCACGCTTGCCGACCGCGCCAAAACGCAGTCCTTCGGCCTTATCGAGGAAGATGTGATTATCCTCGATACCGAGACCACGGGTCTTTCGGTGCAGGACAACGAGCTGATCGAGATCTCGGCGGCCCGTCTTTCGGGCCGCGAGGTCATCGACCGCTTCGATACCTTCGTGCATCCCAGGCAGCTGATTCCCGCCGAGATTACCGAGCTCACGAGCATTACAAATGCCGATGTTGCAGATGCCCCGTCGGCGGTTGAGGCCGTCGCCGCTCTCGCCGATTTTGTCGGTGGCTGCCCGGTGATCGCACACAACGCCACGTTCGACCGCTCGTTTATCGAGTCGGTCAAAGGCGGCGTCAACGTGAGCGATATTTGGATCGATTCGCTGGCGCTGTCGCGCATCGCGCTTCCGCGCCTGGCCTCGCACAAGCTGTCTTTTATGGCCGATCTGTTTGGCTGCGACTCGGTATCACACCGTGCCAATGCCGACGTCGACGCTCTGTGTGGCGTATGGCGCGTGTTGCTCGTGGCGCTCACCGACTTGCCCCAGGGCCTCATGGCGCGCCTAGCCGACATGCATCCGGACGTGCCTTGGTCCTATCGTCCTATCTTCTCATTCTTGGCAGGGCAGAACCCTGGTTCTATCTTCTCTCTCAGCGCCGCTCGTGCTGACGTTCTCAAGGCCGATCGCGCCGACGATCGGGTGGACGCCGATGAACTGCTGGTTCTCAAGATGCCGAGTCGTGAGGAGATTGAGGCAGACTATGCGCCAGGTGGCCTAGTCAATCGCATGTATCCCACCTACGAGCCGCGTGATGAGCAGATCGCGATGGCGCTCGAGGTCCGCGATGCGCTGGTCACGGGCACTCATCGAGTAATTGAGGCAGGCACAGGCGTCGGCAAATCGATGGCCTATCTGGTACCTTTTGCCGAGGCAGCACGCCGTAACAACATCACGGTTGGTATTGCGACCAAATCGAATAATCTTGCCGACCAGCTCATGTACCATGAGCTGCCAAAACTTGCCGAGCAACTGGACGGCGGTCTGTCATTTTGCGCTCTCAAGGGGTATGACCACTATCCGTGCCTGCGCAAGCTTGAGCGCATGAGCCGCGGCCAGGTCGAGATTACCACCAAGCGCGATCCGGCGGACACGCTCACGGCGGTCGCGGTCATTATGGCGTACGTCTGCCAATCAGCCGATGGCGACCTCGACTCGCTCGGCATTCGGTGGCGCAGCGTCAACCGTCCCGACTTTACGACGGCCTCGCGCGAGTGCGCTCGTCGCCTCTGCCCGTTTTTCCCTGATAAATGTTTGGTCCACGGCGCTCGCCGTCGTGCGGCGCACGCCGATGTGGTGGTCACCAACCATTCCCTGCTGTTCCGCAACGTCGCGGCCGAGGGCAGGATTTTGCCTCCGATTCGTCATTGGGTAATCGACGAGGCCCATTCCATCGAGCGCGAGGCGCGCCGTCAGTGGGCGCGCGTGGTGTCGGCGGACGAATCACGCGTTCTGTTTGAGCGTCTGGGTGGCTCGAGCACCGGCGCGCTAAGCCAGGTTTCCCGTGATTTGGCAACCTCCGAGGGCTCTACGCTCTATCTGGGCCTTACTGCCAAGGCGACGTCGACGGTTGCGCGCGCGAGCATGGCAATCGCCGACGTGTTCGATGGCGTTCGCGAGCTCGGCCGCCGTGCGCGTGGGGGTTATGACAATGACAATCTATGGATTGGCCCCGAGCTGCGCGAATCTGACGACTGGCATGATTTCTTACAGTCGGCCTACACTGGCATCGACGCATTGGAACAAGCTGACAAGAGCGTCGACGCGCTGGTGCAAGCCGTCGCCGCCGACAAGCCAGAGGTTGTTGTCGACCTGGGTGATATCTCGCGCCGCCTGCACGAGCTGGCCGAGAACCTCAAACTCATCATTGATGGCACCGATGAACACTACGTGTATTCGCTGCAGGTCAATCGCAGACTTCGTGCCGGCGGAGAGTCGATGACCGCAGAGCGCATCGACATTGGCGAGGCTTTGGCAACCGAGTGGCTACCCGAGGTTCACACGGCTATCTTTGCCTCGGCGACCATGACGGTGTCCAAAAGCTTTGAGCACTTTAACCATGCGGTCGGCCTTGATCGCATCGGTGCTTCAACGTCGTCATCGCTGCACTTGGACTCGAGCTACGACTTCGATTCGAATATGGCCGTGGTTGTGGCTGGGGATATTCCCGATCCACGCGACCGCGAAGGCTATCTTTCGGCGCTCGAGCGTGTGCTGGTCGACGCTCATCTTGCCATGGGCGGCTCGGTGCTCACGCTGTTCACCAACAGGCGTGATATGGAGGAGCTGTACGCTCGCGTCGAGCCCAAGCTTGCCCGTGCGAGTCTGGAACTCAACTGCCAACAGCGCAACTCATCTCCTCGTCGCCTGCGCGACCGGTTTATCAACGAACCGACCTCGTCGCTTTTTGCGCTCAAGGCCTTCTGGGAGGGGTTCGACGCCAGCGGCGAGACGCTGCGCTGCGTCATCATTCCCAAGTTGCCGTTCTCGAGCCCCACGGACCCGCTCTCGTGCGAGCGCAACCTGCGCGAAGACCGCGCATGGGCGCGCTATTCGCTGCCCGAGGCGGTGCTCGAGGTTAAGCAGGCCGCGGGGCGTTTGATTCGCTCGTCGACCGATAGCGGTGTGCTGATCTTGGCGGATCCTCGCCTGGTGACGAAGGGCTATGGCAAGAAGTTCTTAACGTCGCTGCCCACGAGCTCCTACCAGCGCATCGAATCGGCGCAGATCGGGCACTATCTACAGCTGTGGCGTGCACGCCACGAGCGGCGGCGCTAAAGCGGACAGACGAGGGCTTTTGCCATATCGCACAGACGCTTTGACAGGGCGGGGTCATCCAAGATGCGGATGGCTCCGCCCGCTGCGATTATCTGGCTCAGCAGCCAACGCTCGGAGCCGTAATGTACGGTTACCGTTGCCATGTCTGTCCCGCTGCGCTCGATTAGGGTGATGCCGGCCCAGTCCAGATGCTCCGCCATATCGAATGGCATCAAGAGCTTTGCGCTACGCTGCGTCCGGGCAAGGGAATCGTGGAGGGATGCAACGTCCGGTGCGTGAGGCACGACGGAGTCTTCCGTCAAGGCGAGTCCCTCGATTTTATCCATGCGATAGGTGCGCTGCTCATCGACCGCGATGTCCCAGGCAATCAGATATGTTTGGTCGCCGTTTGCTGTAATGCGCAAGGGGTCGACCAGACGCTCGCGTGGCCGCGCATCGTCCATCGAGCGATACGAGATACGACAGCGAACGCCGTCCTGAATGGCGCAGCTCAGCTGCTGCCAGTGCGACCCGTGGTTGACGGTGTCAAAGACGTGCTGGTTATAGCCGAGCTCTTCGGGTAGAAGAGCATGTCGAATTCGAGCCGCCGCCTGGGGCTCGATCCCCAACGATTCAAGTTCGTGGTTGAGCACAGCGCCCTCGGCGGCACTCAGGCGCAGCGGTAGCACACGTCCGGCGTCACCGGTGAGGACCACACGCTCGCCGTGGCATTCGCAGATGATGCGCGCACCCGATTCTCGGTCCGCGAGCGTCGAGACGATCTCGAGAATCTCGTCGAGCGATATTCCCGTGATGTCAAAGCGGCCGCAAATTTCGGTTCGTGTCATGCCGCTCTCGCCGGAGGCGTAGAGGGCCTCCATGATGTCGATGGCGCGCGAGAGCCTCTGCTCGCTGGTGAGTTTACGCACGGGCATGCTCGTGCACCGTCCTTTCAATGAGGTGGTTCCACGCCTGCTTGAGCGATTTGGGGGCCATGGGCCTCATGCCGTCCATGGCGTGGGCCATGCAAAATGAGGCGGCGGCTTCAAGATCGCGCACGTCAACGGTCCAAGTCCATCCCGAATCGGTGTGTGTGAGCTCACCTCGCCCGCGCGTGAGGCCGTTGATCATATCGATCTGCGTCTGCGGGGCGAACGAGAACGTAGCCGCAACGGGCGGGCGGTCGGCAAAATCGAATTCAAAGAACAGGTAGTCGTTGAGATTGAAGTCTGCAGGGATGGCGTAGGCCTTCGAAGGACGCCAAGCGCGAACGATACGGTCGCAGCGGAATGTCCTGATGTCGTCGGTGGCATTGTCGAGGCCGCAGAAGTACGCAACGCCCTCGCGCTCGAACATGCCGTAGACGCAGACGGTACGCTCTTTCTGCTCACCGCGTCCGTTCTGATATAAAAATCGCAGCGCGCATCGCTCGGCAAAGGCGCTCCATACCGTATCGACGGTGGGAGAGCGGCGGATCGGTGCTTCGTCCGCCGCCGTCCTGCCGGTGAGGTAGGCAATCTTGGAACGAATATCGGCAAGCGGCGCGGCAAAAGTGGATGAGCCGGCCGCTATTGTCTGGTCGATAGCGTTGAGCAGGATATCGGCGTCGTCTGCGGTGATGAGGCCGCCTGCCGCAAACGTGTGCTCGCGGTCGATTGTCCATAAGCTTTCCTCGGTCTCCTGCGCGCCGGCGGGGCGAACCTCCTTGATTAAGATGCCGCGTTCGAGCAGTTTGTCACGATCGCGCCGAAACTTGCGCTTATCCGAGTCGATATTGCCCGAGCCATATCCCAGGTCAGAATCCAAGACGATCTGCTCGGTCGTCAGCGGTTCGGGGGAGCTGTTGAGCACAAAGAAAAGATTGAGGATGCGCTGAGCCGTTTTATCGAAACTGGGCTCCGAATTCCCCTTTTTAATTGTCGCGGTCGCGTCGCTTGCCGTCATAGAGTCCTCGCATGAGAAGGTGGTTTGCTGCCATGATTTTAGTCCGATATGGAGATTAGGCTATATCCTTGTCCGCTCGGGGCGTTAAGATGGCCCGAATTCGGTCGTTTGCGCTCGCTCGGGGTATACTTTCGACTATATACGGTTCTAATGTGCACGCATTGGGCCTATTTGTCGGATTATGGATGTGGAGCGCACATGGCGAACACCCAGAACTATATTAACCACCTGCTGCAGAACACCGGCATTACGCCGGCATGCAGCGAAGAAGAGCGCTTGGCTGCCGAGGATATCGCTCAGATCTTCCGCAACCACGGCTTTGATCCCGAGGTTCAGGAGTTCAATGCCCCGGCGCCCAGCAGGTTGGCATTTGCCGTTACCGGTATTCTTGCGTTTGCCGGCGCCCTGCTGATGGGCATCGGCGGCGGCATCGGCTTGGTCGGCACCTTGCTGGCCATTGTCGGCGCCGTTCTTTACGTGCTCGAGCGCACGGGCCACCCCGTGGTTTCACGCCTGGGCAAGACGGGCGCGAGCCAAAATGTCATCGCCTACCACAAGGCCTCGGGCCCGCTCGCGTCTCCGCGCAACCGCCCGGTGGTCGTTGTCGCACACTACGACTCTCCCCGTGCTGAGCTGCTCGCCCGCGAGCCCTATGCTTCGTATCGTGCGCTCATCGCCAGGCTGTTGCCCGTTGCCACGGTTGCCCCTGCTGCCGTTGCCATCTTGCGTATCCTGCCGTTCCCCGGCGCGCTCAAGGTTCTGCTGTGGATTGTCGCGATCCTCGCTTCCCTCGTTGCGCTCGCCAACGCGGCAAACATCATTTCTAACCGCTACATTCTTCCCTATACGTCCGGCGCGGTGTGCAACAAGTCTTCTGTCGCCGCTATGCTCGGCGTTATGGACAACGTTGCTCCCTTCCAGGGCGAAAACGAGTTTCCCGACGATGTTCCGTTCGATACCTATTTTGGGGAGCAGAAGCGTCGTGCCGAGGAGATGGCGCGCGCAGCAGCGGAGTATGCCGCGGCCCAACAGCAAAACGACTACGGCAACACCATCGAGTATGAAGAGCCTACCTACGCCGAGGATGAGTTCGGTCAGCCGATTGCTCCCGACGCTCAGGCCGAGCCCGAACAGGGTGAGGCTTTCGACGAGCAGATCGAGGGCTTTGAGGGTGCGTCTGCCGACGAGACGCTGATTGGCGCCATCGTGCCCGAGGATCAGAATCAGGCTGTCCAGGCCGAAGAGTTCAATGACGAGGTTCCCACTGCCGAGCCGGCGGAGGAGCCTGTCGCGGCCGAGCCCGAGCCCAGGCTCTATCGCAATGCCGCCGGCAACATCCGCTTTGGTTCGGATGCCATCCGTGCGCTCGGAATGCTTCCCGAGTCCTGCACGCTCGATTACGAGGAGGGCGAGGAGCCGACGTTTGAGCCCGAGCCTGCCCCCGTCGTGACCGTGGATGATGAGTCTGCCGCGGTTACCGCTGCCGTTGCCGAGTCCGAGGCGGTGTCCGCGATCGATCCCGAGGTAGGACTGGACATTTTGGCTCCCGCCGCGCCGGCGCAAGACGTTGCGGACGAGTCTGACGACGATTACGTTGAACAGCCGAGGCGCGTGTCTTACGAGAGCGATACTGATTTCTCGGCCGAGATTCCCGCGGCAACGCCCCATGCCGATATTGCATCCGCGTTCTCTTCGATTGGCGCCAGCGCTTCCAGCTTCTTTAAGGGTGCGCTCGCAAAGGGCAGGAAATTTGTTGACGATTTCGAGGAGAAGCGCGCTGCCGCACGCGAGGCCGCCGAGCAGGAGGCTATCGCTCAGCAGCAGGCAACCGAGGCGGCACGTGAGCTCGCGGCGCAAGAGTTCGAGCAGAACGAGGCTATGCAGTCCGTGCCCGTCGACGCTGCCGAAGCTACGACGTCCTTTGAGTCCCAGCAACCGGCGTCCGCGGATGTTGTTGAGGCGACGACGTCTTTCGAGGCTCAGCAGCACGTCGATAGCACCATGTCGTTTGATGCCGCGCAGTTCGATTCTACGATAACGTTTGAAAAGCAAGGCACCGCGATTGCCGAGTCCCTTCCTGTTTCCGATGAGCAGGGCGACGCGGCAGACGATGACGAGCCCATTGATGCTGCCGAAATTCAGGATGCTGCCAAGGACGAGTCCGTCGAGGCCAACTCTGACGAAGAGCAATACGCGGCAGCCGATCAAGGTGATTCAACCGAGGTCGAGCAGGAGGAAGTGCCTGCGGTTTCCGAGACTCCCGAGACGGATGAGTCGAGGCCTTACTCCACGCAGATTTTCACCATGCCGACCCCGAGTGGTTCCGGTGCCACGGTTGCCAATGTCGCTCCCACCCAGGACGAAACGGTCGATTCCCTTATGGCCCAGATTTCCTCCCAAGCATCGCCGCGTCCGCAGATGAATGTTCCCGATCCGGCGTCGGCACCGTCGCCTGCACCCTCCTCGTCTCCGCTGGCTTCGGTCCCCGATCCGTCGCTGCCGTCGATGAAGCAGACAAACGTTGCGTCTCGCACGTCGCTGTTCGACCTTCCCGATCCCTCCGCACAGGTCAACGACCCCTTTGCTACCGCCCAGGGTCCCGAACCCACATCGGCACCCGTTGCGCCTCCTATGCCCGTTGCGTCGGGCGCACAGCCGATCGAGACCATTTCGGCTCCCGCCCCTGCGGCACCCAAGTCTCGCAAGCGCGGCCTGGGCGGCCTGTTCGGTCGTAAAAAGAAAAACGAACAGGACAGCATGAGTGACTGGCTGGGCGTCGAAGACGATTACGATGCCAAGAAGTCCGGTCGCGGCATCGGTTCGTGGGATAATTTCGAGGACGATAACGATGGCTGGAAGGGCGGCGCTACGTCTTCCGACGGCGCTTCTTCCGAAGATATGCTCTCGGCTGTCGCCTCTATGGGCGACGATGAGCTGCTCGGTCACGATATCTGGTTTGTGGCAACGGGCGCCTCGGATTGTGATGGCGCCGGTATGAAGGCCTTCTTGGCTTCGCATCGCGATAAGCTCCGCGGCGTCTTCTTCATCAATCTTGAATCCGTCGGCGCCGGTAGGCTTTCGGTGGTGACGGTTGAGGGCGAACAGCAGCTGCTCAAGGGCGATCGCCGCATCATGAACCTGGTCAGCAAGGTGTGCAAGTCGTTCCATGTCGATTGTGGCGCGCTCGAGATGCCCTATGCCAAGACCGATGCCTACGCCGCGCTCGAGGCGAGCCGCCGAGCCCTCACCATCGCCGGCGTGGACGGCACGCGCCTGGCTTGTGCTCGTACCGAGGACGACCTGCCCCACAATGTCAACCCGACGAACATTGCCACGGTATCCGAGGTCGTGACCGAGGTTATCCGCCGTTCGTAGACGGAGCTCTAAGGAGTCAAGTTGTTTTCGTATATTAAGCGCCATTGGCCTGTCTACGTGATTTTGACCTTGATTGCCATTGCGTTAGGGTTTGGAGCTGCCTACATCGTGGGCGCGAAGGGCTCGACCCCCGCCTCCGCAATCAGCGAAGAGGTGGAGCAAGAACAGAGCACGGGCGCCGATGGGATTCCTGAGTCCGAGCAGGCAATCGTTGATGGTGGATCTTCGTCTGCAGAGTAGATGCGGCGATTTAAATGATTGAAAGCGGGCGAGCCGGGGGACTGGCTCGCCCGCTTTTTCATCGCGCTAGCGCTTCTTTGGGATTGACCTAAGGCGAGCGAACCATAGGGCTGCGGCACCCGAGGTCAGGAGCGCGGTGATGCAAGCGGCGATGGGAGCTGATCCTGTTGCCGGTAGGTCCTGCGGTAGGGTACAGCGTTGAATGACACGGTCCTCGTCATGTGACTCAAGTTTATCGCCGCCGCCGTTGCGGCAAAGATTGACGCGTGCGCTGTTGGTGAGTGCAGTTTGGGGTGTGTAAGCCGACGTTGCCTGCATGTGCACGACTGCGCCCCGAGCATCTGTGCCAAGGATTGCTTTGGCATCGTCAAGGTCGTCGTGCTCATCTTTGAGATCATCGCGGGTCCAAGAATCCGTATCGCTTCGAGTCGTAAAGTCGGCGGCTACCGCACCGTATTCAATGCGAATGCCCGTTACGACGGTATTGGATGCAAGGTCGAGTTCTTTCGCCTCGAGTGTGGCGGATTTCGTGGTCGAGACATCCGCCTTCCAGAGGTGCCATCCGTCGTAATCGACGAGGCGGCAATCCTCACCCAATCTTTCTATTACTTCGTCGGACTCAAGCCAAGGATTTTCGTGCCCATCGTCAAGTGTCGCGTTTGCCGGCTCATCGGTGTCTGTCGAGTCCAACGGCGTCGTGCGATACCACACGTTGCACAGACCGTTGAGGTCGCCGATGGCGACGGGTGTTTCGATTGAGACGAATCTCGCCGTATCGTCCTTGGCACACTCAAGATCATCGGTAATCGTAAACTCATCAACCCAGGTAGCTGAATCGTTTCGAGCGTCGATGGCATAGGAGAAAAGACCGTCCGTATTGGTTTGCGTTGCGGCGCGGTTTTTTCCATCGCCGTTAGCCAACAGACCCTTCCCGATAGGTTGGACAAGTTCCTGACGCTTGTCGACCTGTCCTTTGATCTCGATGGGCGCATCCTTCATCGCGACGGATTGGACTTCTCCCGTATCCTTTATTTCAAACGTTATCTCCTCGGCAAGGTCATAGGTCCGCGGAGACATCGTTTCGCGCAACGAGTAGGTGCCGGGTGCAAGATGTTCGATGCGGTGCGGCTTGTCGGATGAGGTCCAGGAGTCTATTTCGGTTTTATCGGGACCATATAAGGTGAGTTGTGCGCCTTTCATTTCCTGCTCTCCGCTTGCATCGACCTTGGAGATATCAACCTTGGTGTAATCGTCGGATACGTTAAGCCGTGCTTCTACAACGGGTGTTTTCTGGTCGGCATAAGTAAGGTCGACGATATGGTGCGTCCGGTCGAGTAAGAAGCCGGTCGGCGCTTGAGTCTCGACAACCTCGTAGCGTGCGGTGCCAGATCCCAGCGGGAGGTCGTCCGCGCGTGCTTCTCCAGTTTCATCCGTCGTGACGGTAGCGACAGCCTCGCCGTCGAGCGCGGCAATGCTACCGTCGGGGCGCACGATATCACCTGAGGCACGGATCTCAAAGATGGCGCCCGCGAGGCTGCTGCCGTCTACGGCATCGGTTTTAACGATCCTGATGTTTCCGGTCGCGGCGTGGTCATAATACGAGACGATTGCAACGGGCGTTAGGTTTATATCGGCGGGTATGTTTACCTCGATCTCTCCGCCGACAAGATAGGGCTCTTTGGCCGAGGTTTCGCGTACATAATAGGTGCCCGGCACGAGCGATTCGGGCAGTGTGACGGTGCCGGTCGCGTCAGTCGTAAAGGTGTCCATTACGTTATGTGCTGGATACCAGCATGTTTGTGAGACAGGTTTGTGATTGCTGTCGAGGAGTTGGAAGGTGAATCCGGCTAGGGGAACAGAGGCGCCTGTTTGGGCATCGCGTTTTACAATCTGGAGATGCGTCGACAGAGCGTGGTTGTCCACGATATATTGAAGCTCGGCGCCGTCGGAAATCTGATTGGCCTCGACGGTCCATTCCCCCGCACGTTTAAAACCCTCGGGGACGGTTTCCGGAACCTCACGAACCGTGTAGCCGGCGCGGTCGTATGGGACGGCTCCGTGGACACCGGCTGGTCGCTTGCCTGTGCCGAACCATGCTTCGGGCTGGTCTTTGGTGGAGGCAAAGCCATAGATGTTTGTAGTCAGTGTGCCAACAACCTGTTGAGAGCTGTTACTGACAACCTCAAAGACAACATCTCCTGCCGGCTGCTCCAGGCCGGATTGATCGCTATTGCCGTAGTCCTTGAATTTGGAAATCTCAAGGTCAAACGCAATGGGGATATTGGAAACGCGAGATTCGATCTCGACCACGCCTGAATCGCCGAGTTGGTCGGCTCCAACGGTGTAAGACCAACTGTCACCGGAGGGCAAATAGCCCTCGGGCGCCTTCGATTCATAGATGGTAAAGGTTCCCAGGGGGACATCGGTGAGGGTAGCTCGACCGCTTTCATCGGTCCTGAGAGTTTGTGTCCATCCAGGGGTTGATTGCGATACGCACACGAATTCTGCTCCTGCGAGCGAAGCTCCAACTTGGGGGCCTGCATTCGTTGCGGCGTCGAGCTTTACAATGCGCAAGGTAATGGTGCCGGGTTGTTCATCAATGGTGACGTATCCGCCGTTATTCGTCGTGGTAAAGGCAATGCGATCGTGCAGGGGGATATAACCAGCTGGCGCTGTTGTCTCAACTAGGTAGTATGCCGTGTTGGGTAGGAGTGTTGCCTGCGCTCGACCGTTGCTGTCCATCTGGACGGTGCCGACACGCGCGCCGCTGGCGCTCTCAAAAACATCGAATGTTGCCCCGTCAAACTGATAAGTATTGTTTCCGCTGGTAATGGCAGCGTTTGCAGACTGCTTTTGGAAGGAAACAGAGACCGCCGGCAGTACATAGAGCATGTCTTGACGTTTGCTGCCGCCCGATACGGTTCCTATATAGCGCCGCGCGCGGTGCGGAGCGGCTTTGATGCTTCCTGATTTTGCGCTGTCGTGGAGCCACCGCGCAGCCGCCACGACTTCATTGTCGGCGGTAAAGTGCCCGCTCTTGGTTTTGCCCTGAGCGGTCGTGTAGGAGTAGGTGCCGTCGACATGGGTAGTGCCGTTGAGCATCCATACGGCAAGCTGGGTGGCGGCGCGGGCGCGATCGGGTGAAAGATGGTAACCGCCAAACGACGTGGCGGTAGGATATCCGTGACAAACGATTGCCGCGAACTCGTCGTCGAGCCACACCCAGCCTTGATCAAAGTTGAGCCATGGACCGCCCGGCTTGGTGGGCCCGGGGCGTTCCTGGTTCATGCAGTAGGCGATCGAGGCGTCTTGAGCTTCATACTTGCCGATGAAGAAGGGCCCACAATCATCGCTAATAGTGCGGAAGCCGAGCTGGTCGTAGCCATCGACGGCAAATGCGGCTCCCGGTGCCAGACAGCCGAAAAGCAGGAAGAGGAGCAGGAGCAGCGGACCTGTTGCGATTGCGCTGTGGACAGAGTGCGTGGGTGCGTTGGACATGGCTGCTCCTTATCCCTCGTGCGCCGCATGGGGAGGTTGCGACGCGTAGGATGAGGCTACCCCCGAGGTTCATGCGGGTAAGTACCGGAGCCTGACCAAAAGCTTGCCCAATTCCTGACAAATTGAGCTCAAATACAACAATCAGGCAAAAGCGCAGGTAGAAGATAAGGAGAACAGGAGGCCAAAGGTCCTCGTCTCCACAATTGATGCGATTTTCAAACGAATCTCCACAGCTAAAACAAGCATCGCCACCCTTGTATCGAACAAGACAACCGCGTTATACTAGCCAACACACAAGCGGGCATCGCCAAGTGGTAAGGCATCAGCTTCCCAAGCTGACACTCGCGGGTTCGAGTCCCGTTGCCCGCTCCAGAAAAAGTAAAAGCACGACACCGTTCCGGTGCCGTGCTTTTTTCAATAAAGCGCCGGGACTCGAACCCGCCAGGGTGCGAGCGTAAAACAAACGCGAAGCGTTTGTAGCGAGCAGGCGAAGGCGCCGGCAGGCGCCTGAAGCCGGTGCGGATTTGCGAAGCAAATACGCGGATGTCCCCATGCCCGCTCCAATTCCAAAATGTTAGGTTAATGCCTGCTGCCCATACTCGCACCCGCGCACGGTACAATGGTTGAGTTACGACCAACGTGCCAATAACCAAAAAGGAGCCGCTATGATCGATCGCTATACCCGCCCGGAGATGGGACATATCTTCTCCCTCGAGAACAAGTATGCCATTTGGCAGGAGATCGAGGTTCTGGCCTGCGAGGCCCAGGCGGAGCTCGGCAAGATCGGCATTTCTAAAGACGAAGCCCAGTGGATCCGCGACCATGCCAACTTTGAGAAGGCGAAGGTCGATGAGATCGAGGAGGTCACGCGCCACGATGTCATCGCCTTCCTGACCAACATGAAGGAATATATCGACGCCGATGTTCCCGAGGGCGAGCCCAAGCCTAGTCGCTGGGTTCACTACGGTATGACCAGCTCCGACCTGGGTGATACTGCTCTGTGCTATCAGCTTACTCAGGCGTGTGACCTGATTATCGAGGACGTCAAGAAGCTCGGCGTGATCTGCAAGCGCCGCGCCTTCGAGGAGCGCAATACGCTCTGCGCCGGACGCACCCATGGCATCCATGCTGAGCCGATGACCTTCGGCATGAAGTTTGGCTCTTGGGCATGGGAACTCAAGCGCGACCTTGATCGTCTTGAGGATGCTCGCAAGAACGTTGCCTTCGGTGCCATCTCCGGTGCCGTCGGCACCTACAGCTCCATCGAGCCGTTCGTCGAGGAGTACGTCTGTGAGCACCTGGGTCTGGTTCACGACCCGCTGTCCACGCAGGTCATCAGCCGCGATCACCACGCCTATCTTGCCGGCGTGCTTGCCACTACAGCGGCTACCTGCGAGCGCATCGCGACCGAGGTCCGCAACCTGCAGAAGACCGATACACTCGAGGCCGAGGAGCCCTTCCGCAAGGGCCAAAAGGGCAGCTCCGCCATGCCGCACAAGCGTAACCCCATCACCATGGAGAAGGTCTGCGGTCTGTCGCGCGTCGTGAAGTCCAACGCCCAGGTCGCCTTCGACAACGTCGCCCTGTGGCACGAGCGCGACATTTCGCACTCTTCCGCCGAGCGTGTCGCCCAGGCCGATAGCTTTATCGCGCTTGACCATATGTTCCAGTGCCTCATTCGCGTTATCGACGGCCTACAGCTGTATCCGGCCCGCATGATGGCCAATCTCAACAAGACCCGCGGCCTCATCTTCTCCTCCAAGGTCCTGCTTGCCCTCGTCGATACGGGTATCACCCGCGAGGATGCGTACGCCATTGTGCAGGAGAACGCCATGGCCACCTGGCACGAGGTGCAGGATTGTGTCTCTGGCCCCACCTTTAAGGAGCGTCTCGAGGCCGATCCGCGCTGCACCGTCAGCCAGGAGAAGCTCGACGAGATTTTTGATCCGTGGGACTTCCTCACCCGCATCGATACGGTCTTCGATCGCCTGGAGCAGCTGAGCTTCGAGTAGGGTTAACCTAATTCGACCGCTTGCGGATGCATTTCAACCTTTGGCGCCTTGCCCGTCTTGGGCGAGGCGCTTTTTTTACTGTCGCATATGCGCCCGGGTAATAAAATGAACTCCGACTGCTGTTTCGATGAAAGGGGGCACGTGCCCAGACGCATCAAGCGGGCCACCATCGTCTCGTTTACGCTCATACTCCTTGTTGCCGTCTGTGCGGGCGCCCTGACGTATACCGTTCGAAGCAGTTCTTCCTCCTCGAATGAAGCCGATAGAGATCTCCCGGTGCTCAAAATCGGCGTTACGGATAACGACCCCTATGTGTATGTCGATACCACGGGCGATTACGCCGGTATCGATATCGACATCGCCCGCGAGGCCTGCAAGCGTGCGGGGCTCAAGCCACAGTTTGTCGATATTGACTGGAACGATCGCGACCGGCTGCTCAAAAACGGTGATATCGATTGCCTGTGGTGTGACTATTCTCCCTGTTATCGCGAGGATAAGTATTACTGGACCGAGCCGTATCTAACCGTGACGGTCTCGGTTGCCGCCAAGAAAACGAGTGGCATCAAGTCCTTGGCGCATCTCGATGGAAGCAAGACCATCGCGGTGATTGCGGGCTCGGTGAGCGAACGCCGATTGCTCGCAGGGGATCTGGAAATCTCGCCGGACGTGCAAATCAAATCGTATGGTTCTGCCGAGCTCTGCAAAGCCGCCCTCGCCAAAGGGTATGTCGACTGTTGGATGGCGGACGTTCAGCCGCTTGATCGACTTGTCGCCCAGTATCCCGGCCTTTACCGCGTGTTCGCTGACAACGTTATGACGGTTGACCTTGGCGTCGCGTTTAAGGACGGCTATGAGGGGGAGTACGTCAAAAACCTCAATACCGTGCTGTTCGAGATGGATCGAGATGGCACGATTGAGCGCATTGTGGGCAAGTACAAGGCGGGGGCGACGACGGACGGGCAAGGAGCGGAATCATGACAAATGATGAGCGCCGCTTACGCCGAAAGGCATTAGTCACCGTGGCTATCTGCGTTGTGGCCAGCGCTGCTTTGTTGGGTCTGCTGTATGTGGTCGGCACGCATCGCTGTCTCGATAAAACGCTTGGGTTTGGCCAGGAAACCATGGTGTTTTTAAAAAACGCCTGCGAAAAATATGACCGATATGAACAGGGAAGAAAAACCGAGGCGACGCACAATTTGGATGCCGCGCTCGAGTCGTTTGCGACGTTCTTGCCACCTGATCACGTTGAAGTCAACGATGACCTCGTCGAGGAGTACGTCCATACCGAGCACCTTTCGGGAATGTTGGTCATGGACGCCGACGGTCATATGGCCGCTCATTACGATATCGACGGTCGCGATCCGCTGATGCTATGGCGAGAGGAGCTTGCCTGTTCGTCGGTCGCATCGATGTACCGAGGCTCCAAGGTGTCCTACTCGACGGTCGTTGAGCGTCGAGATGTCGACTGTGCCGTGAGTGTTGTTCCGTACGGTGATGGCGTAGCGCTGGGGTATCGATCGCTTGCGCCCGAGCCCGCCGATGATTATTCGTATACGATCGCCGACGTGCTCGTGAACAACACATTCCATCAGAGCCCAACGGTGTTCGTGATGCGCGATGCACAAATCGTTTCTTCAAACGATTCGACCGTCGATATAACTCTCGCCCGGCTTCTTGCCGATAGCGGAATTGATTGGAAAGACGAAGGCTTATCACGTGTCGAATATCGGGGAAGTACCTGGTATGCCGTGCGTGCGGCGTATAAGGACTATCGCCTGTTTGCGCTCTATCCCAAATCTGAGGTCATGTCGGGCAGGATTTCATTTATCACTGCCGGCGTACTGGCGTTCCTGGTGTTTTTGGTTGTAGTGCTGTTGGTGCGTATCGTCGCCGATCGTCGCAATTTGGCCGAAAAGGACAAGCAGCTCGGCATCATCAATGCCATCAGTTCCACGTATGAGTCGACCCTCCTGTTGCATCTCGACACGCTTGAGATCGAGGGGATTAACATGTCGCCATCGGTGGCGAAGATATTTGCCGAGCACTCCGAGGCATATGACTTTTTTGCAACGGTTTGCCGAGACATTGTGAGTCCCGAAAGTCGCGAGGCGGTCATGGAACTCTTAGATATAAAGACGCTTCGGGATCGTATGGAGGGCGTGCCGTACTTGGATGCCGAGGTACGAGACTGCCGAGGTACGTGGTATTCGCTGCAGGTTGTTCCACAGCGCCGCGATGAGCGGGGTCGACTGGAATCGGTCGTCGTGGCAACGCATAACATCTCGATGACAAAGCGCGCCGAGGAGCTTTCTTTCCAGGACAAGCTGACGGGACTTCGCAATAGAAATTACCTTGAGTCCCTTGGCGACGACCTGGTGAACGAGTCCCTGCCCGTGAGTGTGATCATGATGGACTGCAATTTCCTCAAGCGTACCAACGATCTCTACGGTCACGAAATGGGCGATGAGCTGCTACGGCGTACGGCGTCTGTATTGAGGCGGGCGGCAGGCGAGAAATATGTGCCTATGCGCATTGGTGGCGACGAGTTCTTGCTGATTTGCCCTCACACCGATCACGAATCCGCATGTGAAGTAGTGCAAGATCTTCGCCTCAGCCTTGCTGCTGCGAGCGATGAGGTGCTGACAGTCAGTGCGTCGTTTGGCGTCGCGACGGCAGAGGCACCCGGTTATACACTGACCGAGATTTACCACATCGCTGACCACAACATGTATCAAGAGAAACGAAAAGTCCACGCTCGGGAAGCAGATTGCTAGTATTGCTGTTGCCGGTTTGCGCATTGGGGAATGTTGAATCGGTGCCCGCGATACTTTATCGGTTCGGACGGGGATAATAGACGTCTGAAATTGCTTTACGAGAGGGGAACGCAATGATTAGTTTTGATTACAAGCCTCAGGGCGTATGCGCTCGCAATATCCACCTTGACCTGTCCGATGACGGCAACAAGGTGGTGGGCGTCGAGTTTACCGGTGGCTGCAACGGCAATCTCAAGGCTATCTCTAAGCTGGTCGAGGGTGCTCCTGCCGATCGTGTAATCGAGGTTCTCGCTGGTAATACCTGCGGTATGAAAAAGACCTCCTGCGCCGACCAGCTTACACGCGCTATCGAGGCCGCTCGCGCCGAGATCGCCTAATGGGTATCGCCGACCACGTCAAGAACGGAATATCGCGCCGCGGCTTTGTGCTCGGAGGGGCTGCCGCGGGCGCTGCCACAGTGCTTGCCGGATGCTCGAAAAAAACGGGCACCAGCGATGATGCCGCCGGCGAGCCGCAGGTTATCAAGGACGATTCGAAGATTGTCTCGATCACTGATGAGTACGAAGCTGTTGATATCGATCTTGAGCCGGCGGCGTCGTGGACGCTGCCGCTGGGCACGCTGCTGTACTACTGCGATGGCGACTACGCCGCCGCGATGATGGCGCCTGCTTCTGCTCTGCATGCCAATACGCTTGGTGTGCTCAACCTGGGCGATGGCTCGCTTACCACATTAATCGAGGATCCTATCGAGGGCACGGGATATGCTTTTTACGATGTCCGTGCCGGCGATGGCGTGTTTGCGTGGGTTGAGATGAACTTTGCCAATTCATCGTGGAAGCTCTACGCTCAAAATCTGTCGGGCGCTTCGCTCTCTGGCGACGTGGCTGAGCTCGATCGAGGTGGCAAGGACTATGATCCGCCCCTGTTTACGGCGTTCGGGTCATCGGTCATCTGGTATAAAATGCCTTCGGCAGGCGGCAATAAAACGAGTAGTGATTCGTTTTGCTATCGTCGCTCGCTTGATGAATCCAAGGCCGAGGTAATTTGGAAATCGATGGGCCGCTTTGCATCGGCCCCGCGCGCGAGCGACGGCATTTTGACCATCTCGCCGCGTGTCCGCAACGACGAAGGCGTCTACTATGGCATAACGGCAATCGATCTGACCGATGGCAACAACACCAAACGTGCCCAGCTAGTCCTTCCCTCGTCAGTCTCGCCTTTCGAGGCCGTATATATGGGCGATACCTTCGTGTTTTCTATCGAGGCGACCTATAGTGACGTGGGCAGCCTGGGCAACATGGGCACGTATATCGGTAATGAGGGAGGGCCATACCTCTTTCTGTCCCGCGAGCCGCTCGCATGTGCTGCCGGCAAGAAGAATAAATATCTCGTTAAGGTACAGGCATCGCATTTTCTCATCGACACCTCTGCCAAGACCTATGGCTCGCTGTTGTCGCCCGACCGCGCTTTGGAATATGGCGATTATCCAGCTACGGCGGGAAAATCGGACTCATTCCTTACGTACGCCACGGTGCGCAACAGCCAGGGTATACCCGAGACGGTCACCGCACGCCTATTCTCTCTTTAAGCTTAGAGGGGTTAAAAAGGCGCCAACAGGGGAATAAACGCGTTGTAATTGTGAGTACCGCCCGCCGAGCTGCCGCGTCATAGTGGCATCCGGCGGGCTCAGGTGCGTTAAAATGGGCTTGTTCTTAGCTGATTGAGACAGGGGGGCCGTGTTATGGCTTCAGATGCAAAAAAGATTCTGCTGGTCGAGGATGAGAAGGCAATCCGTGACGCCGTCGCTGCCTATCTCGAGCGCGAAGGCTACTGGGTTGTGGGTGTCGGCGACGGCCAGTCCGCGATCGAGGAGTTCGAGAAGCATCAGTTTGACCTGGTCGTGCTCGACCTTATGCTCCCCAAGATCCCCGGCGAGCGCGTTTGCCGCACCATTCGCGATACCTCGGATGTCCCCATCATCATGCTGACTGCCAAGGGCGAGATCGAGGACCGTATTATCGGTCTTGAGCTCGGCGCCGACGACTATCTGATTAAGCCGTTCTCGCCGCGCGAGCTTGTCGCGCGCGTACGCGCCTTGTTCCGCCGTGCCCATCAGGCCGACGAGCCAGCCGTCGAGGTACTCGACTTCGGCGATCTGGTCATCGATATCTCGGGCCACAAGATTTTGGTCGAGGGCAAGGAAGTCGACCTGACGGCTTCCGAGTTTAAGCTGCTCACCACGCTTGCCCGTCACCCCGGTCGCGTCTACAACCGCATGGAGCTGGTCGAGAAGGTGCTCGGCTACGACTTTGAGGGCTATGAGCGCACCATCGATAGCCACGTGAAGAACCTTCGCGCCAAGCTGGGCGATGATCCCAAGAAGCCCAAGTGGCTCTACACCGTCCACGGTGTCGGCTATCGCTTCGAGGCTCCGGCCAAGACCGATAAGTCGGACGAGAAATAGGGAAATCACATATGACACCTGCGCGCTTTGAAATCGGACAAAAGCACAAGCAGGAGAGCGAGGCGGGTTCCAAGGCTAGTTGGAACACGCCTCGTTCCGATTCACGGCCAACGATGAGCTATCCCTCGCGCATGGCACTTGCTTTTGCTCTGACATCGCTCATGACGGTATTGGTGCTGGTGGGCGTGGTCTCTGTTGTGTGGGGCACGGTCTTTTCGGATTACACGCGCTCTAATATCGTCGAAATCGCAAATTCCGCTGCCGAAAAGCTTGCGACGTCGTATGAGGAAAACGGCAATTGGACTGCGGGCGAGCTACGTACGGTCGCGACATCGAGTTTGGTGTCCGACGATTTGGGTATGCAGGTCGTCAACAAGAAAGGCGTTGTCGTTTATGACGACTCATGGCCTTCGGCAAGCGCGACCGCCGATGTGCGCGAGAACGAATCGCCGTCGAGCAGCTCGAGCGGGAAAAAAGCATCGCATAGTCCGGTCTCGTCGGCTCCCACCGGCTCCGATAGCGTTGCAAACGTCGAAATCATAACGTCTTCCGGCGAGCATGTCGGACAAGTAAAGCTGTGGGCCATCGGCTCCGATGCCTTGCTCACCAAGGCAGATTCTGCGTTTAGGGAGAAGACCTTTAACGCCATGGCCCTTGCTGCGGTTGTTGCAGTTTGCATTTCGGTCGTTATCGGATCACTCGTGTCGCGCATGCTCACCAAGCCGATTCACCGTATTACCAGCACGGCCAAGCAAATTCGCGATGGCGATCTGTCTGCTCGTACGGGCTTGCGCGGCGATGACGAGATTGATCAGCTGGGTGAGACCTTCGATGAGATGGCCACTTCGCTCGAGAAGGATATGAAACACGAGAAACGTTTGACCTCGGACGTGGCTCACGAACTTCGTACTCCGCTTATGGCCATGCTCGCAACGGTCGAGGCCATGCAGGATGGCGTATATCCTACCGACGATGAGCACTTGGAGACTGTTGCTTCCGAGACGCGTCGCCTGGCTCGTCTGGTGCAGCAGATGCTCGACCTGTCGCGCATGGAAAACAGCACGGCTCCGCTCAACCTTGAGCCGGTGGACATGGTTCCTTTCGTGCGTTCCATCGTCAATGCCCAGGAGCGCCTGTTTGTCGACCGCGATCTGCGCTTGCGCTTTGCTGACGAGACCCAAGGTCACGACGATGTCGTCGAAGCCGATCCCGACATGATCACACAATGCGTCATCAATCTCATGAGCAACGCCATGCGCTACACCCCCGAGGGCGGTTGGGTCGTGGTGTCGGTGCTCAGTGACCGCAAACACGTCAGCGTCGCCGTTTCTGATACCGGCATCGGTATTGCCAAGGATGACTTGTCGCGCATCTTCGGCCGTTTTTGGCGCGCCGATGCCAGCCGTGCCCGTGAGGCGGGCGGTCTGGGCGTGGGCCTCGCCGTGACTAAACAGATCGTCGAGCGACATCATGGCTACATTTCCGTGGAGTCGGAGCTTGGAAAGGGTACGACTTTTACGATTCATCTGCCTCGCGAGCACACGGCGGACGCGGCATCTACTACAATGGAGCACTAGCTTTTCGCTATTCGGTGAAGGAGGGGTTTCATCCCTGCCGCTCCGAGTTTGCGAAAACGTGCGGGAAAGAACCCGCATTACTGTCGTATTTTGGTAAGGAGTGACTCACGTGACAACGATGGAGCGTCGTCCGGATTCCCGTGGCAAGGTTCGTGATATCTACGATGCCGGTGAAAACCTGCTGATGGTCGCCACCGACCGCATTTCTGCGTTCGACTTCATTCTTCCCGACGAGATTCCGTTTAAGGGAGAGGTGCTCAACCGCATCTCGGCATTCTGGTTTGATAAGTTTGCCGACATCGTCCCCAACCATCTCGTTTCCATCGACCCGGCGGATTTCCCCGAGGAGTTTGCTGAGTATCGTGACTACCTCGCTGGCCGCGCCATGCTGGTTAAAAAGGCCCAAACGATTCCTATCGAGTGCATCGTCCGCGGCTATCTGACCGGTTCGGGCAAGAAGACCTACGACGAGAACGGCACCGTCTGCGGCATCCAGCTGCCTGAGGGCCTGACCGAGGCTTCCAAGCTTCCCGAGCCGCTGTTCACGCCGTCCACGAAGGCCGAGATTGGTGACCACGACGAGAACATCTCGTTCGAGCGTTGCTGCGAGATCGTGGGCGAGGATATCGCCACGCAGATTCGTGACCTTTCCCTCAAGATCTACAAGGCCGCTGCCGAGTACGCCGCGACCCGTGGCATCATCATTGCCGACACCAAGTTCGAGTTTGGTGTCATCGATGGCAAGGTCACGCTGATCGATGAGTGCCTCACGCCCGATTCCAGCCGTTTCTGGCCTGCTGCCAGCTACGAGGAGGGCAAGATCCAGCCCAGCTACGACAAACAATTCGTCCGCAATTGGCTCAAGGCCAACTGGGATATGACGGGGGAGACCCCGCACCTGCCCGCCGAGGTCATCGATGGCACGTCCGAGCGCTATCGCGAGGCCTTCCAGATCATCACGGGCTCCCAGTTCACAAGCATGAAGGAGAACGCATAAGTGAGTACCCGTAGCGCCACGAACAAGCGCACGCAATCCCACGAGGTTACCGGGGTTGCGCGCAAGTCCGCCGCATCTGCTAAGCCTGCCCGTCAGGCAGCGAGCTCTGTCCGCGTCGTGCCGGCTTCGTCTAAGGCACGCCGCAAAGAGCTCGAGAAGGGCGAGAACCTCGAGGGCCTCTCTAAAGAGGAGAAGCGCGCCCGCAAGGCTAAGCAGCGCGCCAAGGAGGACCGCATCTACACGGTGTCGAATATCCTTCTCAAGCAGGATGAGGACTACACCAAGCGCCGTCGTATCTGGTGGGCCGTGCTTACTATCGGCATGGTACTCGTCGTGGCAATTTGGGCTTCGCTCTACTTCGCTCCCGCTGGCATGGTGTCCAGCCCTGTCCAGATGGTCGGCATCGTTTTGTCCTACGTCGTCATTTTGGGTGACTTTATCTACGACTTCGTTCGTATTCGTCCCCTGCGCAACATGTACCGCACGCAGGCCGAGGGCATGTCCGAGAACAAGCTCAACGCTCTTATTGAGCGCGCGGCTGCCGAGGAGGACAAAAAGGACTCCAAGAAGAAATAGCGTTTGCATGCATACTTATCGCTAAGATATAAGGCGCGTCGTTTTTGCGGCGCGCTTTTTACTGTTCTATAGATAGATGGAGTGGCACATGATTCGAGCTGCCCTGACGGTCGAAGAAGCTCTGGAGGGCATGAAGGCCCTGGAGCCCAAGATTAAAAACTATGCGCGTCTGGTTGTCCGCAAGGGCGTAAACGTCAAGCCCGGCCAGGAGGTTGTCGTTCAGTCTCCGGTCGAGTGCGCGCCTTTTGCCCGCGTGGTGGTCGCGGAGGCTTATGCCGCCGGCGCTGGCCACGTGACGGTCATTTGGGCCGATGATGCCGTGACGAGGCTCACGTACGAGCATGTCGATAAAAGCTATTTTGAGCAGACGCCCGAGTGGAAGCGCATGCAGCTGGATTCCCTGGCCCAGGATGGTGCCTGCTTTGTCTTTATCGAGGGGGCGGATCCTGCGGCCCTCAAGGGCATCGATCCAGCCAAGCCGGCCGCGGCATCCAAGGCGAGGAATACGCAATGCAAAGTTTTCCGCCGTGGACTGGATTACAACATCAATCCGTGGTGCATCGCCGGCGCTCCGGTCGTGGCTTGGGCGCACGAGGTGTTCCCGGGAGACGCCGATGAGGTTGCAATCTATAAGCTGTGGAATGCGATTCTGCACACCGCGCGCGCCGATGGCCAGGACCCAGAGAGCGACTGGGAACTCCATGACGCCGCATTCGAAAAGAACCTGCGTTTTCTGAACGACAATCGTTTCGACTACCTGCATTACGCCGCGGCAAATGGAACCGATCTGACGATTGGCATGACGAAAGGTCACGAGTGGGCCGGCGGCAAGGGCAAGACGCCCGAAGGGCACCCCTTCTTCCCCAACATTCCCACCGAGGAAGTCTTCACTTCGCCCGATCGCATGCGCGCCGACGGTATCGTGTACTCGGCCATGCCGCTCATCCACCATGGCAATAAGGCCGACGATTTTTGGATTAAGTTCGAGGGCGGCCGCGTAGTGGACTACGATGCCCGTGTGGGCAAGGCAACGCTCGCAAGCATCATCGATACTGACGAGGGCGCTGCTCACCTGGGAGAGGTCGCGCTCATCTCCAAGAACACGCCGATCCGCGAAAGTGGCGTACTGTTCTACGATACGCTCTATGACGAGAACGCTAGCTGCCATCTCGCGCTAGGTGTCGGTTTCCCCGAATGCATCGAGGGTGGGTATGACATGTCCAAGGAAGAGCTCCTGGAGCATGGCGTTAACGTCTCGAGCACGCACGTCGATTTTATGATTGGCACGGACGACATCGATATTACGGGCATTACGCCTGATGGACGTGAAGTTGTGATTTTCCAGAACGGCCAATGGAGTTGGGAATAGTCCCAGACCGTGGTACAATGCCACCCGCGGGCCGTTAGCTCAGCTGGCAGAGCAGGGGACTTTTAATCCCAAGGTCCAGGGTTCGAACCCCTGACGGCCCACCATAGAATGGAAAAGCGACTGGCGGATGCCGGCCGCTTTTTTGTTGCCGCGACGCGGGTTCGAACCCGAAAGGGCGCGGAGCTGAGGAAACGCGTGAGCGTTTGCCAGTGCAGCGCGCGAGGCGCGAAGCGCCGCAGCGGCTGCCTGCAGAGCAGGCCGAACCTCTGACGGCCCACCCAAAGAAAGGAAAACGAAATGAAAACAGATAGATACGGAATTAGCGGCAGCACATTAAAGATAATAGCGGCCATTTCGATGGTTCTCGATCATGTAAGCAGGATCGTCCTGACCAATGGAATCATGACTCACGCATCGTACAATCAGATATCAGACGAACAGTGGGCGATTCTAAGCGAGGCTTCGGATGTGCTTCATGTTCTTGGCAGAATTGCATTTCCCTTATTTTGCTTTTTGATAGTTGAGGGATTTTTGCATACTCATGACATAAAGAGGTACCTGCGAAATATGCTTGTCTTCGCAATCATTGCGGAGCCCATATACGATTTCGTTCAAACCGGGCAACTATTTGACCTTCGGCAACAAAATGTTATGTGTGAGCTCCTGCTTTGCTTGGTCTTCTTGATAATTCTGGAAAAGATACAAAGCCTTTCAAAATGGAAGAGGTACATCGCAGAAACTGCTCTGATTGTTTTGACAGCACTGGCAGCTGAATACACTAAACTAGATGGCGGTGTGTATGGCATTCTGCTTGTGGCTGCATTCTATTTATTCCACGACAGCAAGGCCAAGATGTTCTTTGCTGCAGTATGCGCAGTGCTCCTTTCGTCATGCCATATAGTTGGCGGCGGATTCGAGTTTGCTACAGCTAATGTATTTAATCCTGATGTTGCTGCCGCGGTCGTTTCGTTGCTGCTTATCAATCTTTATAATGGCAAGCGAGGGCTGAAGCTCAAATATTTCTTCTACATTTTCTATCCGGCACATCTTGCTCTGCTTTATGGCGTCTCACTTATTGTTTTGAACTGTATTTAAAAACTCTCAAACAAGTCTCTGAAAGCAGAAACAAATTGACCCTAAGACTGCTTGTGAATTTCCGGAAGACCTGAGAGGTGCGAGGATAGGCAACGAGGGCTGCAGAAAGATGCTTCTCAGTTCTCTGGCGGATTGCATGTATCTGTATGAGGATCACTTCCACACACTCATTAATAACAGTGATAAACACGGCAGATCCTCAAAACATGAGGCTGCGGAGGTCAAACGATGCTTCGAAAGCATGAATGGCAGCGAGAAAATGAGTTCGGAAGCACCCTTCGGATGCTCCAGCATAGAATAGAAAGCGATCGGCTCCGGCTGGTCGCTTTTTAGTTGACGGTGCACGGGTTTGAACCCAAACTTCTCAATATATAAGAACGCTTGGCGAACAAAACCTGCCTTTTACCGACGGGAAACAAATAGCTGATGCTTTTGGAGTAAAGTGGCGCTCCAGAGATGACCGATGTCTCAATATTCATAAAACAGCTGGTCATCGCCAATATCAGAAGCTGCTGCTTCGAATACGACCTCAGTGAAGCAACTGAGGGTTCTACTCATTTGTGAACAAAATATGGAGTGCTGGATTCCCGCCCCCGGGGGCCCTCCGGTCTGGCAATATATCTCCTTGCCGCGCGGCCCGGTCGGACCGGATCAGCCGCC
>UQNH01000013.1:0-37370 GCA_900542365.1 uncultured Collinsella sp. | reverse complement strand
GTCACGAGCTCACCGGCGACCGGCGCGGGCGTGAGGGCGATATTGCCCGCTTGGCACAGGTTGACGACGGCGGGCACCGGGATGGGCATAAGGCCGTGGGCACAGTGGATGGTACCGTGACCCTCGGAGAGCGACTCCACCACGATGTCCTCAATGCCCAGGTCATCGAGGCAGATGGCGACAGAGCAGACGTCGACGATGGAGTCGACGGCGCCCACCTCGTGGAACATGACGGTCTCGGGCGTTTTGCCGTGGGCCTTGGCCTCGGCGGCAGCGAGCGCGGTGAAGATGGCGAGAGCGCGACGCTTGGCGCCGTTACTCAGCTGCGAGCCGTCGATGATGGCGGTGACGTCTGCCAAAGAGCGGTGGTGATGGTGGTGGGCGTGATGATGGCCATCGTGGTCATGGCCGTGGGCCTCATGGTCATGCTCGTGGCAGTGCTCGTGTTCGTGCTCGCCATGATCATGATGGTAGTGCTCATGCTCATGTGTGTGCTCGGTGCCCGCTTCGTTGCCGTAGAGCCAGGCCATGTCGTGGTCGTGGTTCTCGAGCTCCTCAGCCAGCTGAACGTCAAAGTCGCAGGCGTCGATGCCATGCTTGTTTACGCGTGTAACGGCAATCTCAAAGCCGCTGACCGGCAGCGTGGCGAGCTGGTCGCGCAGATGCTCCTCGCTGGCGCCCAGGTCGAGCAGGGCCGCGACGGTCATGTCGCCGCTGATGCCCGAGGTGCCGTCGATGATAAGCGTGTGCTGATGGTTGGACATGAAATGCTCCTTAGCGGGCGCAGGACGTGCCGGCGCTCAGATGATTGATAAGACTTGCCTGATAGGCGGCGCCAAAGCCGTTGTCGATATTGACGACCGAAACGCCGCTGGCGCAGGAGTTGAGCATGGCGAGCAGTGCGGCCATGCCGCCAAAGTTCGCGCCATAGCCCACGCTGGTGGGGACGGCGATGACCGGACAGCTCACAAGGCCTCCGATGACGCTCGCCAGGGCGCCTTCCATGCCGGCGATGGCGATGACCACCTGCGCCTGGGCAAGTTCCTCAGCATGCGCGAGCAGACGGTGCAGGCCGGCGACACCCACGTCGTAGAGGCGATCGACCTCGTTGCCGTAGAACTCGGCCGTCAACGCGGCTTCCTCGGCAACGGGCAGGTCGCTCGTGCCGGCGCAGGCGACGACGATGCGTCCGTTGCCGTTGGGGGAGGGCTTGCCACCCACGAGGGCGAGCTGGGCGTCCGGGACATATCCCAGGTCGATGCCGTTGCCGAGGAGCTCCGAGGTGCGGGCTGCCTTTTCGTCGTCCAGGCGCGTGACCAGGATGCGCTCCTGGCCGGCATCGAGTAATGCTTTGATAATGGCGGCAATTTGCTCGGCGGTTTTACCGGCGCCGTAGACAACTTCGCCGGCTCCCTGGCGCACCCCGCGCGAAAGGTCGAGCTGCGCAAAGCCCAAATCGGCGGTCGGAGCCGTCTGGATGCGCGTGAGGGCGTCGGCAGGGGTGACTGCTCCGCCGGCAACATCGCTCAGCAATTGCTCAAGATCTCGCTTATCCATATATGTTCCCTTCGACGGCGCAAAGTCTAGCACTCAAAGGGTATATTTCCGAACACTAAGACAAAATTGTTCGGAAACTATAGGACAGACTGATCCAATTGTTGGACGGATCGACTAGTCGCGCAGGATGATGTCCATGGCGAGCATCAGGTTGCGCTCGTCGATGGTAAACGGGGCGGCCTCGCGCGTCTTGGGCTTGGCGCAAAACGCGATGCCCGTGCCTGCGGCCTGGATCATGGGGATGTCGTTGGCGCCGTCGCCGATCGCGACGGTATGGGCCATATCGACACCGCACTCAACTGCCCAGTCCAGCAGCTGGATAAGCTTGGACTCCTTGGTCACGATGTCTGCCGCCAGCTTACCCGTGAGCTTGCCGTCCACGACCTCCAGACGATTGGCCAGGCAAAAGTCGATGCCCGCGGCGGCTACGATCTTATCGGCGACCTCGTGGAAGCCGCCGCTCACCACGCCGACCTTCCAGCCCTTGCTGCGCGCCGAGCGCACAAGCTCCAGCGCGCCGGGAGTAAACGTCACGCGCTCAAAGGTGCGCTCGAACACGCTCTCGTCCAAGCCGGCAAGCAGCCCCACGCGCTCCTCGAGTGCCTGCTTAAAATCGAGTTCGCCGCGCATCGCACGCTCGGTAATTTGTGCTACCTGCTCGCCCGCGCCTGCCTCTTCGCCCAAAAGATCGATAACCTCCTGATTGATGAGGGTGGAGTCGATATCCATAACGATGAGGCGTGCAGTCATGTTGGGCCTTTCCGAGCGCGGTTGTATTGGGGCACATTGTCGCACGCGGCGTGCCTCGGCGACGACTGCGGTGCGCCAATTGTTTCGTCTCCGTCAAGTCTTTGGGCAGGAGCTACTTTTCCGCGGCACATCGACACAGGTGCGATAAGATAGAACGCCATGTCTGGCTGCGCGGTTTACGCAGGCCGGGCAAATCTGTACGACGCCGCCCGGAACGACACGGGGCGGCACAGATCCATAAAGGAGGATCACTGGTATGAGCCAGACCCGTCCCATTGACGAGCATTCCATGCACACCCGTACCTGCGGCGAGCTTCGCTTCGAGAACGTGGGCGAAGAAGTCACCCTCACCGGTTGGGTGAGCCGTCGCCGCGACCACGGCGGCCTTATCTTCTGCGACCTTCGCGATCGCGAGGGCATCACGCAGCTCACCTTCGACCCCGAGCATTCCGACGGCGATGCCTTTAAGATCGCCGAGACCATGCGTCCCGAGTGGCCCATCAAGATTCACGGCGTCGTGCGCGCCCGTGGCGAGGAGACCACCAACACCAAGCTCGCGACCGGCGAGATCGAGGTCCTGACCGATCATGCCGAGGTGCTCAACACTTCCGTCACCCCGCCGTTCCAGATCGAGGACGGCATCGAGACCAGCGAGGACACCCGCCTGCGCTATCGCTATCTGGACCTCCGTCGTCCCGAGATGATGGCCAACCTCAAGCTGCGCTCCGACTTTACCTTTGCCATTCGCGAGGCGCTGCACAACCGTGAGTTCATGGAGGTCGAGACGCCCTCCCTGTTCAAGTCCACGCCCGAGGGCGCCCGCGACTTCATCGTCCCCAGCCGCATCCAGCCGGGCAACTTCTATGCCCTGCCGCAGTCCCCGCAGCTCCTGAAGCAGCTGCTTATGGTCGGTGGCGTCGAGCGCTACTATCAGGTTGCCAAGTGCTTCCGCGACGAGGACTTGCGTGCCGACCGTCAGCCCGAGTTCACCCAGGTCGATATCGAGATGTCCTTCGTGGACCAGAACGACGTTATGAGCGCGCTCGAAGAGGTCCTGTCCGACGCCTTCGGCCGCATGGGTGTCGAGATGCCCATGCCGCTGCGCCGCATGGACTATTGGGAAGCCATGGACACCTATGGCTCTGACAAGCCCGATACCCGCTATGGCATGCACCTGGTCGACCTGACCGACATCTTTGCCAACTCCAAGTTCAAGGTCTTTGCGACTGCCGCAAACGAGGAGGGCTCCGTCGTCAAGGCCATCAACGCCAAGGGCGCCGGTGCCTGGGCTCGCGCCAAGATCGATAAGCTCGCCGGTGTGGCCTCCACGTTTGGCGCCAAGGGCCTGGCCTGGATCGCATTCCGCGAGGACGGCTCCATCAACAGCCCCATCGTCAAGTTCTTCTCGGACGAGGAGATGGCGGCTCTGCGCGAGCGCATGGGCGTCGAGCCCGGCGACCTTGTGATGTTCGCCGCCGGTCCGCGCCTGCTCTCCGACGAGATCCTGGGCGGCATGCGTTCCCACATGGCCAATGCGCTCGAGATCAAGCGCGAGGGCCACGACTTCCTGTGGGTCGTCAACTTCCCGCTGTTCCACTGGGACGAGGATCGCAAGGCTTACGCTGCCGAGCACCAGCCCTTCACCCTGCCGACCGAGACCGACATCGCCAAGATCGAGGCCGACCCGCTGGCAGCCGGTTCGTGCACCTACGACTTTGTCATGGACGGCTTTGAGGCCGGCGGCGGCGGTATGCGTATCCACAACGCCGAGATGCAGATGTCCATGCTCAAGCTCCTGGGCTTTACCGAGGAGCGCGCCGAGTCGCAGTTTGGCTTCCTCATGGAGGCGCTCAAGTTTGGTGCACCCCCGATGGGCGGTTTCGCTCTGGGTCTGGATCGCGTGTGCATGCTGCTCACCGGTTCCGACTCCATCCGCGACGTCATGGCGTTCCCCAAGACGGCCAGCGGCTCCGACCTTATGTCGGGCGCTCCGAGTGCCGTTTCCGGCGCCCAGCTCAAGGATGTCAGCCTGCGCCTGATGTAAGCGAGCGGCTACATATTGCCCGCAACGAGGGAAGGACGCGTGCCTTCCCTCGTTTTTTATGCGCCGAGATTGTGAGGGCATGGGATGACCGGGCGTCGCGGAAAGTGCGTCCCGGAATCTGCGTCCAGAACGGGTCGCGCTTTCCCAAAGGGGGGCCTCTGGGAAAGCGCGACCCAGAATTCGGCAAAATAATGGGACACAGTTTCCGGTTGAGCTGTCTAACGGAAACTGTGCCCCAGAATGAGCGCTCAAAACGGGCCGGGCTTTCCACAGCAACTGTCTGGCGGAAAGCCCGGCCCAGTTTCCTACAGCGAGTCTCTCTGAACGAGCTGCATGTGCATGACGGTGGTGGTGGGCTCGGCACCCTTGATCATGTCGAGCGCAATGTTGGCGGCCATGTGGCCTTCTTCGCGCAGGGGCTGGCGGACGGTCGTGAGTGCGGGGACGCAGCGCGTCGCAATCTCGTGATCGTCGAAGCCGACGACAGAAACTTCCGCCGGAACAGATAGGCCTGCCTCGTTGAGTGCGGTGATGACGCCAGCCGCGATACGGTCCGATCCGCAGAGCACGCCATCGAAAGCAATCTTGCGCGCGAGGATCTGGCGCATGGCCTGATAGCCGTCTCCGCTGTTCCAGCCGGTATAGATAACGTTTGCGTCTGGGAGGTCTTCGCCCAAGACGGCGCGGTAGCCGCGCAGGCGGTCGACAACAGCGGGGTTGTCTTGCGGTCCCAACACGGCGACGATATCTTTGCGCCCGCGCTCCTTCATGGCGTGTGCCGCAAAGCGTCCGCCCTCTTCGTCGTCAGAGTAGACCGTCGAGAACACATCGCGATAGGGGTGGCCCTCGAGCTGGCCGCACAACACGGTGGGTACGCCCAGCTCGCGCAGCACCTCGAGCAGCTCGCTGCCCTTGTAGGGGGAGACGTCGATCACGGCGTCGAACGAGCGGCGCTCAAAGTGCTCGCGTGCGCGGTTGCGCTCATGCGTAGAAGACGCCTGCAAGATAACGGGCAGATAGGACGACTCCGACAGTTCCTCGGTAATACCGCTCAAAAACTCGCTATAGGTGGGGTCGCTGAAGAGTTCACTCAGGGGCTCGGTCACGAGCACGGCGATGATTTCCGTGCGCCCGACAGCGAGCGCTCGGCCACGGGCATTGGGGACAAAATTGACTTTCTTGGCCGCCGCACGGACGCGCTTTTTGGTTTCCTCGCTAATGCGGGGCGAATCGTTGAGGGCGCGCGATGCCGTGGAGCGCGACACGCCGGCAGCTGCGGCAACCTCGGCAAGCGTAGGTGCGGTGCGAACTGGTTGGGTCATGGCGTCTCCTGGAAAATGCGGTCGATGTTGTCACTGATACGGGCTGGTGCGGATACAGCTTACTATAGTGCACCTGAACAGCGTTCATGATATCCGGTGACAGGTGTCGTTTTGCAACCAAGCCGCAATCGAATACGTCTCGTGTGGGTGAGATATCAGCGGGCGTGGCGGTTGCCTACGAGCTTAAGAACGATGTTTTGCGCTGAGTTTCGATACTCAGGGTGACATAAGTGTCGCAGCTGTACAACCGGTTGCACCGTTAATCCGACCAAATCGACCGTTCAGCGGACAACCGGTTGCACAATTTTTTGCATCGCCCGTAAGATAAGGACAACCGGTTGCACAAGAATCACTACGATGACGAAGGAGCATCACCATGGACGCCATTAACGATTGGGAAAACCAAGCGCTCACCCACAGGAACCGCCTGGCACCCCATGCGTACTTTATGGGTTACGAGACCGCCGATCTCGCCGCTACGTACAGCCGCGAGCTGTCGCGCGGGTTTGTCCAGCTGTCCGGCTCGTGGCAGTTCCGCCTCTTTGAGGGGCCTGCTGCCGTTTCCAACGAGGAGCTCTCCACGTACGAGCCCGAGTGGGATCACGTGGAGGTTCCGCACCTGTGGCAGGTGGATGGCTATGGCAACCTTGCCTACACCGACGAGGGTTTCCCGTTCCCGGTGGATCAGCCGTTCGTTCCCTCCGACGACCCCACGGGCGTCTACCAGCGCATCGTCAACCTTCCCGCCGTGCCTGCCGGCGCTCGCGAGATCATTCGCTTTGACGGCATCGAGAGCTATGGTGAGCTGTACGTCAACGGTCAGTTTATCGGCATGACCAAGGGTTCGCGCCTGTCTGCCGAGTTTGACGTGACCGACGCGCTCGTCGAGGGCGACAACCTGTTTGCGGTCAAGGCTCTGCAGTACAGTGATGGCAGCTATATCGAGGATCAGGACATGTGGTGGGCCTCGGGCATCTTCCGCGATGTGTACCTTATGCAGCGTCCCGCCGCGCACCTGGTCGACTTTAGGTTCCGCACGCACCGCGAGGGCGATGCCGCTCTGATCACGCTCGATACGGTGGCCGAGGGCGCTACCCGCGTTGTGTATACGCTCAGCGATGGCGGAAACGTGGTGGCTACGGGTGAGTGCGTCGACGGCCATGCCGAGTGCAGCGTTGCCGATGCCCACTTCTGGAATCCCGAGGACCCCTTCCTCTATGACCTTACGTTTGAGGTCTACGATGGCGACGAGGCCAGCGAGTACGTTCCGCATCGCCAGGGTCTTGCCGAGGTGACGGTCGAGGGCAATCATATCTACCTCAACGGCACCTACTTTAAGATGCATGGCGTCAACCGCCACGATCACGACGATCACAAGGGCCGCGCCGTGGGCCTCGATCGCATGCGCCGCGACCTGGAGCTCATGAAGCGGCACAACATCAACGCGGTGCGCACCTCTCACTATGCCAATGACCCGCGCTTCTACGAGCTGTGTGATGAGTATGGCATCATGCTGGTCGCCGAGACCGATATGGAGAGCCACGGCTTCGAGAATATCGGCAACATCGCCCTGGTCACCGACGATCCGGCATGGGAGCCGGCCTACGTCGACCGCATTGAGCGCCTGGTGATGCAGGAGCGCAACCACGCCTGCATCATTATGTGGTCGATGGGCAACGAGAGCGGCTATGGCTGCAACATCCGCGCGATGTACGCCAAGGCTCACGAGCTCGATGATCGTCCGGTCCATTATGAGGAGGACCGCAACGCCGATACCGTCGACGTTATCTCCACGATGTACTCCCGTGTTTCGCAGATGAACGACTTTGGCGAGCACCCATTCCCCAAGCCGCGCATCAACTGTGAGTACGGTCACTCCATGGGCAATGGTCCCGGAGGCCTGTCCGAGTACCAGGAGGTCTTCGATCGTTGGGATTGCATCCAGGGCCAGTTCATTTGGGAATGGTGCGACCACGGTTTGGCTGCTGTGACCGAGGACGGCGTTGCCTACGATATGTAT
This sequence comes from uncultured Collinsella sp., assembly GCA_900542365.1. Classification (GTDB taxonomy): domain Bacteria; phylum Actinomycetota; class Coriobacteriia; order Coriobacteriales; family Coriobacteriaceae; genus Collinsella. The sequence continues at coordinate 29,677 of UQNH01000013.1, read as the reverse complement.
GGTGGCGACAACGGCGATTACCCCAACAACAGCAACTTCTGCATCGATGGCATGGTGTTCCCCTGGCAGCAGCCGAGTCCGGGCCTTACCGAGTACGGCCAGGTTATCTGCCCGGTCCGCATGGCTTATGACGCCGAGGCAGGCGAGCTGACCGTCACCAACAAGCGTTGGTTCACCACCCTCGAGGATGTCTGCCTGTCGGCCGAGACCCTGGTGGACGGCGACGTGGTCTGCCGCAAGACGCTCATGCCCGGCGCGGTTGCCCCCGGCGAGTCCGTCCAGCTGCCACTGGTGATTCGCGAGGCCGCAGTGGGCGAGACCCTGCTGACCGTGCGCGCCTACACCATGGCCGCTCACGTCTGGTGCGAGCCGATGTTCCAGCTGGGCGCTAGCCAGTTTGCCATCGCAAACCATCCGGCGCCGACCATCGTGGCCCCCGCTCGTCCTGAGCTTACGGTTGAGGAGACCGAGCAGGAGATCCGCATCCACTCCCTCAACGGCGAGCTGACCTTCAGCAAAGTCAACGGTACCGTGAGCGAGTGGAAGGCATCCGGCCGCGACGTCATGGCCTCTGGTCCCCAGGTTGGTTTTTGGCATCCGCTCGTCGATAACCATGCCCAGGAGTATGACTCACTGTGGAAGGACAACTTCATCGATGTGATGCAGACGTCTACCCGCAAGGTTTCTTGGAAGCAGGATGGCAATGCGGTCGTCGTTACCGTGAGCCAGCGTATCGCTCCTCCCGTCCGCGCGTTCGGCATGCGCGTCGAGCTCGTCTACACCGTGCTTCCGAGCGGTCGAGTCGACCTCAAGGTTTCCGGCGAGCCCTACGGCGATTACTCGGATATCATCCCGCGCATCGGCATCTCCTTCGAGGTCCCCGGTTGCGATCGTGCCGTCGAGTGGTATGGCCACGGCCCGGGCGAGAACTATCCGGACTCGCTGCGCGCCAACCCGGTCGGTCATTACCGCACTACGGTCGACGACATGTTCACGCCCTACGTTATGCCTCAGGATTGTGCTAACCGCGAGGGCACCCGTTGGGTCGCCCTGCGCTCTAGCCACGGTGACGGTCTGGTCGTGACGCGTCCGAGCGACGCCGCCTCCAACCCGTTCTCGTTCTCGGCATGGCCCTATAGCTGCGAGGCTATAGATAACGCCAAGCACGTCTACGACCTTGTCAAGGGCGACACGGTTACGGTCAATATCAACGACCAGCTGCTCGGCCTTGGTTCGAACTCTTGGGGTTCCGAGGTGCTCGATTCCTACCGCACCCGTTTTGAGAGCTTCAGCTTTGAGGTGTCCCTGCGACCGCTGACGTCTGCCGATCTGGCTCAGGCGCTGGCACCCATTAAGGAGGCATAAGTCATGCATGTCTTTAACTCGCGCGCCGATTTCGACGCTCAGATGAAGTCCGTCAAGAAGTGGATGCGCACCGGTCAGGCGCTCGATGGCGTTGCCGACCTGCAGCACGACGTGGCTTACTCCATCGGCGACTCGTTGGTGTACTGGTGGGTCTATGCCCGCGAGGCCGCTACCGCCGATCTGGTCGGTCACCGTCGCTACCATGCCGTGCTCGCTCCGCTCGACGGCGACCTGACCGTCGAGGTTGCCCCCAAGGCAGACCTCACCTGCATCCGTGCTTACAGCGATATCGATGATCGCGAGCGCTTTGAGGGTGCGGGGGAGACCGTGACGATTCCCGCCGGCGGCGTTGCCGTCGTCGAAATTGACGAGGCCTACCGTGTCGTGGCCGATGCCGCGGATTCCCGCGTCGTGGTACTGCACGTGACGGTTGAAGGTTATTCCTTCCCCAACAAGTAGTATTCGTCCGTTTGGACGTTTGCTTCGCGCCGTTAAGGGGGATGGCTTTGTTGACTCCCTTTTCCCCATTCCCCTTAGCAGGTGCGCCGTCCACGATTGCGCTTGCAGTCCGGACGGTTTTAGATGAGATATAACGGATGATTGGGAGGGCTTATGAGCTCTGAAAAACGAGGAACGATTGGTTCGTTCGCTCTGCTGGGCATGACGGTCGCCGCCGTGTTCGGTATCAAGAACATCATCAACAACAACGCGGCCATCGGCTTGGCAGCTGCGCCGTCGTTCTTTTTCGCTACGCTTTTGTACTTTGTCCCCTATACCCTGGTTACCGCCGAATTCGTCGGCCTTAACAAGGACTCCGAGTCGGGCGTGTACGCCTGGGTCAAGACCTCGATGGGCGGTCGCTGGGCATTCCTGACGGCATTTAGCTACTGGTTCGTTAACCTGTTCTACTTTGCGTCCGTCCTGCCTAACGTCATCATCTACGCGAGCTACGTGTTCTTTGGTGCCAATGCCGAGCTCTCGCAGCTGTGGATCACCATTATCGAGATCGTCGTCTTTGCTATCGCCACGTGGGTTTCGACCAAGGGTGCTAAGTGGATCGGCTCCATTTCCTCCTTCGGCTCGACCGCGGCTCTCGGCCTGACTGCCGTGTTCATCTTGCTGTCCCTGGCTGCTGCCTTTGGCGGCGTCGAGTTCGCTACGGCTCCTACCCCCGCTAACATGGCTCCCGACACGAGCAACTTCGCAACTATGTGGGGCTTCTTCGGTACGCTTGCCTGGATCATCCAGGGCGTTGGCGGCGCTGAGTCTGTCGGCGTGTTCCTTAACGACCTTAAGGGTGGCGTCAAGGCCTTCGTGCGCACCGTCGTTATCGCCGGCCTGACCATCGGCCTTCTGTATGCAGGCGCTTCGCTGCTGGTCAACCTGTTCATTCCCGAGGGCGGCGTTGCCATCTCCACCGGTATCTTCGACGTATTCGGCGCTGTCTTTGCCCACTTTGGCATTCCCATGGAAGTGTCCACGCGCGTCATTGGCCTGATCCTTCTTGCCGCCACGCTGGGCTCCCTCATGATGTGGACCTCTGCTCCCATCAAGGTCTTCTTCACCGAGATCCCCAAGGGCGTCTTTGGTAGCAAGATCGTCGAGCTCAACGAGCACGGCATTCCTGCCCGCGCTGCCTGGCTGCAGTTCGCCATCGTCGTCCCCATCCTGATCATCCCGGCCCTGGGCTCCGGCAACCTAGACGACCTGCTCATGATCGTCACCAACATGACGGCTGCCACCGCTCTGCTCCCGCCGCTGCTGATTCTGCTTGCCTACTTTATGCTGCGCAAGAACTTCGACGCTGCGCCCCGCGACTTCCGTATGGGTTCGCGCACCTTCGGTCTGGTCATTGCCGCCTTCCTGCTCGTTGTCTTCTGCTTCGTGCTTATCTGCGGCACCATTCCGCTCGATCAGCCTCTGTGGCTGACGCTGGTCTACAACGTTGGCGGTGTAGTTGTCTTCCTGGGCCTTGCCGTGATGTGGTACAACCGCTACATCAACCGCCTGCGCGAGACCGATCCCGAGGCCGCCGAGAACGAGCTTCGCCCCTCCGTCCTCGACATGATGGAGTAGCGGCTAGGATTAATCTACGGCTGTGGAATAAATCGATTCCCTTTCCTAAGGAGGGGCCTTACGAGGCCCCTCCTTTTGTGTTTTGGGGCATGGTTTTGGACCCCGTGGTCAAAAAATGCCAAATATGAGTACTGTTGCAAAAGAGGTGTCATATTTTTCGGCCTGTTCTGAGCAAAAACGGGCTCAAAATCAATTTATCTAACCCCCTTTAAAGGGCGTTTGACGGCTTTCAACCTCTTCGAATCGCTCAAAGCAGGCACTTTGCTCGCGATTTTGCTGCTACTAAATCGGTGACAGTACTCATATTTGCCACTTTTTGCCCACGAGGTGTTCAGAGGAGCTCTCGACAAGCATCTAACGCTACAATAACTACCACGTGGTTGGGTTTGCCGGCCGAATGTGCGATGCCGCGGGAGGGGACATGGTCGAGTTTACAAAGACGATTAAAGATCCGTTGGGACTGCATGCCCGCCCGGTTGCGCTGCTTTACGACATCATTGCCAAGCATCGTAGCAACGTATCGGTCAGTATCGGCGATCGCCATACCGACGGCCGCGATGTAATGGGGCTCATGGCTCTCTACGGCGAGTGCGGCGAGGACATCATCTTCCGCGTTTCGGGCGTAGACGAGGCTTCCTGCGTCACATCGATCAGAAACCTCTCGCTCTAAGCATGACAGGGCGCGGCAAAGGACAGCTCTTTGCCGCGCCTTTTTGTTTCGTATAGGAAACTTTTTCGAAATCTAAATGGGGACCCTTTCCAAAAAGTTAACCACGTGCTAGTTTACTATAGCGAACATAGACGTGGTTAACTTTTGCTGCGTCGATGTTGAGGACGAACTGACGTTAGGAGCTCACTCATGTCTTGCGGACCGCAGATGCCGGCTATGCCGCTTTCGATGGTAAAAGCGGGCGAAACCGTGCGCGTGTCTCGCGTAAAGGGCAATGAGGATATGAAGCACCATCTCAAGGACCTCGGCTTTGTCGAGGGCAACGAGATCCACGTGGTGAGCTCGAGTGGCGCCAATATCATCGTCACGGTGCTGGGTGCACGCTTTGGTATCGATTCCAAGGTTGCCATGCACATCATGACCGTCGGTTAGTTCGCAGCATTTCGCAAAAAGCTGAAAGGGGGACAAGTACATGAAGACGTTGGGTGACGTCAAGGTGGGCGAGAGCTCTACCATCGTCAAGCTTCACGGTGAGGGTGCACTGCGCCGTCACCTTATGGACCTGGGGCTCATCAAGGGCACGTCGTTTAAGGTCGTTAAGGTTGCACCGCTCGGAGATCCGGTCGAGATCAACGTGCGCGGCTACGAGCTTTCCATCCGCAAGGAGGAGGCTGCCGTCGTCGAGGTCCAGTAAGGGCCAGCGGCATGTATTCTTGCAGGTAAAGTTAGGTTTTTCTAACTCTGCAATGCAACGTTGAAGCACATTATCCAGCCTGCGCGGAGAAAGCAGCGCGGGCACACAAGGAAGAAGGATTGAATGGCGGATTCTCAGATCCATGTCGCGCTGGCGGGTAACCCCAACTGCGGCAAGACCACGCTTTTCAACCTGATCACCGGCGCCAACGGCTACGTTGGCAACTGGCCCGGCGTCACGGTTGAGAAAAAGGAAGCCAAGCTCCTGAGTGACAAGAACGTCACGATTACGGACCTCCCCGGCATCTACTCGCTTTCCCCCTACAGCCCCGAGGAGCAGTGCTCGCGCGACTACCTCATGAGCGGCGAACCCGATGTCGTCGTCCAGGTGGTCGATGCCACCAACCTCGAGCGCAACCTGTACCTGGCGCTTCAGGTTATCGAGACCGGCCTGCCCGTGGTCGTCGCCCTCAACATGGCCGACTTGGTCGAGAAGAACGGCGACAAGATCGACACCGACAAGCTGTCCAAGAAGCTCGGTTGCCCGGTCATGATGATCTCGGCCCTTAAGAACAAGGGCATCAAGGAGCTGTTCGAGCAGGTTAAGAAGTCCGCTGCTTCCAAGGGCCAGGTGCCGGAGCACAAGTTCGATTCCTCTATCGAGGACGTTCTGGACCACATCGAGAACAACCTGCCGGCGAGCGTTCCCGCCAACAAGCGTCGCTACTACGCTGTCAAGCTGTTTGAGCGCGACGCGGACGCCTGCAAGCTCATCAACCTCACCAAGGAGAAGGCCGCTCGCGTTGAGCAGCTGGTCGCCCAGTGCGAGCAGGATTGCGACGACGACGCCGAGTCCATCATCACCGGCGAGCGCTATGGCGTGATTGCCCACATTATCGACGAGTGCATGACCAAGGCTCCTGCCAAGATGAGCACCTCCGAGAAGATCGACCGCGTGGTTACCAACCGTATCCTGGGCCTGCCGATCTTTGTGGTCATCATGTTCTGCGTGTACTACATCGCCGTTTCTACCCTGGGCGGCACGGTGACCGACTTCACCAACGACCAGCTCTTCGGCACCGACGGTTGGTACGTGCTCGGTCAGGGTCGCGATGCGTATGATGCGGCTGTCGAGGCTGTGGGTGAGGACGCTGCCGATTCGATTGACCCGGCGGAGTACGGCCCCTATGTCCCGGGTATCACCACCGTGGTGCACGACGCCCTCGTGGCGGGCGGCACCGAGGACGGTGGCCTGGTCGATTCGCTGGTCTGCGATGGTATCGTCGGCGGCCTGGGCGCCATCTTTGGCTTTGTGCCGCAGATGTTCCTGCTTTTTGTGATGCTGTCTTTCCTGGAGGACTGCGGCTACATGGCGCGCGTCGCCTTCATCATGGACCGCGTGTTCCGCCGCTTTGGCCTGTCCGGTAAGTCCTTTATCCCCATGCTCGTGTCCTCGGGCTGCGGCGTCCCCGGCGTCATGGCCACCAAGACCATCGAGAACGAGAAGGACCGCCGCATGACGGTCATGACCACCACGTTCATCCCCTGCGGCGCCAAGCTGCCGATCATCGCCCTGCTCATGGGTTCCATCATTGGCGACTCTTCCACCACCGCTGCGTGGATCAGCCCGCTCTTCTACTTCCTGGGCGTCTTTGCCGTCATTGCCTCGGGCCTCATGCTCAAGAAGACCAAGCTCTTCGCCGGCCGCCCGACGCCGTTTGTTATGGAGCTTCCTGCCTACCACTTCCCGGCGATCCGCTCTTGGGCGCTGCACGTGTGGGAGCGCTGCTTCGCCTTTATCAAGAAGGCCGGCACGGTCATCTTTGCGTCCACCGTCGTCGTTTGGTTCCTCTCCAACTTTGGTAGCTACAACGGCGCCTTTGGCTACCTGCCTTCCATGGAGGGCATCCCCGAGGAGTTCATGGATTACTCCGTGCTTGCCATGTTCGGCAACCTGGTCGCTTGGATCTTCGCCCCGCTCGGCTTTAGCACCTGGCAGGCCACCGCACTGACCGTCTCTGGCCTCGTCGCCAAGGAGAACGTTGTCGCCACCGCCGGCTCGCTGCTGTCCGTTGCCGACGCCGGCGAGACCGACCCGAGCCTGTGGACCGCGTTTGCGGCTATGTTCCCGACCATGGGCGCTTGCGTCGCCTTTGGTGCCTTCAACCTGCTGTGCGCTCCGTGCTTTGCCGCTATCGGCACCATCCGTAACCAGATGAACTCCGGTAAGTGGACCGCGATTGCCATCGGCTACGAGTGTGCCTTTGCTTGGGTCATCGGCCTGTTCATCAACCAGTTCTATAACCTGCTTGTTCTTGGGCAGTTTGGTATCTGGACGGTTGTGGCCATCGTGCTGCTGGCTGCGATGCTCTTCCAGATCTTCCGTCCCATGCCCAAGCATGCATGGACCGACGAGGACGAGACCAACACTGCTTCCGCCGCAGTTTCCGCTTAAGTCCAAATAAGGATTAGCCCCTTTCTACGAGCCCGGGTGTCCCAGTGACACTCGGGCTTTTTGGTGGGGGAGATGTGACGTTTCCGCAGATAAAACCGACTAAAATAAACCTGTCCCTTTTTGGTAGGTTGAGAATGGGGTAAAGTAAGTGATGGTTAACTAGAGGAGGCTTGCTATGGCACCTATCGATATTGTTGTACTGGCTGTTATCGGTATTGCGTTTGTCGCCGTGTGCGTGCGCATTTATCGCAAGGGCACCTGCGCCGACTGCGCTCAAGGTGGCGTTTGCACGGGACATTGCTCCAACAAAAAGACCTGCGCCGCACTTAAGGGCGTAGACAAAATTGCCGAAGACTTGGGCCGCGGGATCAAATAAGGCCCGGACATCCAGGCATCCAGGCGCCTCGCGAGTATCCGTTCGCGGGGCGCTTTGCACATATGGGGGCGAGCGCGGTGAGTTAAAGAGTGATTTTGGGGTATCGCTAACTATGTGGTCAACGGCCCGCTCACCGTGGTCCATGCCGTGGCAGGCGCCAAGCTCGCCGTCGAAGGCATGACTAACTACCTGCTCCTCTAACTCCACCCCGCCCATCAGTTGCGGTGAAATGCGGACTGTTTTGGCTGTCAAAGGCCTTATCTACTCCGTATTCCACCGCAACTTTTTGTGGGGTGGGCTAGAGACGCTGCATGCGGTACCCGACGCCCATGTGCGTCTGAATCATCTTGGGGTGAGAGGGGTCTGCCTCGATCTTCTTGCGCAGGGTGCGCATGAACACGCGCAGGCTCGCCAGATCGCTGTCCCAGCTCGTGCCCCATATCTCGCGGGTGATGAAGGTGTGGGTGAGCACCTTGTCGACGTTTTTCGCCAGAAGGACGAGCAATTTGTACTCGGTTGGGGTGAGCGAGAGCTCGCGTCCGTCTTTCGTCGCGTATCCCGCGGCGTAGTCGATATGCAGCGGACCGTTGTCGAACGTGCTCGCTTCTGTCGACTCGCTCGACGCCATCGATGAGCGCCTCAAATTCGCACGGACGCGCGCGAGCAACTCATCCACAGAAAAGGGCTTGGTGAGGTAGTCGTCTGCCCCTGCGTCAAGTGCTGCAATCTTGTCGGAATCTTCGGAGCGCGCCGAAATGACGATAATGGGGACTGCCGACCAGCTTCGGATCTTCGTGATGACCTCGATACCGTCAATGTCGGGAAGGCCGAGGTCGAGCATGATGAGGCTAGGGCCGTGCGACACCGCATCCATGATGGCGGCCTGGCCGTTGCAAACCTTGCTCACGACATAGCCGTGGAGGTCAAGCGCGGTCGAAACGAGGTTTTGAACGGTCAGGTCATCTTCGACCAGGAGGATGCGTGGCTTAGCGGCATTATTCATGAATCTCGATCTCCTCGGCGGGCAGGGTAAAACGGAAGACGGCCCCATGGGGGTGGTTGTCGCGAACTTCGATGGCGCCGCCATGCGCCTCCACGATGGAGCGGCAGAGCGACAGCCCAAGGCCGATGCTTCGACGCGAATCCACGGGCCGCGTATTGCTTGAGGTGAAGAAGCGCTCAAAGATATGAGGCTTGTCGCAGTCTGCCACACCCGGCCCATCGTCTGCGACGTCCACCACGACGAACGCGCCCTCGCGACGTGCGCTGATGGTGACAGTCGAGTCCTCGGGCGTGTATTTGAAGGCGTTCATGATGAGATTCGTAAGCACCTGCATGATGAGATGGACGTCGATGCGTACCAGCAGGATGTCGTCAGTGTGCTCGATGGTGACGGTACGTCCATGCGATGCTTGGGCGACATGGCTGAGGGCGGCCTCGATGACCTCGTCGATGAGCTCGGATGTGAAGTTGAGGCGAATGGTGCCATCCTCGACGCGTGTGATGGCGAGGAGGTTCTCCACGGTATCGATAAGCCAGAGGGAGTCGTCGTAGATGGCATCCGCAAGATCGCAGCGTTGTTCGAGGCTGAGCTTCTCGTCGCTCTTCCGAAGGATTGCCGCAGATCCGGATATAGCCGTGAGGGGTGTCCTCAAATCGTGGCCGATGGAGCGCAAAAGGTTGGCGCGCAGCTGCTCGTTTTTCGCCAAGACCGCAGCCTCTTCGCGCTCTTGCGCCGCCCGGTCGCTTTCGAGCGCCAAGGCGCATTCGCCTACGATAGATAGGACGATCGAATGCTCGAAGGCTTCGATCTCGCGCCCCTCCAGGTCGATGCCGATGACACCGAATACCTTGTCGCCGGTGCGAACCGCGAGGTAGAGGCAGCGCGCCTCGGGCAGGGTCCGCGTGCTTGCGCCCGCGCGCTTGTTGTTGGTGTAGGTCCAGGTTGCAACGGCGCGCTCGTAGTCGGTGAGCAGCGACGCGGATCGGTTTTCGGTGCCAGCGGACTCATGGAGCGCCTTGCCGAGCGTGCCGTGTTCGGCGGAGTAGAAGACCACGTCGAGTTTTAGCAGTTTGATGAGTTGGTTCATGGTGACGTGGGCGCACTCCTCCGCGCTATGGGCTTGCTGCAAGAGCTGGTTCGTTTCGAGGAGTACGCGCGTTTTGAATGCGTTCTCGGCGGAGGTACGGGCGTTGTCGGCGATGCGCGCAGTTAACTCGCCGGCGACCATAGCGGTAGCGAACATGATGCCGAACGTGACCAGATAGCTTCGGTCGTAGCTGGCGAGCGAAAACAGAGGCGTTACGAAGCAGAAGTTGTAAAGCACTACAGAGAGCACGCTCGATACGATCGTGCAGATACGCCCCGTCGTGGTGACGGCGGTCAGCAGGGCCGTGAGGATATAGAGGGATATGATGCTGGAATCGGCAAATCCCAGATGGCGGAAAGCCGTGCCGATCGCCGTGGCGACAAGAGAGAGGGCCAGCGTGCGAAGCACGTTTCGGCTGCTGGGCGGCTGCAGGGCGAGCGCATGGCGGCGTCCTTTGGGTCGGGAGGGCGGAGTCGACTGGTCTGGAATGATGTAAATGTCGAGGTTCGGGGCGAATGTTATGAGCTGTTCTACGAGAGATTTGCGGCCAAAGAGGGCCTGACGGACGCTGCTGTGCTCGCCCGTGCGCCCCATGACGATCTTCGAAATACCCGACAGGCGCGCGAACTCGGAGATCTGAAACGCGACGTCGTCGCCATAGACGGTTTCCATATGTGCTCCGAGCTGCTCGGCTAGGGCGATATTGTCTGCAAGCTTGGCGCGCTCATCATCGCTCATGGCTTGCGTGCGCGGGCTCTCTACGAACAGGGCGACGAGCTCGCTGCGAAACGCTTTCGCCATGCGTGCGGCGGCACGGACGATGCGGGGATTGGTCGGCGCCGGGGAGACACAGACTAAGATACGCTCCCTGGTGTAGTAGTCACGGTTTCCCAGCACGCGTGCGGCGTCTGTGAGGTGGCCGGTGCGATCGGCGCAGCGGCGCAGCGCGATTTCTCGGAGTGCGGTGAGGTTCTCGACGGTAAAAAAATGCTGTTGCGCTCGCTCGGCTTGTGCGGGACGGTAGACGAGGCCGGCGCGAAGGCGCTCAAGTAGGTCTTCGGGCTCTATGTCAACGAGCTCGACCTGGTCGGCATCATCGAAGATGCGGTCGGGGATTCGTTCGCTCACGACAACGCCGGTGATGGATGCAACCATGTCGTTTAGGCTCTCGATATGCTGAACGTTCACGGTCGTATAGACGTCGATGCCTGCATGTAGAAGTTCCTCGACGTCTTGATAGCGTTTGTCGTGGCGAGACCCCGGCGCATTCGTATGGGCGAGCTCGTCGACAAGGATGAGCTGAGGGGCGCGTTCGATAGCCGCATCTAGATCGAACTCGCTGAGCGCAATGCCGTTGTGCTCGATGAGTTTACAGGGCACGTTCTCAAGCCCTTGTGCAAGATGGGCAGTTGCCGGACGTTCGTGCGGCTCGATGTATCCCGCGACGACGTCGACACCTCGCCGCTTGGCGGCGTGGGCGGCTTGAAGCATCGCATAGGTTTTGCCTGCACCAGCAGCGTAGCCAAAGAAAATCTTGAGGTGTCCCCGGCTGGTTCGAGCGTCATCGGCGACCTCGTCTTTCTCAATTGCCTTGAGGATGAGGTCTGGATTGACGCGAGTGTCCGATGCGTCGCGCTGCATAGCGTAGCCTTTCTGAAACGTTGTCCATGCGTGCATACGCGGTGAGGACGCCACTGTATGCTCGCGAGGTCGAGTATAGGCGCACTGCAGCCGCAATAGTGCTTTCTACCTGCATCTTTACGGCATCTTAAGGTCGTGAGCCCCGGCCCTCACGCCTCTTTAATCTCTAGAAGCGTTTACTGTCCCCAGGCGCTTGCGAGAGCAGGCGTCCGAGACATCGGACCGCGCGTGAAAGGGGCGGTAATGGACATCCTCATTCCCATTATCGGAGTCGTCTGCATCGGACTCCTTATCTATTACATCTACATTCTGATGAGGAGTGATTCGTAAACTATGGACGCTGCGATTCAGTACATCTTGTACTTTGCCGTGCTCGTCGTCCTGGCCGTTCCGCTCGGTCGGTTCATGGCCCATATCATGGATGGCGAGCATACGTTCCTGTCGCCTGTGATTGCTCCTGTGGAGCGTGGCGTCTATCGTCTGCTTCGCATCGACGCGGCAGAGCCGATGGGGTGTAGGCGCTATCTGGCGAGCGTGCTGGTCTTTTCGGGGATCGGCCTCGTGGCCCTTGTGGCACTCCAAGCGCTTCAGCCCTTCTTGCCAGGCAATCCCCAGCACCTGCCGGGTGTGTCATGGGACCTGTCGTTCAATACGGCCGCTTCCTTCATAACCAACACCAATTGGCAATCCTATTCCGGTGAGACCACCCTGTCCTACCTTGTGCAGTTCATGGGCCTCACCGTGCAGAACTTCTTGTCCGCCGGCACCGGTATTGCGGTCATGTTCGCGCTGATCCGCGGCTTCCGTCAGGTCAAGGAGCAGGGTCTGGGTTCCTTCTGGGTCGACCTCACCCGCACCGTCCTGTATGTGCTCATCCCGCTGAACCTCGTGTTCGGCATCTGCCTGGCTGCCGGTGGCGTCATCTCCAACTTCCAGCCGGCTCAGAAGGCTGAGCTCGTAGAGCCCGTCGCTGTCCAGCCTAATGCAGACGGCGGCTGGAGCGTCATCGACGGCGCCCAGATCGAGGGCGATACGGTCAAGGTCGACGGCAAGGTTGTCGAGGGTGCGCGCGTGGTCACCGAGCAGTTCCTGCCCCAGGGTCCCGCGGCTCCTCAGGTCGCCATCAAGCAGTCCGGCACCAACGGCGGCGGCTTCTTCGGCGTGAACTCAGCCCATCCGTATGAGAACCCCAGTGCCTTCACCAACATCATCGAGATGACCAGCCTGCTGCTGATCCCGGCCGCCTGCTGCTTCACCTCCGGTATCGGCGTCAAGAACACCAAGCAGGGCAAGGCCATCTTCGCGGCGATGCTTATCCTGCTCGTGGTCTTTACCGGCATCATCGCCGTTAACGAGCATGCGGGCACCCCGCAGCTGGCCGATGGCGGAGCGGTCAATATCGAGATGACCGACGGCCAGGCCGGCGGCAACATGGAGGGCAAGGAGAGCCGCTTCGGTATCGCCACCTCCTCCACGTGGTCGGCTTACACCACCGCCGCTTCCAACGGCTCGGTTAACTCCATGCACGACTCCTACACCCCGCTGGGCGGTTTTGTCCAGATGCTCCAGATGGCTCTGGGCGAGGTCGTCTTCGGCGGCGTGGGCTGCGGCCTGTACGGCATGATCGGCTTCGCCATCCTCACAGTGTTCATCGCCGGCCTTATGGTCGGCCGCACGCCCGAGTTCCTGGGCAAGAAGATCGAGCCGGGCGAGATGCGCTGGGCAGTTGTCCTGTGCCTGGCAACTCCGTTTGCCATTCTGGTGTGCTCGGCCATCGCCTGCATGGTGCCCGGTCTTGCCGACCAGCTCTCCAACGGCGGGGCGCATGGCTTCTCCGAGGTGCTGTATGCCTTCACCTCATGCGGCGGCAACAACGGCTCGGCGTTTGCAGGTATGAACTGCAACATTCCCTGGATCAACGTCATGCTCGGCCTCGAGATGCTGTTCGCCCGCTTCATGCCCATCATCGGTACGCTGGCTATCGCCGGCTCGCTGGCCAAGAAGGGTAAGGTCGCCGAGAGCGCCGGTACCCTGTCTACCACCAACGGCATGTTCGTATTCCTGCTCGTGTTCATCGTTCTGCTGATCGGTGCCCTGAGCTTCTTCCCGGCCCTGGCGCTTGGCCCCGTTGCCGAGTTCTTCCAGATGATTGCGTAAAGGAGGGCGCAGATTTATGACTATGCAAAAAGACATGATGGGCCGCGCGGTCCGCGACTCGTTTGCCAAGCTGGACCCTCGCGTCCAGATTCAAAACCCGGTCATGTTCCTGGTGTGGCTTTCAGCCGTCATGACCTCCGTCCTGGCCGTCGCTTCCATCTTCGGTGTGCAGGACGCGGGTGTGCCCACCTACTATGTGGTCGCCATCGCGGTCATCCTGTGGCTCACCGACCTGTTCTCGAACTTCGCCGAGGCGCTTGCCGAGGGCCGCGGTAAGGCTCAGGCCGATTCCCTGCGTGCGGCCAAGAAGGATGTCGAGGCCCATCGCATCGAGTCCGTTGAGGACAAGGAGCACTTCACCGTCGTTCCCGGCACCGAGCTCACGCGCGGCGACCTGGTGATCGTACGCGCCGGCGAGCAGATTCCCGGCGACGGCGACGTCATCGAGGGCGCTGCCTCCGTTGACGAGTCCGCCATCACCGGCGAGTCCGCCCCCGTGGTCCGCGAGGCCGGCGGCGACCGCTCTGCCGTTACCGGCGGTACCACGGTGCTGTCCGACTGGATTATCGTCAAGATCTCCAGTGAGCCCGGCCAGAGCTTCCTGGACAAGATGATCGCGATGGTCGAGGGTGCCGCGCGCAAGAAGACCCCTAACGAGATCGGTCTGGAGATCTTCCTGGTGGCCCTCTCCATCGTCTTTATCCTGGTCACGCTGGCCCTGTATTGTTACTCCTGCTTCTCGGTCGGTCTTAACGACATGGTCAACCCCACGGCCGTGACCACGCTCGTGGCGCTGCTCGTGTGCCTGGCTCCCACTACCATCGGCGCCCTTCTGTCCGCCATCGGCATCGCCGGCATGAGCCGTCTGAACGAGGCCAACGTGCTGGCCATGTCCGGCCGCGCCATCGAGGCCGCCGGCGACGTCGACATCCTCATGCTCGACAAGACCGGCACCATCACCCTGGGTAACCGCCAAGCCGCTGAGTTCATCCCGGTCGACGGCGTCGATCCCGCGGAGCTGGCCGATGCCGCCCAGCTTTCCTCGCTGGCCGACGAGACCCCCGAGGGCCGTTCCATCGTCGTGCTCGCCAAGGAGCAGTTCGGTCTGCGCGGCCGCACGCTCGAGGATAAGGGTATGGAGTTCATCCCGTTCACCGCGGCAACGCGTATGTCCGGCGTGAACTACGAGGGCAATGAGATCCGCAAGGGCGCTGCCGATTCCGTGCGCACCTATCTGGAGGCAGCCGGCGGCGTGTTCTCCCAGGAGTGCGAAGAGGCCGTCGAACGCATCGCCAAGGCCGGCGGCACCCCGCTGGTCGTGACCAAGAACTGCCGCGTGCTGGGCGTTGTGTACCTCAAGGACATCATCAAGTCCGGCGTTAAGGAGAAGTTCGCCGACCTGCGCAAGATGGGCATCAAGACCATCATGGTGACGGGCGACAATCCGCTCACCGCCGCGGCAATCGCCGCCGAGGCCGGCGTTGACGACTTCCTGGCCGAGGCCACCCCTGAAGGCAAACTCGAGAAGATCCGCGAGTTCCAGCGTGAGGGTCACCTGGTCGCCATGACCGGCGACGGCACCAACGACGCGCCCGCTCTGGCCCAGGCCGACGTCGCCGTGGCCATGAACACGGGCACCCAGGCTGCCAAGGAGGCCGGCAACATGGTCGACCTCGACTCCAGCCCCACCAAGCTCATCGAGGTCGTGCGTATTGGCAAGCAGCTGCTCATGACCCGCGGCTCGCTCACGACCTTCTCGGTGGCCAACGACGTGGCGAAGTACTTCGCTATCATCCCGGCCCTGTTCTCGCCGATCTATTCGGGACTGGGCGCCCTCAACATCCTGAGCCTCACCAACCCGTTGACGGCCGTGCTGTCCGCCATCATCTACAACGCGCTGGTCATCGTCGCGCTAATTCCGGCGGCTCTCAAGGGCGTCAAGTACCGCGAGGTTCCATCCGGCCAGCTGTTGACCCATAACCTGCTGGTGTGGGGTCTGGGCGGCATCGTGGCGCCGTTCGTATTCATCAAGATTATCGACATGCTGCTGGCCTTGTTCGGCATTGGCATGATGTAGACGGAGGTTTGTATGTTCAAAGGTATCGCATCGCGCGCACTTGGCGTGTTCGCGCTGTTTACCATCGTCTGCGGCCTGGGATACACGCTCGTGGTGACCGGCGTCGTGCAGCTTGCGTTTCCGTACCAGGCGAACGGATCGCTTATTACGGTCGACGGCAAGGTTGTGGGTTCCGAGCTCATCGGCCAGAACTTCGATGACGAAGCCCACATGTGGGGTCGTATCCAGAACGTGTCAATTGTCGAAGGCGAAGACGGCGAGCTCATGGCGTATGGTGCCCCGTCCAACCTGTCCCCGGCGAGTGAGAAGTATCGGCAGCTTGTGGATGCGCGCGTGAAGAAGATTCGCGCCGCCAACTCCGATGCCGATATGGACGCTGTGCCCGTCGACCTGGTGACGTGTTCGGGGTCCGGCCTCGACCCGGAGATCTCTCCGGATGCCGCCGAGTACCAGGTCCCGCGCCTTGCCAAGGCCACGGGCAAGAGCGAAGACGAGGTGCGCGAGATCATCGCCCAGTGCACCAAGGGCCGTTTCCTCGGCGTGTTCGGCGAGCCCACGGTTAACGTGCTCAAGGTGAACCTTATGCTGGACGGCGCGCTGTAAGTGAGGGAGTGGCGGATGAGGGCATGACTGACTATCTGAGCCCTCAATTCCACCCCGCCCATCGGTTGCGGTGAAATACGGACTGTTTTGGCTGTCAAAAGTCTCATCTACTCCGTATTCCACCGCAACTTTTTTGTGAGGGTCGGGATTGAAGGTGGGGAGTGCGAGCGAGTGCGAATGCGGCGGATACTGATACGATAAGTACGTTAGTAACTGCCGCCGAGCGGCTCAAACGAAAGGAAGCCTGCATGGAGTCTTCTGCCTATCCAATGCTCTTTAGCCCGATCAAGGTCGGTACGACCGAGGTCAAGAACCGCGTCTTTATGCCGCCAGTGTCAACCAACCTGGCCGATCATGGCTATGTGACCGACGACTTGGTCGATCATTACCGCGCCCGCGCCAAGGGCGGCGTGGGCCTCATCATCACCGAGGTCGTGACGGTCGAGCCCACCTATACCTATCTGCCGGGTGACATGTGCTGCTACGACGACACGTTTATCCCCGGCTGGGAAAAGCTCGCCGCGGCCGTCCACGAGTACGGCTGCAAGATCATGCCGCAGCTCTTCCACCCCGCCTACATGGCCTTTAACATTCCAGGCACGCCGCGCCTGATCGCCCCGTCCTTTGTGGGCCCGTCCTATGCCCGCGAGGCACCGCGTCCCATCACGGTTGACGAGATCCACGAGCTCACGCATCAGTTCGGCGACGCTGCCGTGCGTATGCAGAAGGCCGGCGTCGATGGCGTCGAGGTCCATGCGGCGCACGCCCACGGTATGCTCGGCGGCTTTTTGACTCCGCTCTACAACAAGCGTACCGACGAGTACGGCGGCTCGCTCGACGCCCGCATGCGCTTCCTGCTCGAGGTCATCGCCGAGATTCGCGAGCGCTGCGGCAAGGACTTCATTATCGACGTCCGTATCTCGGGCGACGAGTACACCGATGGCGGCCTGACCCTCAACGACATGATCTACGTCTCGCGTCGCCTGGAGAAGGCCGGCGTCGACATGATTCATGTGTCGGGCGGCACCACCATCAAGCGTGGCTCCGCAATTCCCGCCGCCGGTACGCAGCAGGCCTCGCATGCCGCCTGCTCGCGCGAGATTAAGAAGCACGTCAACATTCCCGTTGCCACGGTCGGCCGCATCAACGAGGCCTGGATCGCCGAGGAGCTGATCGAGGACGGCGCCGCCGACATCTGCATGATGGGCCGCGCCAATCTGTGCGATGCCGAGTTCTGCAATAAGGCGGCTGCCGGCAACGCCGACGAGATCCGTCCCTGCATCGGCTGCCTGCGCTGCCTGAACGGCATCATGTTTGGCAAGCGCATCTCCTGCACCGTCAACCCGGACGTCGAGCGCGACGAGGCCGGCTACGAGCCTGCCGCCGAGGCCAAGAACGTGCTCGTCGTGGGCGCCGGTCCCGCTGGCATGGAGGCGGCCTACATTGCCGCCAAGCGCGGCCATAACGTGGTGCTCGTGGATAAGCAGGACGAACCGGGCGGCGAGATGCGCATCGCGGCCGTTCCGCCGGCAAAGCAGGAGCTCACTCGTGTGATCAAGTACCAGTACCGTCGCCTGGCCGAGGCCGGCGTCACGTGCGTATTTGGCACTGAGCTTACTGCCGAGGACATTCAGCGTGACTACGCCGGCTACGAGGTCGTCCTAGCTTATGGCGCCGAGCCCATCGCTCCGGCCTTCATGCAGGGTTTTAAGCAGGTTATGACGGCTGACGACCTGTTGGGCGGCAAGGCTTTTCCGGGCAAGAAGATCGTCATCGTGGGCGGCGGCACCGTCGGCTGCGAGACGGCCGATTACCTGGCCCCGTTGGTCAACGACCTGTCGCCGGCCAATCGCGATGTCACCGTCATCGAGATGACCAAGACGCTCGCCGCCAACGAGGGCGGTGCCGGCCGCGCGGTGCTCATCACGCGCATGCTCTCCAAGGGTGTCCACGTGCTGACTGAGGCCAAGGTGACCGAGATTACCGAGGATGCTATCAGCTACGAGAAGGACGGCGAGGTCCACACCATCACCGGTGCCGATACGCTGGTGCTTGCCATGGGCTATCGTCCCAATACCAAGCTGGCAGACGACCTGGCTGCAGCCGGTGTTGCCACCCACGTGCTGGGCGATGCCAACAAGTGCGGTAACATTCGCGACGCCATCGGCGATGGCTACAAGGTTGCCTGCGAGCTCTAGTTAACCCTTTGTTGCGTGGGGGCCAGGTTACTTTGCGCTAAGTTGATGCATGTAAACCTGACCCCATTGCACCATTTGATAAAACGCAAGCGCTCGCTGCCTGCGTTTTATCAAAGAAAGATTATTGTCGAGCCTTAAATGCCTTTTGTTTGTGTGCTTTCCGCAATCATATTGCGGTTGTAGACCAGGTGCAGATACATCGCATCGTGAGCGGCGGTGGGGTTGCGCGTCTCAATGGCGTCGGCCACACCGTGGTGCGTGCGGATGGTCTCCTCGACGAACTTTTTTGCCCGTTACGTCGATAAAGAGGGGAACGGATGCCTTGAGCACACCCATCAGACGGGTAACGGCGAGGTTGCCGCCATCCCAGGGCGGCTTCATGGGGTAGCGCCCGTACGCATCGAATTTTTCCTCTCATAGATGTGCGGCACAAAGAGCCCCGAGTTCATACGAGCTCGGGGCTCTTTTCGTTTGGATTTCAGACGTATTGACAGACGAAAACAGTCTGCGTCCGGTATTGAGCCATACGAAAGCGAAATTATGCGTCTTAATTCCGTACGCAAATCAAGACGAAAACAGTTTGCGTCTTATATAAATCAGTACGCAAACGGTTTTCGTCTTATAATACGGTTATGAATGGTACGAAACGAGGGGGTTGTGCATATGGTTGTTAGAGAGAGCCCTACAGTCGAATACAAGGAAAGCGTTACGCCGACGTTTCTTAAAACGGTGAGCGCCTATGCAAACTATGGGACGGGCAAGATTGAGTTTGGCGTTGATGACGAGGGCGTGGTTGTCGGCCTTGCAGATCCGGTCGCAGAGTGTCTCCGCATCGAGAACATGATTAATGACAGCTTGGACCCCGCTCCCCGTTACACGCTCGAGCCCGATGAGAAACACGGGACCGTAATCCTTACGGTTTATGAGGGACAGGACAAACCCTATCGAAGCAAGGGAAAGGCCTACAGGCGAAACGATTCGGCAACGGTGGAGGTCGACCGGTTTGAGTATGGCAGGCTGACGCTCGAAGGCAGCAACGTAACGTTCGACGCGCTCACGTCGGCTCGCCAGGACTTGAGCTTTCATACGCTCGAGCATAAGTGTGTTGAACACCTCGGCATTTCCGAGCTAACGTCGGATATCTTGCGTACGCTCCGCTTGCTCGGCAAGGATGGCTATACCAATGCCGCGGCGATTTTAGCGGATAAGAATGATTTTCCAGGCATCGACTGCGTCCGTTTTGGCGATACCGAGGATGTGATCTTGGATCGCGAGGCGGCGACAAATGTATCCGCAATTGAGCAGGCGGACAGGGCGGTGGCTATGTTTGCACGCTACTACCGTTATGAGCGTATCGAAGGGATGGAGCGCGTCCAAACCGATCGAATTCCTCTTGAGGCATTCCGCGAAGCTGTTGCAAACGCTTTAGTGCATCGGACGTGGGACGTTCGAGCGAACGTTCAAATTGCCCTGTACGATGATCGCGTCGTTGTGACCTCCCCCGGATCGCTGCCCGCCGGTTTGACGACGGAACAATACCTGTATGGGCAGATATCCGTGCTCAGAAACCCCATCGTTGCAGAGGCCTTCTTAAAGCTGGATTACATCGAGAAATTTGGTACGGGAATTGCGCGCATTAGACGTGCCTATCGCGATTCGATCAATCAACCAATTTTTGATGTTCGCGGCGGCATGGTGGCCGTCACATTGCCCGTTACCGATGCCTTTGAAGGGTCCGAGGAAGAGGTCCAGGTTCTCAAGGCCTTGTCGGGCGGGCGAATTATGTCGCGAAGCGAGATTGAAAAACAGACGGGGCTGAGCCGCATGCGGACGTTGGCGGCACTCGAATCTCTGCTTGAACGGAATGCAATCGTAAGGCAGGGAACCGGGCGGGCCACGAAATACGAGCGCTCATAGTCCAAAAGAGCCATGGTACAAGACGGACCCCAAGCCAGCGTTGGCTTGGGGTCCGTTATATCCCGGATGGTAATGGGCCGATTATTGTCAAGTTATAGCAAAGTACAGCGACGTACAGCAAAGTATAGTGAGATATAGCAAGCCGTATAGCGCGCCTTGATTTTCAACCCTTGATTATCAACCGTCCGTATTTCACAGCAACTTATAACAGGCTCGGGGTGCCAATTTGGGGTGCAGTAGTGCTGCGCCACGAAAAGGGCCTATCTACTACGTTTAAGCCGCAGGGGTCAACCATAGTCGGTTTTTTCGAAAATCGACAAGCTGTCTACCTGCGGTTTTGTTTTCACGGTTTTCGGTATGGCCGAGGCTATCCGTGTTAACGTAATAGATGGGCCACTTTTGTGGCAAGGGGGGCCGATCTGCGGGCCAGGGTAGCTAAAAGAGCCCCGTCCCAAAAAGACTGATTGGGAGCTGGGGCGTGTCGATGCGATAGTATTACGTGGTGAAATTCGACAAACCGTGAGCTTCATCCGAGGGCTTTATGGAACAACACCAGCATAATCAGAGCCTGCAAGATCAGGCATACAACGCATTGCGCTCCAAGATCATCTATGCCGAGCTCAAGCCCGGCACGCGCCTTTCGGCGATTGGTCTGGAAAAGGAGACGGGAATCGGGCGCACGCCCATTCGCGAGTCTTTTGTGCGCTTGCGTGAGCAGGAGCTGGTGGAAACGCGTCCCAAAAGCGGCACCTATGTCTCAAAAATCAGCATGGAGCGCGCCGAGAACGCCTGTTTCTTGCGCGAGAAACTCGAGAGAAGCGTGCTCATTAAATGCTGCTCTGCCGTCACGCCCGAGCAAAAGCAGCGGCTCGAGCGGATTCTTGCCGAGTCCGAGTCGCTCGACCATAGCGAAACGCGTCGCTTTTTCGATCTGGACAACCTGTTCCATGAGACGTGTTTTGAGATTGCCGGCCGCCACATGTTGTGGGATTGGATGAAGAGCGTCAACACACATTTTGAGCGATACAACTGGTTGCGTATGGTGTCGCAGGATCTGGATTGGGAGCCGATTCGTCGGCAGCATCGCCGAATTCTCGAGGCCATTAAGAAGGGCGATACCGACGCGGCGAGCTACCTGGCAGAGACGCACCTGCATCTGATGCCCGAGGAACAGGGCCCGGTTATCGCCTTGCATCCCGACTACTTTGAGCTGTCGAAAGACTCGTCAATCTAGCCCATCGCCGCATCTGCTCGAGACACAAAAACGATGCTGCTCACCTACAGCGTTTTGCAACCGAGATTTTTAAAAAATGCCTAAAATGGCTCAGATTGCTGACAATTGGGAAACGGGGTGCGCTATGGCGCAGATGAGGATTAAGGACATTGCCGCCGAGGCGGGCGTGAGCCCGGCCACGGTCTCGCGCTATCTCAATAACCGCCCCGGGCAGATGACCGAGGAGA
Organism: uncultured Collinsella sp.; assembly: GCA_900542365.1. GTDB lineage: Bacteria > Actinomycetota > Coriobacteriia > Coriobacteriales > Coriobacteriaceae > Collinsella. Next base: position 7,898 of record UQNH01000013.1, on the reverse strand, counting down.
CCCGCGCCCGCATCGCGGCGGTTATCGAGCGCACCGGCTATCGCCCACGTGCCGCCGCACGCAATCTGCGCAGCTCGCGCGCCAACCTCATCGGCGTAATCTTGGCCGACATCGCCAACCCGTTCTCCAGCGCCATGCTCGAAGGGCTTTCCGCCAGCGCCGCCGCGCGCGGCTGCTCGCTCATGACGGCCATTAGCGGCAACGACCCCGCCAAGGAAGCGGAGTCGCTCACCAGACTTATCGATGCCGGCGTGGACGGCCTGGTCGTCAACACCTGCGGAGGCAATGACGAGGCGATCGCCGCGGCAGCGGGACGCCTACCCGTTGTGCTGCTCGACCGCGATGTTGCCGATGGCGGCATCGATCTGGTGACATCTAACAACCGTGAGCTGGTCGCCGGCCTGGTAGACGCCTTGGCTGCTGCGGGCAGCGAGCGTCTGTGCCTGCTTACCGAGGCAAGCGATGACAGCCCCGTGCGTCGTGAGCGCGCTGAGGCGTTTGCCGACGAGCTCTCGCGCCGCGGCCTGGCCGGCGAGGTCGTCACCTTGGCGGACGGTGGTGCCGAGGGTGTCAGTCGCCTGGACGAGACCATCCGCGGCTATGCGGGTAAAAAGCTCGGCCTCATTGCCGTCAACGGCCTGGTCTTCCTGCGCCTGACCGAGGCACTGGCGCAGCTGGGTCCCTCGCTGCCGGCGGGCCTTAAGATCGCAACGTTTGACGATTACCCCTGGAACCACGTGCTCTTTGGCGGTGTGACCACGGCCGCGCAAGACACCCACACCATCGCCGAGCGCGTAATCGAGCGTCTGTCCGAGCGCATCGACGTCGTTACCACTACGGTGGGCGACGCCGCAAAGCTCGCCCCCAAGCGCATCGAGATCCCCGGTCACATCGAACACCGCGCTTCGACCTCGCGCTAGTCTGTGTGATATTATATAGACAATGTCATACAGGAGGTATCCATGGCTGCGTCTGTGCTGAGTGTTCGAGTGGACTCGTCAATTAAAGATTCATTTGCCGAGCTGTGCGAAGAACTCGGCATGACTTCGTCCGTTGCGGTCAATATGTTCATGAGGCAGATGTTGCGCGAGCGCTCGCTGCCGTTTGTGCCTTCACTCGGTAAAAGCTCTGCGAGCGAAAGCGCCACAGCGGGCATTTTGGATACCGCTCAGATTGAGTCCGCCGTCCGCGAGGCAGCCAGCCCGATTCCCGCCATCAAAACCGTGATCCTATTTGGATCGTATGCCCGTGGCGAGGCGCGTGCAGATAGTGATATCGACTTGCGCCTCGAAGTCGATCGCGAGCAGGGCTTTGGTCTTTTTGCGTTGTCGGCGTTTGGCGAGGCAGTGCGCAAGGAAACCGGGAGGCAGGTTGATCTCGTCTCGAGTGATCATCTTGATGACGATCTTGCCGCGGTAATCGAGCGCGAAGGAGTGATCCTTTATGATCGCGCGTAAGTCAGACAGCCTGTTCGCGCACGTTTTTTGAGCGCTTGATACGCTTTAACCCTGCGGAAACATTTTTCTGCGATAGTATCTGCGATATAGACCAGTCGAAACCCGCCCGAAAGAAAGGGGAGCGACATGAACCAGCAGAACATCGATTACGTACTCCGCTCCGTAGAGCAGCGTGATATCCGCTTTGTGCGTCTGTGGTTTGTCGACATTCTCGGCCGCCTCAAAAACTTTGCTATTAGCCCCGAGGACCTCGAGGTCGCATTTGAGGAGGGCATTGGCTTTGACGGCTCGGCCATCGAGGGCTTTGCCACGCCCGAGGAAGCCGATATGCTGGCGTTCCCCGATGCCTCGACCTTCCAGATTCTGCCGTGGCGCCCGAGCCACAACGGCGTCGCCCGCGTGTTCTGCGACGTGTGCACTCCCGATCGCAAGCCGTTTGCCGGCGACCCGCGCGATGCCCTGCGCCGCATGTTCCGCAAGGCCGAGAAGGCTGGCTATCTGCTCAACGTGGGCGCTGAGCTGGAGTATTACTACTTCCCCGACGAGCACACGCCCGAGCCGCTCGACAACGTGGGCTACTTCGATCTTTCGGTGAGCGATGCCGCTCGCGACCTGCGTCGTAACACGGTCCTCACGCTCGAGAAGATGTCCGTGCCCGTGGAGTACACCTTCCACGCCGCCGGTCGCTCGCAGCACGGCATGAGCCTGCGCCACGCCGAGGCCCTGAGCATGTCCGACGCCATTACCACGGCCAAGCTCATCATTAAGCAGCAGGCTTACGAGAGCGGCTGCCACGCCTCCTTTATGCCCAAGCCGCTGGCGGGCGAGGACGGCAGCGCCATGTTTTTGCATCAGTCGCTGTTCGACCATGACGGCAACAACGTCTTTTGGGGCGAGGGCGACGAGAAGTACCATCTCTCCGACGTCGCCAAGCACTATATGGCCGGTATCTTGGCGCACGCGCGCGAGATTAGCGCCATCACCAACCCCACGGTCAATTCGTACAAGCGCATCACCACGGGCGGCGACTCCGTGCCGCAGTACGCCACGTGGGGCCTGCGCAACCGCGCAAGCATGATCCGCATCCCGGTCTACAAGCCCGGCAAGCAGCTTTCCACACGCATTGAGCTTCGCAGCCCCGACCCCATGGCCAACCCGTACCTGGTCAACGCCGTCACGCTGGCGGCCGGTCTCGACGGCATCGAGCGCAAACTGGAACTCCCGCCCGAGGCCACGGCCGAGACGCTCAAGCTCACCGACCGTCAGATGGTCGAGGCCGGCTACACGCCGCTGCCGCGCTCGCTCAAAGAGGCGCTCGACGTATTTGAGGACTCGCAGTTTATGAAGGATGCCCTCGGTGAGCACATCCACAGCTTCTTCCTTAAAAAGAAGCGTGACGAGTGGCATAAGTTCGAATCCACGATCACCGAGTGGGAGATCAAGCACTACCTGGCGAACTCCTAATCGCGCTGGCTTGTCCCAGTACGATTGAGCTCATTTCTTTGGAGGCCGATATGTCCGAAAAGAGTGCCCTGTTCATGGCGCGCACGACGCGCTTCCACGAGTTTGCCCGCAGCTTGACGACTACCCTGGGTGTCGAGGTGAGCCTGGCCACCCCCGATTCGCCGACTGCGGCGCACGACTTCGACCTGCTGATTCTCGATTCCGATGGCATCCGTAGCGACCGCATCGATCAGATCGCCAAGTGGCTTGACGATCGCGGCGGCGTTCCCATGCTGGTGATCGTCGACGACGAGGCGCTCGGCACCCTGCGCCTGCCCAATCACGCGCATGCCGACTTTGTATGCCCCACGGCGACGCCCAACGAGCTCAAGGCTCGTGCGCAGCGCCTGATGGGCGAGGAGGAGACCGTCACCGCCGACGATGTACTCAACATCGATAACCTCGAGATCAACCTGGCTACCTACCAGGTGACGCTCGATAACGAGCCCATCGACCTGACGCTGATGGAGTACTCGCTGCTGAGCTTTTTGGCCACGCACCCCAACCGTGCCTACAGCCGCGAGGTGCTGCTGCACCGCGTGTGGGGCTTTGAGTACTGCGGCGGCACGCGCACCGTCGACGTGCACATTCGACGCATCCGCTCCAAGGTGGGCCCGCAGATTGCGGCACACATCACCACCGTCCGTGGCGTGGGTTATCTGTTTAAGGACTAGCAAGTAAATAGAGGGCAATGTGAGGGTACCGGAGATTTCACCAGTACCCTTTTCTCGTTTAGGGCGAAAAGAAGACCTTTCACCGATTAAAAGTGTGTCAGTAAAAACAATATCAAACGTATAACACTATCTAGCAAATATCATCTAGTTACCGTATCTCCCTACTACACGGATGGAGGAAGAAATGCGTTATTCGAGAAAGGTGATTGTCGGATTCATAGTGTTGCTTGCCGCCCTGATGTCTCCAAGGTTGGTTTTTGGAGACGACGACTTGGTCCGTGTCACACCGCAAATAGCTGTGGAGCAAGCGCAGGCTTTCTTTGATGATGTATCGGATGAGCCGGTGACCGCTTGTGACCCAGTAAAAATGGTGAATTCCGATGGGGAATCAATCGGGTATATCGTTCGTGCGAAGCGGGATGACGTTAACTATGGCTACGTCGTATTTGATTCAGAGCGATCTTGGTGGATCAGCGAATACTGCTTGGCTCCGAACGCTCTTTTACCTATCGAGAGTGCAAGCGAAGAAATTGCACTCCTCGCATCCTCGGATAACGTCGTTGCGTTAAAGATTGACGAGCTAACTGTTGGCGTTGCCGACTTAGATAAAAACATTGTTTTAGACGCAAGTGGAAAAAAAGTACCAAATAAATTGTCCTCGGGAGGCAATCGCAGCGGATCGCCGGAACATTTCGATGACGTTTTTGTATCTGCCAAGGATTTGTATAAACAGGGATATGTTGTTGATGCGAGCAAAACGGTTTCGGGAATAATAACGCCAACGCAAACAGAAGTTATCAAAGAAACGGGGACTTATGCTTGCGCTGTTTCGGCAATGTTTGCAGTTAGCAGTCACTATGTGACTTTGAACCGCCTTAAATTGTCCGATTTATACTCGGAGCTTTGGAGGCTGTCGGGGACATGGGAAGAAGAAGAAAAGAAATATGATCAAGCGACTGGTCTGTACTTTACTCAAGGCAAGACTTCTCCTGACAAACCCGCTCCGGCCTTAAAGGAGTTTTGTGCAAGACGAGGCAAGGAGCTTGAGACGTCATTCGTTTGGTATCCGTCATGGGATTCCTTTAGGGTGAATACCGACTCGGGGAATCTGAGTATTTTCTCTGGAAGGCTCCGGTCAAATGGCAGCGGGCACGCAATGGCAGTTGTGGGCTACGTGGCAATGCATAACACATACTCGAATGCCAAGAAGTACCTGCTTGTTGTTTGGAATGGATGGACAAACCAGCTACAGTTTCTTCCATATGACGTATCAATTTACACGTCTCACGATGGCACATATTGCAAGGGTTGATTGTACTCGTGAACGGCGACAAGTTCATTCGAAGGGCAATGCTCCTATTGGTGCTTTCCTTTGCTTTGCTCACCGCAGCGAGCTTCTTTCTGTTAAGGGCGACTAATGGGGGAGAAAACGACACGGTTGTTGCAGTCGAGGTGCGCGCTCTATCGGATGTTCATAACGGGCAATTTGAGGCGCTTATGCCAAGTGGTTGCCGTAAGAGAATCGATATGCGCCGTAAGTCAAGTTCCGGATATGTCTCAGGGTTGAAAGCAGGTGATAAATGGATTCTAGTTTTTGTGGAAGATAAGGAACTTGACGGGACTGTTCTGTATCCCCATTCAGCTGAGAAAGTCAAATCAAGTAGACAAGGGGAATGAAGAATGATTGATAGAAAGCAGTTCTTAGGTCTGATGGCGGGGGCTCCTATTTTGATGCGAGCCGGGATGGCAGAAGCCGTGGAGTTGCCGGACGCTCAGAAGCGATTGACGCTCGTGGTCGACACGGTGGTCAGAGATGAAAATGGCAATGAAAAAACGCGAACAAGAAGCAGAGAGACTATTTTCACGCCAGAGAGCAAAACTGTGTCTGCCGACGCTATGGCCGGTGATGTCATAACAATCCAGAGGGAATCAGATGAAACGTTGCCGCTGCTTGCCAAGATTGAGCTCACAGTCGCTTATTATAACGATAAAACAGAAATTGAGATTCGTTCCGGAAAGTACTCGATAGTCCAAATCGATCCGCTTGTGATGTATGCAAACGCTTGGTATGCGCTCATGCAGAAAGATAAATATGTGATGAACTACTTCGCAGAAGGCGAAGCATCATATGAAACGGGGTGGGGGCCAACGCCATACGACGCGGAGAAGGATAAGTGGACGTGCGGATCAGGCATGGGCGCGACGATTACGGACTTCATTAACGATTCAACATATAGCTTTGCTATCGACTGTTATATCGAATAGACATGACGGCATAAAACGAATTGGCCTATAAGCATGTCATTACTTAAGCAAAGCTGAAATCTTGGCATCTAGTGCTCGGGACTGCCCAGCTTGGGGTACAACTCAACGTGAACAATGATGGCCCGCCACATGTTTGGCGGGCCTTTGGTTATTTGACGAAAGGATCGCAGCTATGAGCGAGTACGATTCCCAGCGTCCCCAGGATGCGGGCAACGCCGGCGAGACCCAGCAGCAGCCGCGCGTGCAGGTGGAGTCGACGCCTGCCGATGGCAGTAACATTCCTTACGTGCAGGCCTACGACACGCAGACCGGAAAGCCGCTGGGCAGCCAGCAGGTTGTAAACAAGCACACCGTGGTCAAGACTAAGACCAAAAAGCTGCCGATCTTTATTACGGCGCTCGCCGGCTGTGCATGCGGCGCCCTGCTGGTCATTGCGCTCATTATGAGTGGCACGCTCAACATTGGCAGCGGAAAGAATGCCGTGACGGCGGGTGCTTCGGGTTCATCGACGCAAAAGATTACGATCGACTCCGAGGACACCACGCTGGCCGAGGCCGTCTCTGCCAAGGCGCTGCCCTCCGTGGTTTCCATTACCGCCACTTCGAGCGGCGGCCAGAATGGCTCGCTTTCGCAGTCTGCCGACGAGTCGGACGGCTCGGGCAGCGTCGGTTCGGGCGTTGTGCTCGATACCGAGGGCCACATCCTCACCAACAACCACGTGGTCGATGGCTATGACCAGTACGTGGTGACCATGGACGACGGCACCACCTACGAGGCCGAGTTCGTGGGCAACGATGCTTCGAGCGACCTAGCCGTCATCAAGCTCAAGGATGCTGACGCCTCTAAGCTCACGCCGATCGAGATCGGCGACTCTTCCAAGCTCAACGTGGGCGAGTGGGTCATGGCGATCGGCTCGCCGTTCGGCAACGAGCAGTCTGTCTCCACGGGTATCGTGTCGGCGCTGTATCGCTCCACGGCCATGAGCTCTACCAACGGTAACACCATCTATGCCAACATGATCCAGACCGATGCCGCCATCAACCCGGGCAACTCCGGCGGCGCGCTCGTTAACGACAACGGTGAGCTGGTGGGTATCAACTCGCTCATCGAGAGCTACTCGGGCTCCAGCTCGGGCGTGGGCTTTGCCATTCCCGTTAACTATGCCAAGAACATTGCCGACCAGATCATCGACGGCAAGACGCCGGTTCATCCGTACCTGGGCGCCACGCTTTCGAGCGTCAACGCGCTCAATGCTCGCACTAACAAGCTGAGCACCGATAGCGGCGCGTACGTGGCAAGCGTCGTCGAGGACGGTCCTGCCGCCAAGGCCGGCATCCAAGAGGGCGATGTCATTACCAAGCTGGGCGACGATGAGATTTCGAGCGCCGATGGCCTGATCATCGCGCTGCGCAGCCACGAGGTGGGCGAGAAGGTCGAGATCACGCTCATGCGCGGCAAGGAAGAGAAGAAGGTTACCGTCGAGCTGGGCTCCGACGAGGAGCTGCAGAACCAGCAGCAGGACGACAGCGCGACCGACACCGGCAACGGCGGTATTACCGACGAGCAGCTGCGCCAGTACCTGGAGGAGCTGCTCGGCCAGCAAGGCCAGGGGCAAGGCCACGGCCAGGGCTACTAACGAGCCGTTTCGCACATATCGAGGCCAGGGGGGCTGTCCCATCAACGTGGGACAGCCCTTTTTTTCTTATTGATCCGTTGAGGACGGAGGAAAACGGATCATTTAGAAACGGCAAGGGCATGGTTTGAACGCGCGATCCACTCCAGTTTGACGGCTGCCGATTCGGTGCGGTTTGAGACCGCTATTCGGCCCCATCGTGACCGGTGGTACTCTTGTATCCGTTTGAAATCGAGCGAAGGAGTGCCGCTATGGAGCAATCGAGCCTGTTTGGTGACGGCGTGGACATCGATACCGAAACGCCCGCGAGTGCGGATGCCGCCTCACCGACCGACGCCCGTGCCCAGGCGGCGGCGCGCGCGGCCG
>UQNH01000012.1:0-37711 GCA_900542365.1 uncultured Collinsella sp. | reverse complement strand
ACTTTTTGAATAATTTTCGAGCCGAGCCGACATAACCGGTGTAGCCTTCACGCAGCGAAGCTGTTGGAATAAATGCGACTTTTTTATTTTCAATTTCTTCCTTTATCAGACTTCCTACACTTGAAAAGTGGGAACATAAAAACAGTTTCATCAATATTCTCCTTTATATATAAATTCTTATTTGTTGAACTAAGCCGTGTATACCATACTCTCCAATGAAAGAACGCCCTGATATAGCGAAATTTTGCCGTTTTCCTGCGTACGTGCGTACACACTCCACAGGAATTCTAAGGGGCCTGCCCCCTTGGCACACGGACTTTGGAACAAAGTCTAGTGTGTTACGCCTTGCCAGAGGTGTACAGGCTCCCGGTATGCACGTACGAAGCAATTGCCATCAATGCGCCATATAAGTGGCGATCAAGTTCGCATAAAGCGACCTTGATCCCGCAAAATAAAAGGCAGGATACCATCACCACGATGATACCCTGCCTCTGTTCGTTTCTGTTTACCGTTCCGAGTAGTCCTTCCGCAGAATTTCCGATAAACAAAAAACGTACCCGAACCCTTTCTCGTAAAGAATCGGGTTCGAGTACGAACTGAATGCTGGAGCAATAAAAAACCACCAGAAAGGTGCCCGTCCCCTTTGTGGTGGTTTTGGGTCAGTCCTAGAGCGTGTGGCCGTAAGCGTTGGCGGCCTTGATGGCGGCGGCGAATTTCTCGTCGGTGAAGGGCTCCGGGTTGCCTTGCTTCCATTCGTTGGTGGCGTGCGCGTACTCGCACAGGGCAGGGATATCAGCCTCGGAAAGCCCGACCTGCTCAAGCGTCACGGGCAGGCCCATCTGATTGTTAAAGGCGGCGTAGCGCTCAAGGTTCTCGGTATCGCCCGTATAGGCGAACAGTACCAGCACACCCAGGCTTACGACCTCGCCGTGCAGGTAGGAGCCCTCGCGCGGAATGCTGCAGGAAGCGTTGTAGAACGCGTGCGCCACGCTCGAGTTGTAGTAGTAATCGTTTTGGTTGGTCAGGTTGGAGACGTAGCCCGTGTTGACCACGATGTCGAGCGCGATCTGCTTGACGGCTTCGGTCGACTGGTCCTGGCGCACGTCCTCAAGACCCTGGACGCCAAAGGCAAACAGCGGCTCGGAGCAGGTGTGGGCGAGTGCTAGGCCAAGGCCTGCCGTGTGCTCCAGGTTGCCGGCGCTCGTGGCGTACTCGACCTCGGGCTGCTTGGACAGGGCATCACCCACGCCGGCCCAGAAGTACTCCGCCGGAGCCTCGGCGATGATCTTGGGGTTGATAAAGATATGCGCAGGTCGGTTAGGGTACGAATAGCCCTCGAGCGAGCCGTCGTCGTTGTAGACAACGGCAATGGCGGTCGCGGCGGAGCAGTTGGAACAGATCGTCGGGACGGTGAAGACGATCTTCTTGAGCTCAATGGCAGCGGTCTTCACGGTGTCGAGCGCCTTGCCGCCGCCGCATGCGATGAGCACGTCGGCTTCCTGACAGGCAGGGGAGTTTACGACCTTGGCGATATTTGCGCGCGTACTGTTGGTGCCGTAGACGCGCGTCTCCAGAATCTCGACGTCGGTACCTGCCAGCGCAGCTTCGATACCGGGAAGTGCTGCGGCCAGTGCTCGTTTACCACCAATGATGGCGACCTTGGTTGCTCCGTACTCGGCCAACGCGCCGTGCAGCTCGTCAAAGCAGTCTTCGCCAACGGTATAGTCGCTCATTCCGATCGTGCGCATAGCAATCTTCTTTCGTTCGATAAAGTGCTTACAGGTATTTTGCTCCAAGAGAAGGTCCACGGCCGCAAGAAATTTCGAACGTATAAAACCAGTGTTGAGGGTTTTTCGCCGGTGCGGAACGTGCTAGCATACTCCGCATAAGCGTTGATGGGGACGAGTAGTCGGCCGTCCGCATGCTACAGAGAGCGGGGAGCGCTGAGAACCCGTGCATGCGACCGATGAAAATCACCCCGGAGCTGCGGTCCCAACGGACGTGCCGCGTAGGTTCGTCTTAGTAGACATCGCCGAGATGGTCGTCGATACAGACCAGCCGAGTAACGGATGCGAGCGCGCGAATACGCGGGCGAGGGCATCTAAGCTGGGTGGTTAAGCGAAGAGCTTTTGCGGGCGTGCAGCCCGTTTGTGGCGCTTCGTCCCAGCTTGTAGGGACGGGCGCTTTTTTGGTGCCCAGAGGGCGTGCGCGCCCACGACATGAAAGGGGTACCGTGGCAAACGAGTACAAGCAGACGATGAATCTGCCCAAGACCGGTTTTCCCATGCGTGCCGGTCTTTCCAAGTCCGAGCCCAAGCGACTCAAGGACTGGCAGGACAACAAGGTCTACGAGCAGGTTCTGAAGAAGAACGAGGGTCACAAGAAGTTCGTGCTGCACGACGGCCCTCCGTACGCCAACGGCCCGATCCACATCGGCCACGCCATGAACAAGATCTCCAAGGACATGATCAACCGTTACTGGATGATGCAGGGCTATGAGGTTCCCTATGTCCCCGGTTGGGACTGCCACGGTCAGCCGATTGAGCACAAGGTCGAGGAGAAGCTCGGCACCGAGAAGTTCAACCAGACTTCCACGGCCAAGATCCGTGAGCTCTGCAACAAGTTCGCCGTCGAGAACATCGAGCTGCAGAAGGCCGGTTTCCGTCGTCTGGGCGTGCTCGGCGACTGGGATAACCCCTACCTGACGCTCTATCACCAGCATGATGCCGCCGACATCGAGGTCTTCAAGGCCATGTTCGATAAGGGCATGATCTATCGCGGACACAAGCCGGTTCACTGGTGCAAGCATTGCCACACCGCACTCGCCGAGGCCGAGATCGAGTACTCCGATGAGACGAGTCCCTCCATCTTTGTTCGCTTTGAGATGACCTCCAAGCCCGCCGGCCTCGAGAACTTCGACGGCCCGGTCGATTTTATCATCTGGACGACCACGCCGTGGACCATCCCCTCCGACCAGGCCGTTTCCCTCAAGCCCGGCGCCGCCTATGTCGCCGTTGAACACGAGGGCCGTGCCGAGGTCATGCTCGAAGACCTGGCTCCCAAGTGCTGCGAGGAGTTTGGCTGGGAGTACACCCCGGTCATGGTCGACGGCAAGCCCTACGTGGTTCCTGCCGAGACCTTCCACCACATCCACTACAAGCAGCCGATCTTTGACGGCGTTGAGGGCGTGGCGCTGCTGGCCGATTACGTCGGTGTCGATGACGGTACCGGTATCGTCCACAACTCGCCCGGTCACGGCGTCGATGACTACTTTGCCTGCCTCAAGGAGGGCATCACCGACATCTGCATGCCGGTCGATGACGACGGCAAGTTCTACACCGGCGAGGAGTTTGGTACCGGTGGCCCCTTCAGTGGCATGGATACCGACGAGGCCAACCCGCACATCATCGAGTTCCTGCGCGAGCGCGGCACCCTGGTCCTCGAGAAGAAGATCACGCACAGCTATCCGCACTGCTGGCGCTGTAAGCACCCGGTGCTCTTCCGTGCTACCGACCAGTGGTTTGTCTCGATGGACAAGACCGGTTTGCGCGAGCAGGCCGGCAAGGAGGTCCGTGAGAACGTCAAGTGGTATCCGGCCCACGCGGCCAACCGCATCGGTGCCATGGTCGAGCAGCGTCCCGACTGGTGCATCAGCCGCCAGCGCAACTGGGGCGTGCCTATCCCCAGCTACACCTGCGCCGACTGCGGCGAGAAGGTCATGAACGACGCCACGCTCGACGCCGTCATCAAGCTCTTCCACGAGAAGGGCTCCGACGCCTGGTTCACCGACGCTCCCGAGAGCTATCTTGGCGAGGCCTGCGTCTGCCCCAAGTGCGGTGGCCATCACCTCAAGGCCGATAAGGACATCCTCGACGTGTGGTGGGATTCCGGCGTCTCCTGGAAGGCCGTCTGCGAGTACCGTCCCGAGCTGGAGTATCCGGCGGATGTGTACCTCGAGGGCTCCGACCAGCACCGCGGTTGGTTCCAGAGCTCGCTGCTCACCTCGGTGGGCGCCAACGGCCACGCTCCGTACAAGGCGGTCGTCTCGCAGGGCTTCACCCTCGACGGACAGGGCCGTAAGATGTCCAAGTCGCTCGGCAACGTCATCGACCCCAACAAGGTCTGCGACGAGATGGGCGCCGACATCATCCGCCTGTGGGTTGCCTCCGTCGATACCAGCTCCGACGTGTCCATCGACCACGAGATCCTTGCCCGTACGTCCGATGCCTACCGTCGTTTCCGCAACACGCTGCGCTTCCTGCTCTCCGAGCTCGAGGGTCAGTTTGAGCCCGAAACCGACGGCGTCGCCTTTGCCGACCTGCTGCCGCTCGACAAGCTCATGGTTGCCCGTCTGACCCAGGTCCAGGCCGAGGTCGACGACGCTTACTCTTGCTACGAGTTCCCGCGCGCTTACCGTGCGCTTTACGACTTCGTGGTTACCGAGCTTTCCAACGTGTACCTCGACGCCCTGAAGGATCGTCTGTACTGCGACAAGCCCGGTTCGCTCGAGCGCCGCAGCGCCCAGACCGTGCTTGCCGAGCTCTTCTCGATGCTCATGCGCGACCTGCAGCCGATCCTGTCCTACACGGTCGACGAGGCCATGGCCTATGCACCCGCCGGCTGCGTCGATCACCAGAAGTACGCCGCGCTGCTCGATTGGTACAAGTCGCCCATAACGGTTGACGAGGCCAATGAGTTTGAGGGCGTGCTCGAGGCTTCGCTCGAGCTCCGTAGCGCCGTGACCAAGGCCCTTGAGGATGCCCGTTCTGCCGGCACCTTCACCAAGAGCCAGCAGGTCCGCGTCAAGGCGGTCGTACCCGCCGAGATGTATGCGCTGCTGACCGGCGACAAGGCCGTCGACCTGGCCGAGTTCTACATCGTCTCCGATGTTGAGCTGACCCAGGGCGAGGAGCTTTCCGTTGCTATTGAGGCTGCCGAGGGCGAGTGCTGTGACCGTTGCTGGAACTACCGCACCACCGTCGGCGAGTACAACGGCCACGCTCACATTTGCAAGCGCTGCTCGAATGCCCTTTAAGGCACGGTAAGTCGGCATTTTAGTTATAGGGAGAATTTGACGCCTTCGGCCCATTTGCTCCGCTGAAGAAAAGCGACATTCCGTTATCCGGAATGCCGCTTTCTTTTATGCTGGTTATTTATCTGACGTTAGCGAATATGTCGTGCGCTCTGCGTATGGCAATATAAGATGGTTACTTGCACTAAACGTAATTTGAGTCTTGAGGGTAGGGGATTTCTTTGGGTCGTGGTGCGGATATGACGCCGTCTTTGCGTTGGCGGTTGGGTGTTGCTGGTGGGATGGCGCTTGCCGTGCTGCTTGTTGACCAGCTGACCAAGCTTGCGGTTCGTGCCGTGGGCGATGCTCTGCACATGACCGTTATCCCCGGTGTGATTGACTTTCTGTTTGTCCGCAATATCGGAGCTGCCTTTAGCATGGGCGAGGGCCATGGTGTAGCGTTTGCCGTGCTGGCACTTGTCGTCATCGTTGCCATCGCGGTGTACCTGGTTCGTGCGCCTCAGCTCGCTCGTCTGGAGGTCGTTGGTATGGCGATGGTCGCGGGCGGTGCCATCGGCAACGCGATCGATCGCCTTGTCTTTGGCTTCGTGACTGATTTTATCGCCACCACCTTCATCGACTTTCCCGTCTTTAACGTCGCCGATATCGGCATTACGGTCGGTGTCGTGCTGGCGCTCATCGGTTATATGTTCTTAAGTCCCGCCGCTCGCGAGGTCGATGCGACCGCCGAGCTCAACGCTCGTGACGAGGCCCGCGCCAAACGCAAAGCCAAGCAGCGTGGGGAGCGCGCCCGCAAGATTCGCGAAAGGAATGAGCGCTAATGGCCGATATCCATATTCTTGTTGCCGACGATGCTACCGGTCAGCGTCTCGACGCCTATCTGGGTGCCAACGACGGCTGTCCCACACGCTCTGCCTGCGCGCATCTGATTGAGGGCGGCGCCGTTGCCGTCAACGGCGAGACCTGCCTGTCCAAAAAGTACGCCGTGCGAGCCGGCGACCGTATTTCGGTCGATTTGCCTGAGCCGCACGACCCGACCGACGTGATTCCCGAGGCCATTCCCCTCGATATTCGCTACGAGGACGACTACCTTATCGTGCTCTCCAAGCAGCGCGGCCTGGTGTGCCATCCTGCGCATGGTCATGAGAGCGGTACGCTCGCGAATGCCCTGGTCTATCACTGCGGTATCGACCATCTGGGCACCGTGCAGGGCGAGGATCGCCCCGGCATCGTGCATCGTCTGGATCGAGACACTTCGGGCCTTATGCTTGCGGCGAAGGACGACGACACCCAGCGCGCGCTCCAAAATCTTATCCGTACGCGCACGCTCGACCGCCGCTATATTACGCTCGTTCACGGACATATCGCTATGGATGAGGGCACCATTAACACCGGCATTGCCCGTTCTACGCGTGACCGTGTCAAGATGGCGGTTTCGGACGATCCTTTCGCGCGCCAGGCCATTACGACCTTTAAGGTCCTCGAGCGCTTCGATTCCACGCGTTTTGACGACGGCTATACGCTCGTCGAGTGCCACCTGTTTACGGGCCGCACGCATCAGATACGCGTGCATATGCGCCATATCAACCACGCCTGCGTGGGCGATCCACTCTACGGCAAGTGCGATGCACGCGCCGATCAGGGTCTGACCAGGCAATTCCTTCATTCCTGGCGCGTCGCATTCGACCATCCCGTGACGGGGGAACGCATTGAGTGCCGCGACGAGCTGCCGTGGGATCTCGCTGCGGTTCTTGACGACCTGGCCCCGCGCTCGCTTGGTCGCACCGCTGCCGGCGACGAGATCGTTCCTCAGCTCGGTCTGCTCGAAGCCTAGCCAGTATTAGGTGGTTTCTTGAACTCGGTAAGCCTGCGGTAAGATATACGGTTGTTTACGTAACACGTTCCTGGGAGCCTGCATGCTCGCCTTTTTACAAACCAACACACCCATCGTGATCTTCAACCAGATTGTCGTCACGCTGCTCACGGTCTGCTTCTTGTACCAGGTGGTCTTCTTTGTCATCGGTGCTCTCCGCGGCGAGGTCGCGCCTCCCAAGGCCAAAAAACTCCACCGGTATGCCTTCTTTATTGCAGCACACAACGAGGAGGCCGTTATCGCCAACCTCGTTCGCTCCATCAAGGACCAGGATTATCCGTCCGAGCTCATCGAGGTCTTTGTCGTCGCCGATGCCTGCACCGATAACACTGCGCAGCTCGCGCGCGAGGCGGGCGCTGTCGTGTACGAGCGAAACGACCTGGCCCGTAAAGGCAAGAGCTGGGTCATGGACTTTGGTTTCGACCGTATCCTTAACGAGTATCCCGACACCTTTGAAGGTTACTTTATCTTCGATGCCGATAATGTTATCGCCCGCGATTACGTGTCCAAGATGAATGATGCCTTTGACCAGGGCTTCCATGTGGTCACGAGCTATCGTAACTCCAAGAACTTCGGAAGCTCGTGGATCTCGGCAGCGAATGCCACTTGGTATCTGCGCGAGGCGCGTTTTCTCAACAACGCGCGCAACATCTGCAAGACGTCCTGCGCCGTATCGGGTTCGGGCTACCTTATCTCGGCTAGCGTTATTGAGGGCATGCACGGCTGGCAGTTCCATACGCTGACCGAGGATATTCAGTTCACCACGTTCTGCGCTATTCACGGCATTCGTATTGGCTATGCGCCGGCGGAGTTCTTTGACGAGCAGCCCGTGACGTTTAAGGCGTCCTGGAAGCAACGTATGCGTTGGACTAAGGGTTTCTACCAGGTGTTCTTTACCTACGGTAAGCATCTGGTCAAGTCGACCTTCCGCTATCATCGTTTTGCCGCATATGACATGTTTATGACCATCGCTCCGGGCATGCTGCTGTCCCTGATCTCCATGCTCGCCAATGCGACATTCCTGATCGTGGGTGGCCTTTCGCATGGTTTCTTGGCTACCGAGGTCGAGATGCAGGCTTGTGCCGCCTCGCTTATCATGACGTTCATGATGATGTACCAGACCTTCTTTATCCTGGCGCTGCTCACGACCATCTTTGAGTACAAGCACATTCATTGCGCTCAAAAGTGGCGCCTGGTGACCAACCTGTTTACCTTCCCGATCTTTATGTTCAGCTATATCCCCATCACGGTTGCCGCGCTGTTCCTGAAGGTCGACTGGGTGCCCACGCAGCACGCCGTTAACGTTACCCTCGACGAGGTCATGCAGGGTGCCAAGTAACCACGACCAGAACCACCACGAAGGGGACAGGCACCTTTGTGGTGGTTTCTGCTTTTGAGTGACTGCCCCGGGAGGTGTTCAATGGTCTATATCCCGTTTTGGATTTATATCTTTGCCGGCGCGGTGATTGATGCCCGTGAGCGGCGGTTTCCCAATGAGCTTGCCGGCGTGTGTGCGGTGGCGGCGCTTGCAGGCGTTTGGCTCGACAGAGGTGTTAACACGGCGCTTGACCACGCCGGTCTTGCGGTCATCGTCTACCTTGCCCTTGTGCTCACTGAGTCGCTCTGGCGTCGTGTTCGCCAAGCCCCCGGCATCGGCATGGGGGATGCTAAGGCGCTTTTCGCGCTTTGCACGCTCGACCCTCTGGGCGGCATCGTGGCATTTGCCGTTGCGCTCCTGGTCCTGGCCCTCTCCTGCCTCTTCACAAAATCGCGCTCCCTGCCATTGCTCCCGTTTTTGGTGCCGATATTTGCCATAATCGAGGTCGTGGGCTGGACATTGTAACCGATTGCGCATCCTTTTTAAGGAGCATGCCATGGCAACTAATCAAGAAACGGCCGTCATTAAGGCGCGCATGGACCGTATTCCCTCGGCGTTGTCGCCCGAACTTTTCGAGCGCATTGCCACCGATCGTGCTTCGGGCTATGTTAACCCGTATCGTTGCAACGACGATCAGGTCATTCGTCGTATTGATCGCGCCGCCGACAAAGGCACGCTTATGCGTCCGGCGTTTATGCGCGATACCGAAAAGATACTTCATCTTCCGGCGTACACCCGTTATGCAGGCAAAACGCAGGTCTTTAGCTTCCGTAGCAATGACGATCTGTCACGCCGCGGTTTGCACGTGCAGCTTGTCTCCCGCATTGCGCGCGATATCGGTCGCGCCCTGGGGCTCAATTGCGATCTGATCGAGGCGATTGGCCTGGGCCACGACTTGGGACACACGCCTTTCGGCCATGCCGGTGAGCGATTCCTCAACGATATCTACCACGAGCGTACGGGGCGTTATTTTTTCCATAACGTGCAGTCGGTCCGCGTGCTCGACGCGCTGTACGGCCGTAACGTGTCACTCCAGACGCTCGACGGCGTGCTATGCCATAACGGCGAGTACGAGCAGCGCGTGTTTGAATTGTCGGATATGGGCTCCTTTGACCAGTTCGATCAGGCGGTCGAGGACTGCATCGCCACGGGCTATGGCGCCATTGGGCACCTGCGTCCCATGACGCTCGAGGGCTGTGTCGTTCGCATCTCGGATATTCTTGCCTACGTCGGTCGTGACCGTCAGGATGCGATCGCGGCGGGTCTGCTTTCGCCCGACGCTTTTGACGATGGTCGGGGCGGCGCCTATAACAGCTGGATCCTCACGCACGCTTCCATCGATATCGTTGAGCATAGCTATGGTAAGCCGCGCATCGAGATGAGCGAGGACCTGTTTGAGGAAATTCGCCGAGCCAAGCGCGAGAACTACGAGAAGATCTATAGCAAGGGCGGTATCGAAGGCGATTCCGAGGAGGAGCTGCGTGAGGCGTTCGAAAAGCTCTACGACCGTTGCCTGCGGGATCTAAACAGTGGCGACGAGTCCTCTTATATCTTTAAGCACCATATTTCGCGCATTGAGCAGCAGCTTTCCTACTACGATCGTACCTATGCCTGGCAGGACGACAAGGATCAAGCCGTGGTGGATTACATCGCGAGCATGACGGACGGTTATTTCTGCGAGCTGACGAGCAAGCTGTTCCCGGGTCTAAAGTTTCCGCACCGTACCTATATTAACGAACGGTAGTTCGTATTTATTCGGTATACTGTTTGTGGAAAACGTTTTTGATTGATGCACGGGATGGCTATGGACGACCTTTTTTCTGCTTCGACGCGCGAGCGTTCCTTTCAGAATGCGCCGCTTGCGGTGCGCATGCGCCCCAATTCGCTCGACGAGTATGTGGGCCAGCAAAAGGCCGTCGGTAAGGGCTCATGGTTGCGTGCCGCGATCGAGCACGACGTGCTTTCGAGCGTGATTCTGTACGGGCCGGCCGGTACGGGTAAGACGACGCTGGCCCACATTATCGCCAACCATACCAAGAGCGAGTTTGTCGAGGTCAGCGCCGTGACGGGCACCGTAAAGGACTTGCGCCGCGTGATTGACGAGGCCAAGACGCGCCTGAATACGTACGACCGCCGCACCATTCTATTCATCGATGAGATTCACCGCTTCTCTAAGTCGCAGCAGGATGCCCTGCTGCATGCAGTTGAGAACCGTACCGTCATTATGATTGGCGCTACGACGGAGAATCCGTACTTCGAGGTCAACTCGGCGCTGCTCTCACGTGGTCGAGTCGTGGAGTTTGAGCATTTAAAGGATGAGGATATCGCCATGCTTATCGAGCGTGCGCTCGAGGCACCTCAGGGCCTGAACGGCAAATTCTCGGCCGATGATGATACGGTCAAGACCATTTGCACGCTGGCAGCGGGTGATGCACGCTCGGCCCTGACGACGCTTGAGTTGGCGAGCGAGATTGCCGTCACGCGTCCCGATACCGAGGGGACGCCGGCTCCGGCGGCGGGGGAGCGGTATCCTATCACGGTCGACGATGTGAAGATCGCCAATCCGCGCCGTGGGTTTTCGTATGACAAAAACGGTGACATGCACTACGACATTATCAGTGCGTTCATTAAGTCCATGCGCGGCAGCGACCCCGATGCCACCATTTATTGGCTCGCGCGCATGATCGATGCAGGGGAGGATCCTAAGTTTATTGCACGCCGTATTATGATTCAGGCTTCTGAGGATGTTGGCAACGCCGATCCGCAGGCGCTTTTGGTGGCGCATGCCGCGTTTAAGTCTGCCGAGGTCATTGGCTATCCCGAGTGCCGCATTAACCTGGCTCAGGCTGCACTCTATGTGTGCTTGGCGCCTAAATCCAACGCGTGTGAGGCTTCAATCGATGCGGCGCTGGCCGATATCCATTCTAGTGGGCTTCGCGAGGTGCCGAGTTATCTACGCGATCGCCATCGCCCGGGCAGCGATGAATACGGTGTGTATAAGTATCCGCACGATTATCCCGAAGGCTGGGTCGACCAGCGCTATTTGCCCGAAGGCTTAGAACGCGGTGCATTTTGGCAGCCTGCCGGCCGCGGTTGGGAAGAATGGCGCGTAGAGCAAAGCGAACGCGACCGCAGCGGGAATGCACCGAAGTAGCTGCTGATAATTTTGTCCCACGTTGCTGCTCTTGGCATGTTCGGTCCCCTTTGGGGTACCATGGAAAGCGTTTGTATTTCGATTCCTTTGGGAGGCTTGTATGAGTCCCATTCAAATCGCCTTGCTGCTGCTCGCCGTTGCCGGCGTGTGGGCTATCGTTGAGCTTGCGCTCACCCTGCGTAAAACCCGCACCGTTGTCGACTCGCTCGACAAGACGGTAACCGACCTCAATAATACGATTGCCGAGGCGCAGCCCGTGGTGGCAAAGCTTGATGGTGCCGTTGACGAGCTTACGCCGGCACTTGCCCAGATGGAGCCGCTCCTCAAGTCGAGCAAGACTGCCATTGACGCCCTGACGTCCAACCTCGTTGAGGTTGAGGCGGTAGTTCGCGACATCTCCGAGGTCACGGGCAGTATGGCCGAGGCCAGCAATGCCGTATCGAGCGTGACAGATTCTGCGGCCGGCGCCGTGCAGAAGCTCTTCAATAAGGTGAAGGCTCCTGCAGCCGACGCCGATCGTAAGCTAGCCGCTGCCGCCGCCGAGGCCGAGCAGCCTACCGAGCGCGTTCTGATCGGTGAGGCTGAGGACGAGGCCGCCGATGGTGCGGATGCGGCTCAGAAGCCCGCAGCCAAGCCGGCTCAGTATTACACCTATACGCCCGCCGAGTCCTCTGAGGAGTCCTGCGATGAGTAGCGAAGCAACCTGCCCCATCACGCTGACCGTTGCCGGCGACCCGCGTCTCGCTCGCCTTGTGCGCATGACGGCAGCCAACGTTGGTGCCCTGTGCTCCATGTCTGTCGATCGCATCGAGGACATCCGCATGGCTGCCGAGGAGGCTTTCATCTTTGGGTGCACCGCGGTCGACTGCGACGACATCACCATCAAATTCGATGTCGATGAGACTCACGTTGGCATGACTATTACCTTTGGAGACCAGGCTACGGTTGATGAAAACGACCAGGCTGCGGTGTATGCCGAGCTCATCCTCGCGAGCGTGTGCGATTCCTACGAAAAGACTGCGGCGCCCCTGACGCTTTCCCTCGATCTCAAGGCGGATATCTAATATGACCGAACGTTCCCGGAGCGGCAAGACCGCTTGGGACAAGGAGAAAACCCGCGAGCTGTTTCGTCGCTACAAGGAGACCGGTGATCCGGACGCCCGCGAGCAGCTCGTCATGTCCCATATGAACCTGGTAAGGTTCCTTGCCAACAAATTTAAGAATCGCGGCGAGCCGCTCGACGACCTGATGCAGGTTGGCTATTTGGGCCTGCTCAAGGCAATCGACCGCTTTGACCCTGAGCGCGGACTCGAGTTCACCACGTTTGCCACGCCCACCATCTTGGGCGAGATCAAGCGTCACTTCCGTGACAAGGGCTGGAGCGTGCGCGTGCCTCGTCGCCTGCAGGAGCTTTCTGCCAAGGTTAACCAGGCTACCGACAAGCTTACCAACGAGTTGCAGCGCTCGCCCAAGGTCGAAGAAATCGCTGAGTACCTGGACGTGACCGTCGACGAGGTCCTGGAGGCCATGGAATCGTCGTCGGCCTATACGTCGGTGCCCATCGAGGCTCCCGGAGCGTCCGATTCCGACGATGCGCCCTCGATTCTTGACCGTTACGCCGACGACGACAACGAGCTCGACTTTACCGATGACCGCCTGGTGATCGAGGAAGCCATCCGCGATTTCTCGCCGCGCGAGCGTGAGGTTATCGAGCTGCGCTTTGTGAAGGGCATGACCCAGATCGAGATCGCCAAGAAGCTGGGCATCTCGCAGGTGCAGGTCTCGCGCCTGCTGCGCCGCACCCTCAAGAAGATTCAGGATAAGATCGACCCCGACGGAGTGATGGTTCGTTCATGAGTGAGCATCCCCAACAAACCGATCGCGCGCTGCGCGACACCCGCATTCTGACACTGCGCATTTGGGCTGTTGTCGGCTGCATTGTTATTGCTGCTGTCATCTTTAACCTTATGGGCATCCTGGCACCGGTTATTGAGTTCCTTGCCGTTGGCTCCATCATTGCTTTTGTGATGTCCCCGATCACCAACTGGCTCGAGCACCATGGCGTGAATCGCGGCATCGGTTCGCTTATCGCGCTTATTGTTGTTGTTGCCGTACTCGTCGGTGTCGTTTGCATCTTGTCGCCGATTCTCTTTGGTCAGATCATGGAAGTCCTGAGCCGTCTGCCTGAGCAGCTTCGTGTTGCGGGTGGCGACCTCAACGAGATGGTCTCGCATGTCAAGACGCTCAACAACACGCCGCTCATGGAGTATTTGGACGATAATCTTTCGTCGCTGGTTACCGTGGCATCGAAGTATGTGTCTCAGATCGCTGCCGAGCTTGGCCGCGGTGTGTTCCCGCTCATCACCAATACGGCCTCGCAGCTGTTCGTGATCTTCCTTGGTCTGGTGCTTGCCTACTGGATGGCTTGCGACTACCCTCGCATGCACCACGAGATTTGCACCATCATCGGTCAGGAGAAGGAGACCTCGTACCACTTTATGGTCGCCATCCTTTCTCGCTCTGTCGGCGGCTACATGCGCGGTATGGTCGTGACGTCCATCTGCGGTGGTTTCCTCGCTTTTATCGGTTTTATGATTATCGGCCATCCGTATGCGGCGCTCATGGCTATCTTTACCGGCATCATGCATTTGGTTCCGGTCGTCGGCCCCTGGGTGAGCGCGGCAATCGCCACAGTGCTCGGTTTCATGTTCAGTCCCATGTTGGCGTTGTGGACGCTCATCGTGACGATGGTTGCGCAAAACGTCACCGATAACGTGATTTCGCCTAAGGTCATGCGGAGCTCGGTGCAGGTGCATCCCATCATGAGCCTCACGGCGCTCGTTATTGGCTCGGCACTCATGGGCCCCATCGGCATGATTATTGCTATCCCGCTGTGTGCGGCCCTCAAAGGTATCTTCGTGTACTACTTCGAGAATGAGACCGGCCGCCAACTTGTGGCCTATGACGGCGCTGTGTTTAAGGGCACGCCGTATCGCGATGCCGAGGGCAACCCGGTCGCCGCCTACGACGCGCTTGGGGACGATACGTTCATCTATGAGTCCGAGCTCATCGGTAACGAGACTGCGCCCGAGGCTAAAGCTATGCCCAAGCCCGAGCTCGATAATCCTTGGATCAAGCTTTCGGACCTGCAGCCCGATGCGGCAGGCTTTTTCAAGAACCCCTTCGCCAAGGATGACGATTCCAACACGGATGACGACACCAAAACCGGCATCGACGGTTCCATGGACGATGACGACAAGTAGCGGGGTAATTCGCGTTAACATTCATACGCGCTAACATGCAATTTCGCTGAAGGGCCGGCATTGTGCCGGCCCTCTTTTTTGCACTTGCGCGGTGGGATGGTAATATCGTTACGTTTGAACTGTTTCGATGTGAAACCGAGGAGATTCCCTCTATGAGTGCTGACTACCCGTCAATGACTACGGCCGAGATCCGCTCTAAGTTCCTCAATTTCTTTGAGGAGCGCGGTCTTAAGCTCTACCCTTCTTCGTCCCTCGTCCCCGACGATCCTTCGCTGCTGCTTGCCAACGCCGGCATGAATCAGTTTAAGGAGTACTACCAGGGCAAGAAGACCATGAAGGAGATCGGCGCGATCTCCTGCCAGAAGTGCGTCCGCACCAACGACATCGATTGCATCGGTGAGGACGGCCGTCACCTGTCCTTCTTTGAGATGCTCGGCGACTTCTCCTTTGGCGGCGTCTCAAAGCAGCAGGCCTGCGCTTGGGCCTTTGAGCTCATCACCAAGGAGTTTAAGCTTCCGCTCGACCGCCTGTACTTCACCGTCTTTACCGAGGACGACGAGACTCACGACGTGTGGCGCTCTCTGGGCGTTTCCGAGGATCACATCTCTCGTCTGGGCGAGGATGACAACTTCTGGGCCGCTGGCCCCACCGGCCCCTGCGGTCCGTGCTCCGAGATCTACTTTGACATGGGCAAGGAGGTCGGTTGCGGCAGCCCCGACTGCAAGCCCGGCTGCGACTGCGACCGCTTCCTTGAGTTCTGGAACCTCGTGTTTACCCAGTACGACCGCCAGGAGGATGGCTCCATGCCGGAGCTGCCGCACCGCAACCTCGATACGGGCATGGGTCTGGAGCGCATGGCCGCCATCATGCAGCACAAGACCGCTAACTACGACGGCGATCTGATGCAGCATCTCATCAAACTCGGCGAGGAGATCAGCGGCAAGACCTATGACGCCGACGATTACTCCGGTGCCAGCCGCTCCCTGCGCATCATCGCCGACCACTCCCGTGCCGTCGACTTCATGATTTCGGATGGCATCCTGCCCGGCAACGAGGGTCGCGAGTACGTCCTTCGCCGCCTGCTCCGCCGTGCCGTGTTCCACGGTCGTCTGCTGGGCATCGAGGGCGCCTTCCTGACTAAGTTTATCGACGAGGTCAACGCTCAGATGGGCGAGGCTTACCCCGAGCTGCTCAAGAACGTCGCGCTCGTTAAGGGCATCGTCGCCTCCGAGGAGGAGCGTTTCTCAACGACGCTCGACAACGGCCGCGTTTACCTGGACGAGGCCCTGGCCGCGCTCGCCGAGGGTGCTGTCCTTCCGGGCGACGTCGCCTTTAAGCTGCACGACACCTTTGGTTTCCCCATTGACCTGACTGTCGAGATCGCCGGCACCGCCGGTCACGACGTCGACATGGATGGCTTTACCGCTTGCATGGAGGACCAGAAGGCCCGCGCCCGCGCCAACGCCAAGGGCGATGCCTGGGGCAGCTTCAACGACGTGTGGGTCGAGCTTTCCGACAAGGTTGCCGCGACCGAGTTCGACGGCTATGACAACGACGTCATCGATGGCGCCAAGGTTGTCGCCATCGTGCGCAACGGCGAGTCCGTCGAGTCCGCCGCTGCGGGCGAGGACGTCGAGGTCGTGCTCGACCGCACCCCGTTCTATGCCGAGATGGGTGGCCAGCAGGGCGACGCCGGTGAGCTTTCCGCCGAGGGCGTTGCGCTGACTGTTGCCGACACCAAGAACCACAATGGCCTGTATGCTCACGTCGCGCACGTTGCCGAGGGCACACTGACCGTCGGTGCTACCGTGACCGCCGCGCTCGACGCCGAGCGCCGTGGCTTCCTGCGCCGCAACCACACTGCCACGCACCTGCTCGACGCCGCGCTTAAGCAGGTCCTGGGCGAGCATGTCTCCCAGGCTGGCTCGTTGGTGACGCCCGAGCACCTGCGCTTTGACTTCACGCACTTCGAGGCCCTGTCCTCCGAGCAGCTCAAGGCTGTTGAGGACCTGGTCAACCAGCAGATCTTCGCTTCCAAGCCGGTCGTGACCCGCGTCATGGGCATCGACGAGGCTAAGGCCGCGGGTGCTGTCGCTCTGTTTGGCGAGAAGTACGGCGACGTCGTCCGCGTCGTCTCCGTGGGCGCCGAGGATCAGCCGTTCTCCCGTGAGCTCTGCGGTGGTACGCATGCCGCCAACACCGCCGAGATCGGCCTGTTCAAGATCATCTCCGAGTCCTCCACGGGCTCGAATGTCCGCCGTATCGAGGCCGTGACCTCCAAGGGCGCTCTCGACTACATGGCCGACCGCCTGGCGCTCGTTGACGCCGCTGCCGCTGCGCTCAAGTGCCGTGTTGACGAGGTTCCCGCCCGCGTGGAGAACCTGCAGGTCGAGCTGCGCGAGACTTCCAACAAGCTCAAGAAGGCACTCACCGGTGGCTCCTCCGATGCGATTTCCAGCGCCATCGAAGGCGCTGTCGAGCTGAATGGCTACAAGCTCGTTGTCGCTGAGCTCCAGGGCCTTGAGGCTGCCGACCTGCGCAATGTGTGGGATACCGTGCACCAGAAGGTCGCCGGCCCCGTCGCCTGCGTCGTCGCTAGCGTGACCGAAAAGGGCACCCCGGCCCTGCTCGCCGCCGGCTCCGATGACGCCGTCAAGGCCGGTTTCCACGCCGGTAACGTGATCAAGCAGATCGCGGGCCTGGTCGACGGTCGCGGTGGCGGTCGTCCCAACATGGCCCAGGCTGGCGGCAAGAACGCTGCCGGTATCGCCGATGCCCTCGCGGCTGCCAAGACCGCGCTCGGCGCTTAAGTAGTCGCTGTGGTCGCGCTCGCGCTGGACATAGGGGAGACCCGGATTGGCATTGCCGTCTCGAGCCGTGATGGCAAGATGGCAATGCCCGTCAAGGTGCTCCCGGCTGCCGAGGTCACTGGCATGGCCAAGACGTTCCGTTACCTGGTTGAGGACTATGAGCCCGATATCCTGGTAAGCGGACGTCCCTTGACCATGGCCGGTGAGCCCGGCCCCCAGGCCGAGCGCGTTGCCGCCGTTGCGCAAAAGATTGCCCAAGAGCTCGATCTTCCGCTTGAGTTTGAGGATGAGCGCCTGTCCTCGCAAGAGGCAAAGCGTATCCTGCGCGAGCAGGGACTCAACGAAAAGCAGATGAGGGGCAAGATTGACATGATCGCCGCCAGCCTGTTCTTGCAGACGTGGCTCGATCGCAAAAACGAGGAGGTTTCGCATGCCTAGCGCTTCCGATCCGCGCCAGCCGAATCGCCAGGGGCAACCTACGCCACGCCCTGCCCAGCCTGGCCAGCGTCCGGCACAGCCGACCCAGCGCGCAGCTCAGCCTGCTGCGCGCCCGGTGCAGTCCTCCTCCCGTTCGGCCCAACCTGTTCAACGGACGGGTCAGCAGCCTTCTGCTCATTCGGTTCAGCATCCGGCCTCTCACGCGGCTCAGCAGCCCACTGCTCGTACGGCCCAGCCTGCAGGCGGTACCCGCTTTAAGCAGCAGGTACCTACCCAGCGAACGCAGGCCCCGCAATCGCATTCTCATCACGCTCGCGGCACGCATGGCGTTGCTCCGGCGACCCGTTCGAGCTACAACACGCATGCTCGTCGCGGTTCCCAAAAGAAAAGCTCCCCGGTGCCTATGATCATCGGCGTTGTGGTGGCCGTAATCGCGCTTGCTACTATCGCTTTCTTTGTCGTGCCTGCCGTCAAGGGCTTCTTTGCCGGTGAGGATACGAAGGTCACGGCTGGTCAGCAGGTTACGGTGACCATTCCCGACGGTGCTTCGGGCGATGCGATCGCCTCGATTCTCTCCGAGAACCATATCGTCGAAAATCCCAAGGATTACTACGCGGCGGTGAAAAAGCTCAACGCCGATATGTCGCTCAAGCCTGGTACTTATTCGTTCACCACACTCATGGATGCGACCAAGGTTGTTCAGCAGCTCATGGAAGGCCCCAACGCGGGCTCCAATGCGCTGACTATCCCTGAGGGTCTGACAGTCGATCAAGTCGCCGACCGCGTGGCCCAGGCCTACGACAGCATCTCTAAGGAAGACTTCCTCAACCAGGCCAAGGCCTCCAATTACGTTGACGACTATAGCTTCCTTAAGGGCGCCGCCAACGATTCGCTCGAGGGTTTCTTGTTCCCCAAGACCTATTCGTTGGGTGATTCGCCGACGGCCGATGACGTGATTCGCGCCATGCTCGATCAGTTTAAGACTGAGTACAAGTCGCTTGACTTTGCGAGCTGCGAAGCCAAGATCAAGGAGCGCTACGGTGTGGAGATGTCCGACTACGACATCGTTAACTTGGCCTCGATCGTTGAGCGCGAGGGCCTCAACGCCGATCAACGTGCGCACGTGGCCTCGGTCTTCTACAACCGCCTTGCCGGCAAGCTCGACGGTCTGCGCTATCTCAACAGCGATGCGACCATGATGTATGTCACCGGTGGCGAGGTTACCGCCGACGACCTGCAGAGCGATAGCCCGTATAACACCTATAAGCACGAGGGCCTGCCACCCACGCCCATCTGCTCTCCGTCGCTCGAGGCACTCAAGGCCACGCTTGAGCCGACCGACTCCGATGACCTGTATTTCTACATTACGCAGGACGAGGAGTACTTCTCGCAAACCTACGAAGAGCATCAACAGTCTTGGAATTAGCATGAGGATTTTTAACCCCAAACGATACGTTGCCTCGGTCGATCGCATCGACCTTGATACCCTGTGGGCCGACGGCAAACGCGCCATTCTGCTCGATCGCGATAACACTCTGGTGCCGCGCGACACCGAGCAGGTTCCCACTGCGGTTTCCGCTTGGCTCGACGCCGCCCGCGCCAAAGGCTTTAAGCTGTGCATGGTGTCCAACAACTGGCATCGCGACCAGGTCATGAGCTCTGCACGCGAGCTGGGACTCGAGGCCATTAGCCACGCCATGAAGCCCGCCCCGTTTGCCTTGAAGGCGGGTCTTAAGCGCCTCGGCGCCACGACAGACGAGGCGGTGCTGATCGGCGATCAGCTGTACACGGACGTGTGGAGCGGTAATTTTGCCGGCGTTGACACTATTCTGGTCAAGCCGCAGGCAACCCAGGACCTGTGGTACACGCAGATCTTCCGTATCTTTGAGCGCCGGGCCCTGCGCGACCTTCCCTGCGAGGAATAGGTTTCGCCATGTCTCAGCACATCAAACACGGCTGCGACCATATTTTCTTTATCGGCTTTTTGGGCGCGGGCAAATCGACGCTAGCGCGCAACGTCGGCACTATGTTCAAGCGGCGTTTTATCGATACCGATCGTTTGGTTGTGCGTCGATGTGGCAAGTCGGTGACCGAGATATTTGAGACCGAGGGCGAGGACCGTTTTCGCGAGCTCGAGACCTCGGCACTCCGTTCGCTTCAAAGCGAGCGCAGCCTGCTGGTGTCGTGCGGGGGTGGCATCGTCGAGACGCCGGTGAACATTGAACTGATGCACGAGATGGGTACATGCGTGTACCTCGAAGGCGACTTTGAGGACTCGTTGCGCCAGATTCGCCGTTCTGATACCCGGCCCGATTTCCGCTCGCCCGAGCATGCTGCGCGCCTGTTTGAGCATCGCCGTCCGCTGTATCGCCAAGCCGCCGATATTACCCTTGATATTCGCAACAAGTCCTTCGAGGACGTTTCCTACCTTTGTGCCGAGATGCTTTTGGAGCGTGGACTGCTATGATTCGCCGCCAACTTATCAATTTCCAAAACCGCAGTGTCGATGTCCGCGTCGGATTGGGCGCGTTCGAGGAACTGTCGCGCATGTTTGCCTCGGCTGTGGGCAAGCCTAAGCGCGCGATGGTGGTTTGGAACGACGCCACATCCGAGCGTTTTGGCGAGGCTGTCGAGCATGCGCTGGTTGACGCCGGTTTTGCCGTGTCGCTGCTCGTCCTCGAGGTTTCACCTGCTGGTGCTACGCTTGCCGATGCCGATACCGTCTTTGGCGCCCTGTCGGCTAACGGCATTACCTGCGACGATCTCGTTGTCGCTGTCGGCGACACGGCGACCTGCTCGGTCGTTTGCTGGTGTGCCAATCAGTGGTGCGGTCGCACCGAGTGCGCCTTGCTGCCGACGACGTTCGACGCCATGCTCACGGTCGCGACGACCATGAAGCCCCTCGTCGCCTCGTCCGCGCATGCGCTTCCCGCTATCGCGTTCCGTCCCGAGCCGGGCTTGGTCGTGTGTGACCTCGACCTTGTTCGCGAGGCGGACCCCGAGGACCTCAAGCTCGGCTATGCGGTACTTGTTGGCACCATGCTTTCGAGCAGCAAGTCCCGCTGGAATCAGTTTACCGAGACCGTTCCCGAGATTCTCGCGGGCGAGGAGGTCGCGCTCGTCAATGCCGTTCAGTGGTCTCAGACTGCCCGCAAGGACGTACTGATGGCTACGAATCCCAGCGCCCGCCATGCGCTCGATTTTGGCAAGACGGGGGAGCGTACCCTGCGCGCCTGCTTGGGCGATGCCGCTTCGCAGGTGCCTGCCTACCAGCTGTTGTCCGAGGGCATGCGCTTTGAGGCGCGCCTAGCACACGATGCCTGCGACTTCGATATCGATTACGTCTTTGAGGTCGATGACTGCCTGGAGGACTTTGGTATCGAGGAGCTTGCCTTCGATCTGGAGCCTGCTGCATATATCGAGGAGTTCCGCAGGCAGCAGTTTGTCCGCTCGAACCGCAGCATGTTGCCGCTGCCCGCGGCACTCGGCGCCATTCGTTTAACGAGCGTTGAGGACGAGGTTCTCGACCGCCATGCTCACGCCTACTTGGCTTCTCGCAAAGAACTTCTCTAAGATTTATTGACATCCATCGTCTTTCGTATCATGTTGAGGGGCGGGTTTTCAATCGGTTGCGGATTGCATGCGATTCCATCGTTCGGTTGAGACCCGTCCCGTCTTTATGGAGACAACAAGAAAGGAATCTGCATGTCTGAGTTTGCTGCCGGTCCTGCCGGTCGTATCGAGCGTGTCCGTGCCCTGATGGCTGAGCGCGGCTACGATGCTATCGTGGTGCGCGACGAGGCCAACCTTCGTTGGCTCACGGGCGTGAAGGGCGTCTTCGATTACACCTTCGAGTTCCCGCACGCTGCGTTTATTACGGCTGACCAGTGCCTGTTCCATACCGACTCGCGCTACCTCAACAGCTTTGAGGAGAACACGCCTGCCGGCAGCCCCTGGGTCTACGACATGGACGAAGGCACCATCCCCGGTTGGGTCGCCGGCAAGATCGCGGCCAACAAGTGCCGCGTCTGCGCTGTCGAGGACGACATGCAGATTAACTTCTACCAGGGTATTCAGCGTGGCCTTGAGGATCGTTCCGTCGCCTGCATGCTGCCGCTGATGCATGATGACATTCGCAAGATGCGCGCCATCAAGGACGCCGAGGAGATCGAGCTCATGCGCCATGCGCAGTCGATTACCGACGCCGCCTTCCAGCACATGCTCGGATTTATTAAACCCGGCATGACCGAGAAGCAGGTTCGCAACGAGCTCGAGAACTTTATGTTCGCCAACGGCGCCGACAGCTTGGCCTTCGGCTCCATCGTGGCGAGCGGCCCCAATACCGCCAACCCGCATGCCGTCCCGAGCGACCGCGTGATCGAGAAGGGCGACTTCGTTCTCATGGATTACGGCGCGGGCTACTGCGACTATCGCTCCGATATGACGCGTACCGTCGTGATGGGCGAGCCCACGCAGGAGCAGCTCGACTTGTACGCGCTCGTGCGCCGTGCGCACGAGGAGTGCGTCGCCGCCATCCATCCGGGCGTCGAGGGCAACGACATTTTCAAGCTTTCCAAGAAGATCATTGGCGATGCCGGCTATGGCGATTACTACAACCATGGTCTGGGCCACGGCGTGGGCATTGACATCCACGAGCTGCCCAACTTCAACCGCAGCAAGAATATCATCGAGGTCGGCTCGGTTATCACCATGGAGCCCGGCGTCTACCTGCCCGGCGTGGGCGGTGTGCGCCTGGAGGACTACGGCGTGGTCACCGAGAACGGCTA
The DNA here is from genome assembly GCA_900542365.1 of uncultured Collinsella sp. Lineage (GTDB taxonomy): Bacteria > Actinomycetota > Coriobacteriia > Coriobacteriales > Coriobacteriaceae > Collinsella. The sequence goes on along the minus strand of UQNH01000012.1, from coordinate 14,976 downwards.
CGAGCCCTTCACCAAGACGCCGCATGACCTTCACGTCATCGATTGCTAGCCCATTTCGATAGATTTTTGGGGCGGGGCCTCCGGAGCAATTCGGACGCCCCGCGTTCTCTTTTTATGCGCTCGCTGCAGGCGCCGTCTGCAAGTGTATAATTTCGCTCGTATGTAATTTGGACGCTTGTGCGTTCTGCCCATAACAAGAAAGGTCGCTATGCCTACCATTTCTACCGCCGACTTCAAGAACGGCCTCGGTCTCCGCATTAAGGACAAGGTCTACACCATCGTCGAGTTCCAGCATGTCAAGCCGGGCAAGGGCGGCGCGTTTGTGCGCTACAAGACCCGCGACATCAAGAGCGGCCGCGTCGTCGAGAACACCTGCAACGCCGGCACCAAGTTCGAGAGCGTCATGCTCACCACCCGTGAGTTCCAGTACCTCTACAACGATGGCACCGACTACATCTTCATGGACAACGAATCCTATGAGCAGGTTCCCGTTCCCGAGGACATGGTGGGCGAGAACTCCAAGTGGCTGCGCGAGAACGACATCTGCCAGCTGCTCTTCGCCGACGATGAGCTCATGGGCGTGACTCCGCCGATGTTCATCGAGACCACCATCGTCCAGACCGACCCGGGCTTTAAGGGCGACACCGTCCAGGGTTCCACCAAGCCGGCCACGATCGACACCGGCGCTGTCATCCAGGTCCCCATGTACCTCAACGAGGGCGAGGTCATCAAGGTTGACACCCGCGACGGCAAGTTCGTCTCCCGCGTCTAGCAACCAACTCTTCTAGGAGGACTCATGCCCCAGGAAATCAAGATTGACGGCATCGGCATTTCGCCCGATGTTCTGACCGCCATCGTCTCGCGCGCCGTGTCCGATGTCGAGGGCATCGCCTCCGTTGGCGTCAAGGACCTTGCCACCAACCTTGTCTCCATGATGCTCTCGTCCAAGGCCCCGGCTTCCGAGCCGGCGGTCGAGACCGAGGTCGTCGGCGACAAGCTCGCACTCACCGTGCGCGTTGTGGTGTTCTTTGGCTATCCGTTCAAGAAACTCGCCGAGGCCGTTCGCGCTGCCGTGGTCGCTGCCATCGATGCCCAGGTGGGCGTTGAGGTCGAGCGCGTTGACGTTTGCATCGACGGCCTCGTTTTCCCCAAGGAGTAACCTTTGAGCCTTAAGGTTTATCGCGGGCGTACGCTTGCCCGCAGTCAGGCGCTGCAGCTGCTGTTCCAGGCCGAGGCCACGGACAGCCCGCTCGAGCGCGTCCTCGAGGGCGATTTCCTGATCTCGAAGGGCCCCCTCGACCCCTATGCGCTGGAGCTGTGCCGCGGTGCCTACGAGCATATCGATCGCATCGACTGTGCCCTGCGCGCCGTCGCCAAGAACTGGGATCTTATGCGCATGCCCGGCGCCGACCGCAATCTGCTGCGTATCGCCGTCTACGAGATGCGCTTCCTCACCGACGAAGAGGTCTCGGACGCTATCGTGATCAACGAGGCCGTCGAACTTGCCAAGGCCTATGGCACCGACCAGTCCGCGTCGTTCGTCAACGGCGTGCTGGGCAAGATCGCGCGCAGCGAGGAGTTGCCGGGCGAGGACCTGTACCAGGAACTGCTGGCCGAGGATCGCGCTCGCGAGGAGGCCCAGGCTGCTGAGGCTGCCGCCAAGGTCGCTGCCGCTCAGGCTACCGCCGGTGTACTTGCCGAGGATGTGGACGCTGCTGAGGCCGTCGAGGCCGACTCCGTCGAGGAGTAGCCATGCCAGAGGGTTCTGTCCGCAACTTTGACGAGATTTCGGACCGTCTGGACCAGATCATCGCTACCGTTCGCTCCAAGGATACGTCCTTGGAGCGTTCACTCGATCTGTTTGACGAAGCGATTGAGCTGGGCTCCCGCGCGGTCGATATGGTCGACAAGTTTGAGCTGACGCCGCGTGAGGCCGATAAGCTCGAGCAGGAATACGATGAGGATGCGGCAAACGAATCCCAGGATAGCTAGGCCGCATCTCCGGATACGAATGGTTGATGGCATTCATGAAACGCGTGCGTCTTGATGACGAACTGATTTCACAGGGCATCTGCGCCGATCGCGCGGATGCCCTTCGCACTCTTATGGCCGGATTGGTCTCGAGTGGCGGCGAGCGCTTGACTTCGCCGGGCCTTAAGGTGATTCCGGGTCTGCCACTGCACGTGAAGGGGCGCATTCCCTATGTTGGCCGCGGCGGTCTTAAGCTCGAAGGCGCGCTTGATGCGTTTGGCATCAATCCGACGGGCCTTAGCTGTCTGGATGTGGGCTGCTCTACCGGCGGCTTTACCGATTGCCTGCTCAAGCGCGGAGCTGCGACCGTTGTCTCGGTGGACGTGGGTCGCGCCCAGTTCGATTGGTCGTTGCGTCAGGATGATCGCGTGACGCTGCATGAGCGCACAAACGTGACGCAGCTGCCTGAGCTTGGCTATGCCGGTGCCATCGACCTGGCTGTATGTGATGTCTCGTTTACCGGCATCGCGAATATCGTCGACGCCGTGCTGGCGTGCCTGAAGCCTTCGGGTTCGTTCTGCACGCTCGTAAAGCCCCAGTTTGAGGCGCCGGCTGCGCTGGTGGGCGAGCGCGGTATCGTGACCGACCCCGCCGTCCGCCGCGATACGCTCGTGGCGGCGATTGAGCTTTTTGCCGCCAAGGGCCTGTTCCCGCTTGACGTGTGCGTGTCGCCCATCCATGGCGCTAAGGGCAACGTTGAGTTTTTCCTGTACGGCACAAGGTTTGCCCCTGGTGAACGCACCGACGATGAGCTGCAATCCCAGGTATCGGCTTTGAGCGAGAAAGCTGCAACGCTATGAAGGTCTTTCTGGTTCCCAATTACTACAAGCAAGAGGCGGTCGAGAGCGGCCTGATGCTCGAGCTTTGGCTTTCGCGCCAGGGCTACGAGGTCGCATGGGCTGCCGACCAGCGATCGAAGATTCAAAGCACGCCTGATATTGATGGCTCAGATCTGGTCATTACGCTCGGCGGCGACGGTACGTTGCTGCGCGCTGCCCGCATCCTCAACCATCGCGAGATTCCTATCCTTGGTCTTTCCTATGGTCACCTGGGCTTTTTAACTGCTGCGAGCCCCGAGGAGCGCGACATTCTGCAGGTCGTGAGCGATGCTCTGTCCGGTGAGCTGCACGTGAGCCGCCGCGCCACCATCGCCGCGGATATCGTGTCCGTGCGCGACGATGGCACGAAGGATGTCGTGCGCACGTTTGCCCTCAACGATATGGCACTTACGCGCGGCCCCCTGTCCGATATGGTTGAGTTTGACATCACGGTGTCCGGCCATCATATCGATCGCCTGCGCGGCGACGGTGTCGTCGTTTCGACGGCGACCGGCTCCACCGGCTATGCGCTTTCCGCCGGCGGTCCCATTGTCAGCCCCGATTACACGGGTATGGTCTGTGTGCCCATCGCCCCGCATACCATTCAGGCTCGCGCTTTTTTGACCTCGCCGAGTGATGTCGTCGAGATCTTTATGTCTGATGACCGTCCGAGTGTTCCGGCGATCGCTATCGATGGACAGTTTATTACCTGCGATGGCACCGTTGAGAGCGTGGCGGTGCGTCGCGGTCCCGGAGATGTGCTGCTTCTCGATTACGGTCCCGAGAGCTTCTATAACTCCGTGAGCCGCGTGTTCTACGGAGTGCGTCATGATCGATGAGCTGCAGGTTTCCAACATTGCACTCATTCGCGAGGCGACGTTGGTTCCGAGTGCGGGCCTAACGGTTTTGACCGGCGAGACCGGCGCCGGCAAGACCGCGCTGCTCTCGGCCCTCAAGCTTATTTTGGGCGAGCGCGCGGATTCGTCGACGGTGCGCGAGGGCGAGGCGCTGGCGAGCGTCGAGGCGCGCCTGTTCGACGGTCCGCACGACACGGAGGGGTTCACCGTACAGCGTAGCCTTTCTGCCGAGGGCCGCAGCCGCGTGAAGATTGACGGTCGCATTGCCAGCGTGCGCGAGCTTTCCGAGCGCGTCGGCGTGATGATGGATCTGTGCGGCCAGCATGAACATCAGCGCCTGCTCGATCCGGCACATCATGTTGCCATGGTCGATGCCTGGGCTGGTCGCTCTGCGCTCGAGGCGCTGGAAAAGTACCGTGTCTGCTTTAAGGCGTCGCGTGCGGCTGCCAAGGAGGTCCGTCGCGTAGAGGAGGCGTCGCGAGCGCAGGGGAGTCGCGTCGAGGAGGCGCGCTTCGCCCTGGAGCGTATCGCCGAGGTTGACCCCAAGCCGGGTGAGTATGAGGAGCTCGAGGAGCTGCTGCCGCGCTCCGAGCATGCCGAGGTGCTGGTGGCGACGGCCAACGATGCCCATGCATCGCTTACTTCCGAAGGGGGAGCGCTCGATGCCGTGAACGGCGCCGTGGCAGAACTGTCGCGCATGGCTACCGTCGATCGCAAACTGGGCGACATTGCCGATGCGCTTTCGGATGCCTGCATCTCCCTTGAGGATAGCGCGAACGAGCTTCGTGCCTATCGCGATGGCGTCGCCTTCGACCCGCGCGAGCTCGCTCGCATGCGTGAGCGGTATTCCGACCTCAAGGGCCTGTTGCGTCAGTGGGGTCCCACCATGGACGATGTTTTTGCCATGCGCGATCGCTCGCAAGAGCTGCTGTCCCTGGTCGATGATGGCGATGAACAGATCAAAAAGGCGCGTGAGGCACTCGGGAGCGCCGAGCGCGAGCTGTTCGCTGCCGCCAAGGCACTCAAGCGTGCGCGTAATACCGCTGCTCCGCGTTTTTGTCACGAGGTTGGCCGCCAAATGGCGCGCCTGGAGATGGGCGGCGCCGAGCTCGTTTGGGAGTCGCGTGATCTTCCACGCGCCGAGTGGACGCCGGCGGGTCCTTCAAGCTACGAGCTTTTGTATCGCAGCGGTGTCGGCTTGACGCCGCGTCCCCTGCGCCGCATTGCCTCGGGCGGCGAGCTCAGCCGCGTCATGCTGGCGAGCAAGGTGGTCTTGGGTAATGCTGACGGCGTCGACACACTGGTATTTGACGAGGTCGATGCCGGTGTCGGCGGCTCCACGGCTCGTGCTCTTGCTGGTGTGCTGGCCGATCTTGCCGCTACGCATCAAGTGATTGTCGTAACCCACTTGGCGCAAGTCGCCGTCATGGCCGACAAGCATTATGTTGTCAGCAAGGAGCCGGGCGATGTTCCCCAGACGCATTTGGACGAGGTAACCGGCGAAGCGCGTACCGCCGAGATTGCCCGCATGTTGAGCGGCGATCAGTCCGAGGCAAGCTTGGCCCACGCAAAGCAGATGCTCGAAGAAGTTCGAGGCTAGGTCGTATCAGCGGTGTTGGTGGGACAAAATAGACTGAAATTTTTTGTCCCACTACGCGTTTTACTCAACGACCTTGTCCGGCTGGATGAGCTCCTCGTAGTAGCTGATATGTTCGCGAGCGTCTTCAATCTCGGGCAGCAGGAAGTTGTAGATAACTTCGATGATCATCGTGGCGCTGATCTTGGAGAACGCAAAGTCACCCGTCGTCAGCAGCGCCTCGTGGTTGACGGTATTAAAAGTGTAGTTTGCCAGGCGCGCGAGTGGAGACTTGCTGTCGCTGCTGATGACGACTACGGTGGCACCGCAGTCGCGAGCTGCTTTTGCCATGCGATTCAGTCGGCGCGATTTGCCGGAGTTTGAGATGAGCACGATGACGTCACCGGGGCGCAACGTGAGTGCAAAGCCGATTGATGTCTCGCTAATGGTGCTCGCCATGCAGCGCAGGCCCAGCTGCGAAAACTTAAACGTCGCATCGAGCGCGACTGCGTTCGTATTGCCCACAGCCGCAAACTCAATAACCCCTGCATACTTAAGGGCATGTACAACAGCCGCCAGCGTATCGTGGTCGATCCCGTCGATGGTCGCATTAAGCTCGCTCACCTTTGCAGCCAGGATGTTCTTAAGGCTCTGCTCCATGTTGTCGAGCGAGACTTCGTCAGTCAGGCCCTCGTTGCGCTGACTCTCCAAGTCGCGCGCCAACGAAAACTGAAAGCTGCGGAAGCTGCCAAAGCCCAGCTTGCGGCAGAAGCGCGAAACGGTCGCCTCGGACGTGGCGGCGGCTCGTGAGAGCTGGGCGGCCGTCAGGCGCGGCGCCTCGGACTGGTGCTCCAATATATAGTCGACAATGCGCTGCTCGGACTCGCTGTATCCCTGGTGGGTACTAATGAGGGAAAGTGCGCTCTTGCTACTATCGGTCATGGATGGCTCCTGGTTGGCATGAAAAATGGACTCGTTTGTAATGTCATAGTATAGGGGGATTTTCAATTACAAGATACACCTTGTCGTTTCAAGTGTTGATGGTAAACTTTCATTTACCGTTTACGGTTATGAAAGAACCTTTCACCGGAGAATTGCGCCTTGTCTCTTCTCACGCGGACGGTAGGTTGGTATCTTTCAGTTGTGGAAAAGCGCGCAAGGACGCGCGTGTAGGGGAGCGCCTGCGGGCGCAGTACTCAAGAAGGAGGGACACATGGCTAAGTTTGACATCATCGCCGCCACCGGTTGCCCGACCGGTATCGCGCACACCTTCATGGCGAAGGAGGCGCTAGAGAAGGCAGCTGCCGAGCGCGGTCTGACCATTAAGGTCGAGACCCATGGCCAGGTCGGTGTCGAGAACGAGCTCACCAAGAGCGAGATCGCTGGCGCCAAGGCCGTTGTCGTCGCAGCCGATAAGGATGTCCAGGCTGAGCGTTTCGCCGGCAAGCCCATGGTTTCCGTTGGTGTTTCCAAGGCCCTGTCTGTTGAGGCCGCCGGTAAGCTGATTGACCGCGCGCTCGCCGCCAAGAGCGACGGCACGGTTGCAGCCGCTGCCGATGTCGAGGACGAGGTCGAGGAGAAGGAGTCTATCGGCCACGTCATCTATAAGCACCTTATGAACGGCGTCAGCCATATGCTGGTCTTCGTCGTTGCCGGTGGTGTTCTGACCGCCGTCTCGTTCCTGTGGGGCATTACGTCTTTCGATTCGACTGCGTCTGACTACAACAGCTTTGCTGCGATGCTCAAGATCATCGGCGGCATCGCCATGAACCTCATGGTTCCGGTGCTTTCCGCCTACATCGCCGAATCCATCGGCAAGCGTCCTGCGCTCGTCCCCGGTTTTGTTGCCGGTATGATCGCCATCCAGGGCCTGCCTGTTAACGCCGAGACCGGTATGATCGATGCCGGTGGCGCCGGCGTGGGTTTCGGCTTCCTGGGCGGCATCGTCGGCGGCTTCCTCGCCGGCTATGTCATCCTGCTGCTCGAGAAGGTCTTTGCCGGTCTGCCCAAGAACCTGGACGGCCTCAAGGCCATCTTCCTGTACCCGCTGTTCTCGACGGCTATCGTCGGCCTGGTCATGCTCGGTATTTCCGGCCCCATGGCTGCCATCAACACCGCCATGATGGACTTCCTCAAGGGCCTGTCCGCCTCTGGCGCCGTTGTCCTGGGTCTTGCCATCGGCTGCATGTGCGCCTTTGACATGGGTGGCCCGGTCAACAAGGCTGCTTACGTCACCGGTACCGCTATGCTCACCGAGGCACTGGCTGCTGGCGTTGGCACCGATACCTACAACTTCGGCACCAACTTCATGGCTGCCGTCTCCGCCGCTTGCATCGTTCCGCCGCTGATCACCACCTTCGCCGTCGTTGTCGGCAAGAAGTACTTCAGCCAGGAGGATCACGACGCCGGTATCGTCAACCTCATCCTTGGTTGCACCCACATCACCGAGGGCGCCATTCCGTTCATGACCAAGAACATCTGGCCCGTCATGCCCATCATGATGCTCGGTTCCTCTATCGCTTCGATCCTGACCATTATGTTCAACGTTCACGACCCGGCGCCTCACGGTGGCTTCCTGGTCCTGCCCGTTGTCGAGAACGGTCCGCTGTGGGTCCTCGCGATCCTCATCGGCGCTGTGGTCGGTGGCATCCTGTTCGTGGCCTTCAAGAAGTACGACTTCGAGAAGAACCAGAAGGCCGCTCCTGCAGCCAAGCCGGTTGAGGCTCCCAAGGCCGCTGCCGTCGAGGCCCCCAAGGCCGAGGCTGCCGACTTCGTGAAGGTCGAGAATGTCTTTGTCGCCGAGGACTTCGCTTCTCGTGACGAGGCTCTGAGCTTCGTTTCCAACCAGGCCGTCAAGGCCGGTATCGCCAGCGACGCCGACGCCGTCATGAACGCCTTCCTGGCCCGCGAGGCCGAGGGCACCACGGGCATGATGGAGGGCTTCGCCATCCCGCATGCCAAGTCCGACGCCATTACCGAGGCTGCCGTCATCGTCGTCAAGGACGAGTCCGGCGTGACCGGTTGGGACACCATGGACGGCGCTCCCGTCAACGTGGCTATCGCCCTGCTCATCCCCGGTGCCCAGGCCGGCACTACGCACCTCAAAATCCTGTCCAAGGTCGCCGAGGCGCTCATGGACGAGGACTTCCGTGCCACCGTCAAGGGTTCCACCGACGCCGCCGAGATCGCCAAGACGATCAACGCCCGCCTGGTCTAATTCCGCAGTACGCGAATAACATCGCCCCCTGTAACAAAGGCGAGGACTCCCTACGGGTCCTCGCCTTTTTTCATACCACCCGGCACTCAGGGACGTTCCTTTCCTGCCGGCACCCCGGGACACTCCTTAGTCCCCGACAGGGCATAAATAGCCCTCATCGACTGAATCACCCACGCGAACAATAATTCAGCCAGAATTCCTTTTGCACGATATTTCTTGGACGGAAGCATGTTCCCGCAGCTCGCCTGCCGGGCGGGGCGGTTAAGTTTGTCGCGAGTTCCGCACGCAAAGGAAAGCACTTAATGTGCTTTCCGTCTTGCGCAGGACTGTAGAGCAGCAAACTTAACCGCCCCGCCCGGCAGGCGAGCGGACAGCGAACGACATCTGTCCAACAATTCGTGCGAAACACAATGAAAAACCGTTTGATGTGAGTTAATATAAACAACGTCGTGAATCTGACTCCTGCCACATGCATGACAGGGGTTAAACACAAAAAAGGAGTCAACTATGGTTTCTGAGAAGGCTACCCTCGTTAATCCTCAGGGTCTGCACATGCGTCCGGCTGGTCTGTTCGCCTCCACCATGGGCAAGTACGCCTGTGACGTGACGGTCGTCACCCCCGAGAAGGAGGTCAACGGCAAGTCCCCGATGGCCCTCATGGCTGCTGGTATCCCCTGCGGTACCGAGGTCGAGGTCAAGTGCGACGGCGCCGACGAGGCCGAGGCTCTGGCTGCTGCCATCGAGCTCATCAAGAGCGGTCTTGGCGAGTAGAACTCAAACGGGTCGCATGTTGAACAACTAAGTTCATATTTGGGGGCGCAGTGACCTGTTGTAAGGTAGCTGCGCTCTTTTGTCATGGATATGGCAAAACGCTTTATCACATGACACGGAGAGAGGAATGGGAATGTATCAGGGAGTCAACGCTTCCGAGGGCATCGGTATCGGCACCGTCATGGTCGCCGTCGATCCCGACTTGACGTTTGAGCCGCACGAGGTTGCTGATTCGGCAGCAGAGAAGGAGCGCTATCAGTCCGCTCTTTCGGTCTTCTGCGAGAAGACCCAGGCTCAGGCCGACCACATGAAGGAGACGGTGGGCGAGGCCGAGGCCGAGATCATGAGCGGACACATTGTCCTGGCTCAGGACCCGGGCATGACCGACGCCATCAACGCCGCCATTGACGGCGGCACCTGCGCCGAGCAGGCGCTCATGGACACCTCGACCATGTTCGAGAACATGTTCCTGTCCATGGACGACGAGATGTTCCGTCTGCGCGCGGCCGACATCGCCGACATCCGCACCGGTATTCTGGCCGAGCTGCTGGGCAAGGAGGTCGTCGACCTCTCCGTCCTGCCCGAGAATACCGTCGTTGTCGTGCACGACCTCACGCCGTCCATGACCGCCACGATCGATAAGGCCCACGTTGCCGGTATCGTCACCGAGACCGGTGGCCGCACGTCGCACTCCGCGATCATTGCGCGCGCCCTCGAGATCCCGGCTGTCCTTTCGGTTTCCAACAGCTGCACCGCGTTGCGCAACGGTATGACCGTTGTCGTCGACGGTGGCAAGGGTATCGTCGAGGCCGATCCCGACGAGGAGACGCTCGCTGCCTACACCGCCAAGGCCGAGGCCTTCGCTGCCGAGAAGGCAGCCCTCGAGGCCTTCCGTGGCAAGCCGTCCGTGACTGCCGATGGCATCAAGAAGATCATCGCCTGCAACATCGGTAACCCCGATGACGTGCCCAACGCGCTCGATCACGACGCCGAGGCTATCGGTCTGTTCCGCTCCGAGTTCCTGTTCATGGACTCTGCTGAGCTTCCTTCCGAGGAGGAGCAGTTCAACGCCTATCGTAAGGTCGCCAGCGCGCTCAAGGGTGCTCCGGTCATCATCCGCACGCTCGATGTGGGCGGCGACAAGGAGATTCCGTATCTGCACATGGTCAAGGAAGAGAACCCCTTCATGGGCTTCCGCGCCGTGCGTTACTGCCTGGCCAATCCCGACCAGTACAAGGTTCAGCTCCGCGCCCTGCTGCGCGCCAGCGCCTTTGGTGACGTCAAGATCATGATCCCGCTCGTCACCTGCGTCGAGGAGGTCGTGGCCGTCAAGGAGCTCGTCGAGCAGTGCAAGGCCGAGCTGACCGAAGAGGGTCGCAAGTTCAACGAGAACATCGAGGTCGGCATTATGGTCGAGACGCCTGCCGCCTCGCTGCTCGCTGACCGTCTGGCCGAGGTCGCCGACTTCTTCTCTATCGGCACCAACGACCTCATCGGCTACACCATGTGCGCCGACCGTGGCAACGACACCATCTCCAACCTGTACCAGGTGTACTATCCCGCCGTGCTCCGCTCGCTCAAGAACATCATCGAGAGCGGCGTGAAGGCCGGTATCATGGTCGGCATGTGCGGCGAGGCCGCTGCCGATCCGCTGCTTGAGCCGCTGCTGATCAGCTGGGGCCTGGAGGAGTTCTCGATGAGCGCTCCGTCCATCCTGCGCGCCCGCAAGACCATCAGCCAGTGGACCAAGGCCGAGTGTGACGAGCTCGCCGAGAAGGCACTCGCCTGCAACACTGCCGCCGAGGTCAAGGCGCTGCTCGAGTCTGCTGCTCGCTAATTTGGTATCAGAGGTAACCGCGTGGTTGGAATGGGCCAATCACGCGGCCCTCACATATACAGGGGGTACTGTAAATGTTCTACACGCTAACCGCTAACCCGGCTGTCGACATGACGGTTTCGAGCTCTCCGCTCGAGCCCGATGAGAACGTCCGCACCGGCTCGGCCAGCTACACGGCTAACGGCAAGGGCCTCGACGTGTCCTTCGCCTTTAAGAAGATGGGCGTCGACACCGTCGCGCTCGGCTTCTTCGCTGGCTTCACGGGCAAGTTTATCGTCGAGGAGGTCATGAACCTGGGTTGCCTGTGCCGCCCGGTCTGGACCGACGGCATCACGCGTATCAACACCTACGTCAACGATGGCCAGCACGAGTACGGCATCCTCAACCCCGGTGCTCCTATTACGCCGCAGCACCAGGAGGAGCTCTACAACATCCTGGACACCGCGGGCGATCTTGAGTGCCTGATCGTCTCTGGCTCCGTGCCTCCCAAAGCTACGCCCGACTTCCTGGCTCAGGTCATGGAGCACGCTCAGGCCCGTGGCGCCGATGTCGTCCTGGACCTGTCCTCCGACAAGCTCAAGGAGCTCGCTCACAAGAAGCCGCTGCTCATCAAGCCGAACCATCACGAGATGAAGGCTATCTTCGGCGTGCCGGTCGACACTGATGACGAGGTCCGCGTTGCCATGAAGATGGCTCACGACGCGGGCGTTCAGAACGTGCTGCTCACCCGTGGTAGCCGTGGCGACGCCTACTTCTCCAACGGCGAGGACATTTGGTACGCCAAGCGTGAGTTCAACATCAAGCTGGTCTCTTCCGTCTGCGCCGGCGACTGCACCCTCGCTGCGTTCCTGCACAAGTGGTACAGGGATCGCGACAACGTCGAGGAGGCCATGAAGCTCGCTATGGCCACCGGCGCCAACGTCGCTGAGTCCGTCGGCATCGGCGACTTCGGTCACGTTGACGAGTACAGCAAGCGCGTTGCTGTCCGCAAGCTCGATCGTCAGTAATCGAAACGCGACATATTCGTGCGCATGCGGCGCCCCGGTTTCGGCTGGGGCGCCTTTTTGTTCCGCCACGGGGGAGAGGAGTCCTTCCGTACTTCATCGCTTCCACACCGTTCACCGAGTTGTCCTAGCCTTTTACCGATGCGTGGAATATACTTTCATTAACACGTTGCTTTGTGAAAGGAACATTCATGATTTACACGCTCACTGCAAATCCCGCCATTGACTACAACATCACCTGCGACGGTCTTGCTGCCAACACCGTCACGCGTACCCGCAACGCCGTCTACACGCCCAACGGCAAGGGCCTCAACGTCTCGTTTACGCTCGACCACTACGGCGTCGACACCACGATCCTGGGCTTTTTCGCCGGTTTCTCGGGCGAGTTTATCGTTAAGGGCGCCGAGGCCCTGGGCGTGCCCGTCAAGCCCGTGTGGACCGACGGCATCACGCGCGTCAATGTGTTCCTCAACGCCGGCCCCGACACCGAGTACAACATGGTCAACGCCGGTGCCGCCATCAACGAGGCCAACGAGCGGGAGATGTTTGAGCTCATCGATTCGCTCGATGACATGACCTGCCTGGTCATCAGCGGCTCGCTGCCTCCCAACACTTCCGAGGGCTTCCTGGCCGAGGTCCTGCGCCGCGTCAAGGCCAAGGGGGCCGAGTTCGTGCTCGATATCTCGAGCCATCAGCTGGCAGACCTCATTGCCATGGAGCCGCTGCTGATTAAGCCCAATGACGACGAGCTGCTCGATATCTTTGGCATTAAGGTAAGCGGCGGCGACGATGAGTCCGTCAAGGGTGCCATGGCCGAGCTGCACGCCAAGGGCGCTAAGAACGTGCTGCTGACGCTCGGCGGCGCCGGTGCGTACTTCTCCAACGGCGAGCACATCTGGTTTGCCAACCGTACTTTTGAGGTTAAGCTACTGTCGACGGTGTGCGCCGGCGATTCTTCGCTGGCCGCCTTCCTGTCCGTGTGGCACGACGCCCCGGAGCGCGTCGAGGACGCCCTGCGTCTCTCGATGGCCACCGGCGCTAACGTGGTCGAGTGCCCCGGTCTGGGCGACTTCGCCAAGGTCGATGAGTATCAGAAGGGTATTGCAATCCGTCAGGTTTGCTAGTTCCGGCACCTTGCCTGAATAGTTCAATTATTTCGCATCCGTCTTAGACCAGGACGGATGCGTTTTTGTTTATCGGACTTGCGTGTGCAGTGGAGGCTGTTTCTTGCTAGACTTCTTGCAGACGCAATCGATAGCCAATTTGATAGTCGCAGGAGGCCATAGGCATGTGCAATGTTTCGCTCAACGGTACGCAGCCGACCGATGCCTCTATCCGTGTCCTGCGTGCGCTTGAGGCAGCAGGTCTTGAGGCTTGGTACGTGGGTGGTTGGGTACGTGATGCGCTGATGGGATGCCCCAGCCACGATGTCGACATGTGCTGCAGCGGCCTGTGGCTGGAGTCCAAGGCGGCACTCGAGGCCGCCGGCATTGCGGTAGTTGAGTCGGGCATTAAATTTGGCGGCATTACGGCTATTTGCGATGGCGAGCGCATTGAGGTCACCACCTATCGCCTGGACGGCTTCTATACCGACGGTCGTCATCCTCAGAGTGTGGAGCGCGCCGCTTCGCTTGAGGACGATCTGGCGCGCCGCGACTTTACCGTCAATGCCATGGCGTGGCATCCCGAGCGCGGCCTTGTCGACCGCTACGATGGCCAGGGCGACCTAGACCGCAAGCTGATTCGTGCCGTCGGAGATCCCAAGCGCCGCTTTAACGAGGATGCCCTGCGCATGTTGCGTGCGGTGCGTTTTGCCTGCCGCCTGGACTTTGTGATTGAGCCCGAGACCAAGTGTGCCCTTGCCGAGTGCGCGCCGCTGCTCGATGCCGTGGCGCGCGAGCGCGTGGGTATTGAGCTCGAGGGCATTCTATCGACCGGCCACGGGGGAGACGCGATGCTGCGCTACCCCGAGCTCATCTGCGCCGCCGTGCCCGAGCTTGCGCCGGCTCGTGGGTTTGACCAGCGCAGTGTCTATCATGCGTTTAACGTCTACGAACATATCGCCCGCGTGCTGACGGTGGCAGGGGAGCTGGCGCTGTGCGATGGCGTGGCGCCTTCGCCGAGCTTAATGTGGGCAGCGTTTTTGCATGACGTCTCCAAGCCCGATTGCTTTACGGTCGATCACGCCGGCAGCGGCCACTTCTACGGTCATCCCGAGCTCGGCGCCAAGAAGGCGCGCGTCATTATGGATCGCCTGGCGCTCTCGCACGATTTGGTGCGCGATGTGTGCCTGCTCATCAAATACCATGACAAGCCGCTGCGCCCCGAGCGCTCCTGCCTGCTCAATATGATGCGCGCGCTTTCGGGCGAGGGCGTCGACACGCCGCGTCTGATGGACGAGCTCATGGATCTTAAGCGTGCTGACACACTTGGTAAGGCCCCGTCGTGCTTCTATTACGTCGAGACGATTGAGGAGATGCGCGCGATGGCGCACGAGCTGCTGAAGGCGGGGGAGCCCTATACGCTCAAGATGCTCGCCATTAACGGCGGCGACCTGATCCGCGCCGGTGTGAAGCCGGGGCCGGAGCTGGGGCAGCTTCTCAACGCTGCCCTCGACGCCGTGATCGAGGACAACATCCCCAACAACCGCGAAGCCCTCCTGGCTCATCTCAACTTGAACTAGCTAACCAGTTGACCTGCGCGTTCCATAACCTGCCGACAATTTTTTCGGCAATTTGGAATTTCTTCTTGCGCTGATGTTTTTTGTCCCGTAATATATTTCCTCGCAGCACGGCAGTGCAGATGTCATGTGGCCCGTTCGTCTAGCGGTTTAGGACGCCGCCCTCTCAAGGCGGAGATCACCAG